>CAMBVS010000018.1 GCA_945871425.1 Rhizobium sp. Q54 | reverse complement strand
CGCAGCGAGGGCGTTCCGGGACTGTGACGAATGCCGACCCTCGCTGCGCGCGGCCCCCACCCCGGCCCTCCCCCGCCGCGCCGGAGAGGGAGTCCGAAAGGTCGCGCGATGACCCCCTCCGCCCGCCTCGCCGCCGCGATCGAGGCGCTCGGCGCCATTTCGGCTGAATCCGCGCCGCCGGCCGACCGCGTGCTCGACCGCTATTTCCGCGACCGCCGCTACATCGGCTCCAAGGACCGCCAGGCGATCGCCGAGCGGGTCTTCGGCGTGCTGCGCCGCCGTGCCCGCCTCGACTGGCATCTGCGCGAGTCCGGATATCGCGACGTGGTCGATGCGCGACGGCGCGTGCTGGCCGACGTCATGGTCGCCGACGGGCGCTCGATGGACGCGATCGAGATGCTGTTCTCGGCCGGCCCGCATGCGACCGGCGCGCTCTCGGAACGTGAGGTGGCGCTGGCGGAGAAATTGGCCGGCCGGCCGCTGGACGCGCCGGACGCGCCGCCGGAATGCCCCTACTGGCTGGCCGAGCGCCTGCGCGCGCTCTTCGGCGAGCGTTTCGCCGAGGAGATGTCGGCGCTGAACCGGACCGCACCGTTCGATCTCCGCGCCAACCTCCTGAAGGCGAAGGACCGCGACGAGGCGCAAGCGGCGCTGAAGGCCGAGGGCATCGAGGCCGAGCCGACGACGCTGTCGCCGCTGGGGCTCAGGCTTGGCGCCAGGAAACCGATCGAGCACTGGACCGCGTTCAGGAGCGGCATGGTCGAGGTCCAGGACGAGGGCTCGCAGATCGTGGCGGCGCTGGTCGACGCCAGGCCCGGCAGGAAGGTGGTCGACTATTGCGCCGGTGCCGGCGGCAAGACGCTGGCGCTCGCCGCCTCGATGCGGAACGAGGGCCGGCTGGTCGCCTGCGACACCTCCGAAGGGCGGCTGGATCGGGCGAAGGTGCGGCTCCGCCGCGCCGGCGTCCACAATGTCGAGACGCATCTGCTGGCCCCCGGCGACAAATGGGTGAAGCGCCAGGCCGGCAACTTCGACCGTGTGCTGGTCGATGCGCCGTGCAGCGGCTCGGGCACCTGGCGGCGCAATCCCGATGCTCGCTGGCGCTATGGGCCGGACGACATCGAGGCGCTGGTCCGCGAGCAGCGCGAGATCCTGGACAAGGCGGCGCGGCTGGTGAAGACCGGCGGGCGCCTGATCTACGCGACATGCGCGCTCTTGAAGGAAGAGAACGAGGACCAGGTCGCGCACTTCCTTTCGACCCATGTCGGCTTCGCGCAACTACCGATCGGCGAGATCTGGTCGGCGGCGATCGGCGGCAGCGCGCCGACCGACCGGCCGTCGCTGCGCCTCACGCCGGCGCAGCACGGCACCGACGGCTTCTTCCTCGCCGTGCTGGAGCGCCGCTCGTGAGCGGGATCGTGCTTCGCGACGCCGGCCCTGATGATGCCGCCGGCATCGCGCGCGTCCATGTCGAGGGCTGGCGCACGACCTATCGCGGCCTCGTCCCCGATGCCTATCTGGACGGCCTCGACGAGGCCGGGCGCGCCGCCCATTGGCGCCGCGGCCTGCCGGCGAAAGACGGCCGGCACACCATCGTCGCGCTCGAAATGGATGACGTCGTCGGCTTCGCCTCCGGTGGGCCGACGCGCGGCAAGTACGGCTTCGATGCCGAGGTCTATGCGATCTATCTCCTGTCCCGGGTTCGCCGCCGCGGCATCGGCGGCCGGCTGATGGCGCGGATGTTCGCCCGCTTCCGCAATGACGAGCGCAAGTCCGCGCATCTCTGGGTGCATGTCGGCAACGTCGCGGGCGAGGCCTTCTATCGCAAGCTGGGTGGCGTGCCGGGCCTGCGCGAGGACCACACCGAGCCGGCGCCGCACACCGGCGTCTCCTATGCCTGGGATCGGCCCGGTATCGAGCGTGTCGCGGCGATGGACCGGCCGTGACCGAGGGCGCCGGCATCGAGGTCAAGATTCGCCCGGCTACGGCCGCGGATGCGCCGGCTGCCGCGCGCATCCAGCTCGAAGGCTGGCGCTCGGCCTATCGCAGCCTCTTCCCGGCGGAGGTGCTGGACGTCGTCGACGAGGCGGCCCAGCTCGAGAAGTGGAGGCGTCGCCTCGCCGAGGGCGAGGGGCGGTTCGGTCATGTCGCCATGGTCGGCACCGAGGCGGTCGGCGTGATTGCCGGCGGCCCGCCCCGCGACGGCGACATCGGCTGCGATGCCGAGGTCTATTCGCTCTACGTGCTGTCGTGGTGGCGCGGCCGCGGCGTCGGCGAGGCGCTGATGGCGGCGGCGTTCATGGATCTGGCCCGGTCCGGGCGCCGGCGCGTGCGCCTGTGGACGCTGGCCGGCAACGACCGCGGCCGGGCCTTCTTCGCGCGCTTAGGCGGCCGCGAGGTCGAGTTCGCCGAGAACCCGTCGATCGCCGGCCTGATCCGACCCTCCGTCCTCTATGGCTGGGACGATGCCGGCATCGCCGTCGCCGCCTGGCGCGACCGCATCTCGGCGATCGAGATCCGCCATGCCGATTTCGACGACGCCGCCGGCATCGCCCGCGTGCAGATCGACACCTGGCGCGAGGCCTACCGCCGGATCATGCCGCCGCGGCTGTTGGACGACATGAGCGACGTCCGCATCGCGGCCTTCTGGGCCCAGGTGATCGCCGAGGCCAAGGGCACGAGCTTCTGCTTCGTCGCGGCCGCCGGCGAGCGGGTGGTCGGCTTCGCCTCGGGCGGCCCCCGCCAGCACTCGACCGACACCAGCCGCGGCGAGGTCTATGCGCTCTACGTGCTGCCGGAGTTTCAGGGCCGCGGCGTCGGCCGCCGGCTGGTGGTGACCTCGTTCGAGCGCATGCTGGAGCTCGGCATGAACGAGGGGCGGATCTGGACCTTGCGCGAGAACGCACCGGCCCGCGCCTTCTACGAGCGCATCGGCGGCACCGCCACAGAGGCCGGCCACAACGACATCGGCGGAATCAGATACCCGGAGGTGGCCTATGACTGGCCCGACCTCCGGCGCTGGAAGGAAACTCGATGACCGATCGCGTGCTCATATTGGACTTCGGCTCGCAATTCACCCAGCTGATCGCAAGGCGCGTGCGCGAGAACGGCGTCTATTGCGAGATCATGCCGTTCAACACCGACGTGAAGAAGCAGCAGGCGTTCCAGCCCAAGGCGATCATCCTCTCCGGCGGACCCGCCTCGGTCACCGAGCAGACGACGCCCCGGGCGCCGCAATGGGTGTTCGAGGCGAAGCTGCCCGTGCTCGGCATCTGCTACGGCGAGCAGACCATGGCGGCTCAGCTCGGCGGCGGGGTGGAGAGCGGGCATGATCGCGAATTCGGCCGCGCCGAGCTCGAGATCAAGGAGCCGAGCCCGCTGTTCGACGGCGTCTGGCAGAAGGGCAGCCGCTACCCGATCTGGATGAACCACGGCGACAAGGTCACCGCCATTCCGCCGGGTTTCAAGGTGGTGGCGACCAGCGAGGGCTCGCCCTTCGCCGCCATCGCCGACGAGACGCGCAGGTTCTACGGCGTGCAGTTCCACCTGGAAGTCGTGCACACGCCCGACGGCGCGAAGATCCTCCGCAACTTCACCCGCGGCATCGCCGGCTGCTCCGGCGACTGGTCGATGAAGGCGTTTCGCGCCGAGGCGATCCGGCGCGTCCGCGAGCAGGTGGGCAAGGGCAAGGTGATCTGCGGGCTTTCCGGCGGCGTCGACTCCTCGGTGGTCGCCGTGCTTCTGCACGAGGCCATCGGCGACCAGCTCACCTGCGTCTTCGTCGACCATGGCCTGCTCCGCCAGGGCGAAGCCGAGGAGGTGGTGAAGCTGTTCCGAGGCACCTACAACATCCCGCTGATCCACAAGGACGCCTCCGACCTGTTCCTTAAGAAGCTCGACGGCGTCAGCGACCCCGAGCAGAAGCGGAAGATCATCGGCGGCCTGTTCATCGACGTGTTCGAGGCCGAGGCGAAGACGGTCGGCGACGCGCAGTTCCTGGCCCAGGGCACGCTCTACCCCGACGTGATCGAGAGCGTCAGCTTCACCGGCGGCCCCAGCGTCACCATCAAGAGCCACCACAATGTCGGGGGATTGCCGGAGCGGATGCATCTGAAGCTGGTCGAGCCGCTCCGCGAGCTGTTCAAGGACGAGGTGCGGGCACTGGGGCGCGAGCTGGGACTGCCCGAGAGCCTGGTCGGCCGCCACCCGTTCCCCGGGCCTGGCCTCGCCATCCGCATGCCCGGCACCATCGACCGCGCCAAGCTGGATCTCCTCAGGAAGGCCGACGCCGTCTATCTGGATGAGATCCGCAAGGCCGGCCTCTACGACAAAATCTGGCAGGCCTTCGCCGTGCTGCTGCCGGTCAAGACCGTCGGCGTCATGGGCGACGCCCGCTCCTACGACCACGTGCTGGCGCTCCGCGCCGTCACCTCGACCGACGGCATGACCGCCGACAGCTACCCCTTCGAGCACGCTTTCCTGGCGAAGTGTGCGACGCGCATCATCAACGAATGCCGCGGCATCAACCGCGTCACCTACGACGTGACCTCGAAGCCGCCGGGGACGATCGAGTGGGAGTAGGGCGACCGCGCTGAGTTTCGTGCCCCCTCTCCCGCGAAGCGGGGGAGGGCGGGGTGGGGGCCGGAGCGAAGCGACGGTCGGACGCCGCCGCGACACCGCTTCCCTCGCCATTTCCAGCAAGCCCAACCTCTTTCAGCACGGACCTCATGATTCGTCTCGACAACATCGTCAAACAGCACGGCCATCAACTCCTGTTCATCGACGCGTCGATGGGCCTCCAGAAGGGGGAGAAGGTGGGGCTGGTCGGGCCGAACGGCGCCGGCAAGACGACGCTGTTCCGGATGATCGCCGGCGAGGACCGGCCCGATGACGGCCAGGTGTCGATCGATACCGGCATGACCATCGGCTATTTCAATCAGGATGTCGGCGAGATGTCGGGCCAGACCGCCGTCGCGGCGGTGATGGACGGCGTCGGGCCGGTGAGCCAGCTCTCGGCCGAGATGGCCAGCCTCGAGGCCCAGATGAACGATCCGGACCGGGCCGGCGATATGGACGCGATCGTCGAGCGCTATGGCGAGGTGCAGACGCGTTTCCAGGAACTGGACGGGTATGCGCTGGAGGCCCGGGCGCGGGAAGTGCTCGCAGGGCTCAGCTTCAGCCAGGAACGCATGGATGGCGATGTCGGCCTGCTGTCGGGCGGCTGGAAGATGCGCGTGGCCCTCGCCCGCATCCTGCTGATGCGCCCCGACGGCATGCTGCTGGACGAGCCCAGCAACCATCTGGACCTCGAAAGCCTGATCTGGCTGGAAGCCTTCCTCAAGAACTACGACGGCGCGCTGCTGATGACATCGCATGACCGCGAGTTCATGAACCGCATCGTCGGCAAGATCGTGGAGATCGACGGCGGCTCGCTCACGACATATTCGGGCAACTACGATTTCTACGACCGGCAGCGGGCGCTGAACGAGACGCAGCGCCAGGCACAGTTCGAGCGCCAGCAGGCGATGCTCGCCAAGGAGATCAAGTTCATCGAGCGCTTCAAGGCGCGCGCTTCGCATGCCGCGCAGGTCCAGAGCCGGGTGAAGAAGCTGGACAAGATCGAACGGGTGGAACCGCCCCGGCGCCGCCAGTCCGTCCAGTTCGAGTTCCGCGCCCCGCCGCGCTCGGGCGACGACGTGGCGAGCTTCAGGAAGGTTCACAAGGGCTATGGCAGCCAGTCGATCTACTCAGGATTCGATTTCAAGGTGCGCCGCCGCGAGCGCTGGTGCGTGCTGGGCGCCAACGGCGCGGGGAAATCCACGCTGCTGAAGCTGGTGGCCGGCGAGACCGCGCCGGATGAAGGGACGGTGACCCTCGGCAGCAGCGTGCGCATGGGCTATTTCGCCCAGCACGCCATGGACCTGCTGGACGGCGACGAGACGGTGTTCGAATCCCTGGAGACGTCGTTCCCGCTGGCCGGACAAGGCACGCTGCGCACGCTGGCCGGTTGCTTCGGCTTTTCCGGCGACGATATCGAGAAGCCCTGCCGCGTGCTGTCCGGCGGCGAGAAGGCGCGCCTGGTCATGGCGAAGATGCTGTTCGATCCGCCGAACTTCCTGGTTCTCGACGAGCCGACGAACCATCTGGACATGGCGACGAAGGACATGCTGGTCCAGGCCTTGTCGGAGTTCGAGGGCACCATGCTGTTCGTCAGCCACGACCGCCACTTCCTGGCCCAGCTCTCGAACCGCGTGCTGGAGCTGACGCCCGACGGCGTGCATCAGTTCGGCGGCGGCTACACCGACTATGTGACAGCGACGGGCCGGGAAGCGCCGGGGCTTCACCCGAGCGGCTAGTGTCGGGATGCTGCGTGTGCGCGCTGTCGGCGTGATGGGGCGACGCGCGGAGCTACGACCGCGTGCTCGCTCTACGCGCCGTCACCTCGACCGGCGGCATGATCGCTCACAGCGACGCCTTCGATCACGGCTTCCTGGCCAAGTGTGCCACCCGCATCATCGACGAATGCCGCGGCATCAACCGCGTCATCTAAGACGTGACGAGCAAGTCGCCGGTAACGATCGAGTGGGGGTAGGGGGCAAATATTCACTCGACGTAAGCACCTCTATCCCGGAGGCTAACGGGACTTAGCTCGGCTGCAGTCCAAGCGGGGGCGCGAGTTGCAATATTGGCTTGATCTCTTCACGCCATACACGTGGCAACGATTTCGGGAGCACGGGGCGACAGTTTCCGGATTTCGCCCACGGCAACGGAAGACGGCCTTTGGGCGTGTCGAACCCGGGGACGTATTCCTCTGTTACCTGGTTAAGCTGTCGCGATGGTGTGGGATCTTAGAGGTTAAGAGCAAAGCTTTTGAGGACTCATCACCCGTCTTCGCTGACGTCAACGATCCCTTTCCCATACGTTTTGACGTCACGCCCAAAGTGATGCTCGATTTCGAGCACGCGGTGCCGATCGTTGAGCCCGAAATTTGGAACAGCTTGTCCTTTACCCGATCACTTGTAGTGGGATCTCGCGGCTGGGCGCAGTTCGCGAGACTGAGGCAGTCCTTAATTGCGATCACGGAATCCGACGCGCACATCGTTGCGGAAGCTCTTAGACGCCAAGAGCATGATCGAAAGCGTTACGAATTGGATGCTGCTGACCGTCGTCACATAGTCAACAGGACGGTGGTGCGCACTGAACGAGGTGAGATTGAGGTCGAGGTTCCGGAGCGTGATGACGAAGAAGATGTGCCCGTTGAGCCAGTGCGAGACGTCCGTGCATCGACTAGGATACAGGCGAAGGTAGCTGAACTAGGTGTGACGCTGGGATTCAACATTTGGGTTCCGCCCGGTGATCGGGCCCGCGTCTTAGGAACAATTCCCGGTGCCATTCACGAAAAATTTGTATCCAACTTGCCCCTCAACTACGATTTGACGACATTGAAAACGATTGAGAACATCGACGTCATCTGGCTACAGAGGCGATCAATCGCCCACGCATTCGAGGTCGAACATACGACAGCGATCTACAGCGGCCTGCTTCGAATGGCCGACCTTCTTGCGATGCAGCCTCGCATGAACATTTCACTTCATATTGTAGCGCCGAGCGACCGACGCGAGCAGGTCCGACGTGAAATAGTTCGGCCAGTGTTCTCCGTGCTTGAGGGAGGGGCAATGTCCGAGCGGTGCTCTTTCTTGTCATATGAAGCCATCGAAGAAATTCTGTCCCAACCAAACCTCTCTCACATGCGTGAGACGATCCTTGAGGACTACGAAGAATTTTTCGACACCTGATCAGAAGAAGAGGCCGCTACGAGCCAATTTCGGCGCGGACTTCCCTCTTGTTTCTCCATAAGGATTTTCACGCTGCCACCACCAAATTCCGCGCCGCCGCTCTCGACCGTGGCTTGGTCCTGATGGTGATCTCCACGTCCTGGTCGAGCGCGGTCAGGAACGTCATCAGCCGTTCGACCGAGACGCCGTCGAGCTTGTAGTTCGCCAGCGCCGACATCTTCGGCTGGTTGACGCTCAGCTTCGCCGCCGCGGCGGCCTGGGTCAGGCGGCGGGCGATCACGCCGTTGAGGACGTGCGCCAGGCGCAGCTTGGTCTGCCGCTCGTCGGCATCTGCGTAGCCCAAGTCGGCGAACACGTTGCCGGTGCCGCGCGTGATCGTCTCGTCGTCGTTCGTCGTCTCAGCGCGTCGGCGTGCCATGGCGGGCCTCATCGTCCTGTTGTGCGACGCTTTGGAAGGGGCGCGCGCCAACTAGGCTCAAAAATCCCATTTCCAGGATGAAGATCGAGGGGCGGGAGATCGCCGCTGGCGATAACCTCTTCCGGCCGGGGGCGACGGCGTGCTACTAATGGCGCCAATACGGAGCCAGATTGAAACCATGCCTGTGACCCTGTCGATCAAGAATGCGCCGGACCATGTGGTGAAGCGGCTGCGGGAGCGGGCCGAGCGGAACCATCGCTCCCTGCAGGGCGAGCTGCTGGCGATCATCGAGACAGCGGCTAAGGCCGAGCAGCCGGCGACGCCCGCCGACGTGCTGGCGGAGATCCGCGGACTCGGATTGAAGACGCCGGCCGAAGCGGCGTCGATCGTCCGCGGCGACCGTGACGGCCGTTAAGGTCGTCGACGCCTCGGCGCTTGCCGCCCTCCTGTTCGGCGAGCCGGAGGCCGGTGTGATCGCCGGCCGGCTCGACGGCGCCCGCCTGGTCGCGCCGGCGCTTCTCGCCTTCGAGCTGGCGAATGTCTGCCTGGTGAAATGCCGGCGGCATCCGGCGCTGCGGGACGCGCTTCTCGCTGGTTTCCGCCTGCGTCATCGGCTCGGCGTGGAGGAGGTGGCCGTCGACCAGGACGAGGCGCTGGCGCTTTCGCTCGAGACCGGCCTGACCGTCTATGAGGCGAGCTATCTCTGGCTCGCGCGCACGCTCGGGGTCGAGCTGGTCACGCTGGACAAGGCGCTGCGCAAGGCGGCCACGCTCGTCAGAGGCTGATCCGGTTCTCCGCCGGCGGCTCCGTCGCGGCACCCCAATTCATTTAGCGGATTGGCTAATTCTTCTGGGCGCCATTAAGCGAAGATGCTAAATGTCTCTCCGGGACCTTCGACCAGAGAAAGAGAGCCGGCCCATGAGCAAGCCCGATCATCCGGAGCGGCCGCGCGCGAACCCGGACGCGCCGGTCGCGAACATCGTCATCTACCGTCCGAAGCCGGGGAAGGAGGCCGAGCTGCTGGCGCTGGTGAAGAAGCACGAGCCGGCCTTGCGCAAGGTCGGCCTCGTCACCGCCGAGCCGTTCCGGGTATGGAAGGCCTATGACATCCGCAAGAAGCGCGAACAGTTCATCGAGTATTTCGTCTGGAAGGACGGCAGGGGCAGCGACATCGCGCATCAGACGCCGGAGGTCATGGCGGTCTGGGAGCCGATGGGCCCGGTGCTCGAGGACATGATGATCTGCGAGGTGGAGCCGATTTGACCGATGGCGCCGACGAGAAGCTGGCGGCGCTCGACGCCGTCGTCGCCGGGCTGGCACACCCGGCGCGCCGCCAGATCCTCCTGACGATCCATCTCCGGGGCGAGGCGACGGCGGGCGAGATCGCCGGCCGCTTCGCCCATAAATGGCCGACGACGACCCGTCACCTCCGCGTGCTCGAAGACGCCGGCCTGGTGCGCCAGGAACGCCGCGGGCGGACGCGCGTCTATACCGTCGACAGGGCGCGGCTGGCGCTGGTCGGCGAGTGGCTCGGCTGGTTCGGCGACCCCGTCACCGCTTCATCTGCGGAAACTTCTTCCGCGCCGTCTCCGCTTTCGCCCGCGTCACGCAGCCCTCGACGTGGTCGTTGACCAGGCCCATCGCCTGCATGAAGGCGTAGACGGTGGTGGGGCCGACGAATTTCCAGCCGTCCTTCTTCAGCGCCTTCGACAGCGCGATCGACTCCGGCGTGGTCGCGGCTGTCGAGGGGGCTGAGCCGGCCGGCAGCGCGTGGCGCCAGAGGAAGGAGGCCAGCGAGCCTTCGCGCTTCACCATCTCGACGGCGCGGCCGGCATTGTTGATCGCCGCCTCGATCTTGCCGCGGTGGCGAATGATGCCCGCGTCCTTCAACAGGCGCTCGACGTCGCGCTCGTCGAAGCGCGCGACCTTGTGGAAGTCGAAGCTGTGGAAGGCGCGGCGAAAATTCTCGCGCTTGGCGAGGATGGTGCGCCAGCTCAGGCCCGACTGGAATCCTTCCAGGCACAGCTTCTCGAACAGGAGGTGGTCGTCGCCCTGGGGGAAGCCCCATTCGCCGTCGTGGTAGGCGAAGAACTCAGGCGCGGCCGCACACCAGCGGCAGCGCGGCTTGCCGTCCGGGCCGGGGACAGTGGTCATGGCGGGGGGCTCGTCGGCTTGAGGGTAACGCTCGGCTCACCGCCGATGATGCCGATCTTCCCCGGAAAATCCACACGAAGACCGCGAAACCGCTGAAGGAGCCGCCGACGCTGCCGATCGAGAACGCGCCCGCCCAGGCGGCCGCGATCGTCGGATTGCCAGCCGGCCTCGGCGGCCTTTTCGCGGTTTTGCGGCGATGCCGGATGGTCTAACAAGCCACCTGGAGGGATGTGTCGATGGCGGGGCCGGCAAAGAGACGGGTGAGGGTCAGGACCCTGTCGGCCGCGGAGAAGGCGGCCGTCGCCGGCACATGCGCGGACTTCATCGCCGGGATTCTGAAGCCCCGCTTCCTGCCCGCGATACGGCCGACGATGTTCAATTATGCCGTCGACATCCTCGGCCGATGGCGGGGAAGCAAATACAGCTTCCTCACGCGCTACCGTTCGGGCTTTCCCGACAATGCCGGGGAAGAATTTGATTCGGCGTTCACGCGTCTCGACCATGTCGAGGAATGCCTCGCTGACATCCGCTTCGACGTCATGTGGCATCGGCATACCGGGCAGTGGTTCCGTCTGCATGCGTCGGTCACGCTGGATGAGGCCTTGCGCCTGATCGAGACCGACGGGTTGCTGCAGCCGCACACATGAAACCCGGGGACCGGCCCCGCTTCGATATCGACGGGTCGCGGGACATCGCGGGCGGTGCGGCGCGCGCACGGAGCGTCGAGAGGCGGGAGGGAGGCTCTTGCCCGGGCGAGCGAGGCGACGCATCCCGGCGAGGCGCTCGAGACCTACGCCGCGCGCGTGGAGGAGCTCGCCGGCGGCGGCGGCAATCCCGCCTATGCCGAAGCGGCGAAGCTGGTCGCCCGCATGGCCGGTTTGAGAAACGCGGCCGAGCAGGCCGCCTATGTCACGGCGCTCAAGGCGCGCCACGGGCGCAAGCGCAATTTCATGAAGCTCCTGGCGTGAGCCCATGCGCCGTGCCGCCGCGTCCGGTTCAGCGCGACGGGCGCGGTGCCAGCTGCGGCCGCGAGGAGACGTAGGTGTCGATGGCCCGGCCGAGACGGCGTACGCCCTCGCGGATCACCTCCGGTGAGCTGCGCGTGAAGTTGACGCGCATGGCGAAGCGGTCCTCGCCGGTGAAGTCGAAGACGCTGGACGGCACGAAGGCGACCTTCTCCTCGATCGCGAACTTGTAGAGCTCGTCGGTGTCGATCGCCCGGTTCTTCGATCGCATCCAGACGAACATGCCGCCGGGAGGCACCTCCCACTCGAACCAGTCGCTGAGGCGGAGAGCAGCCCCGCTGCACAATGCGTCGCGCCGCTCGCGGTAGACCGGCACGATCGATTCCGAGTGCCGGCGGTCGAACTCCCGCTCCAGGAGGTCGTGCGCCACCGCCTGGGTGAACATGCTGCTGGAGAGGTCGGTCGCCTGCTTGGCCAGCGCCAGGCTCTGGATCATCTCCGCCGCGGCGACGACCCAGCCGACGCGGAGCCCCGGGACCAGGCTCTTCGAGACAGTGCCAAGATAGATCACCGGGCCGTCATAGGGACCGCGTGTCCGCGCGACCGCGTGGGCGAGGATGCTCCGGCCCGGCGGTCCGTCCAGCTGCATCGAGAGATAGGGATCGTCCTCGACCAGCCAGGTGCCGGCGGCCAGCACCTTGTCGAGAAGTGCTGCGCGGCGGTCCTGCGGCACCAGCACGCCGGTGGGATTGGAGTAGTTGGGAACCGCATAGGCGAACTTGGCCCGGGCCAGGGCTTCGACGTCCTGAGCCTGCCAGTCGAGCGGTAGATAGGCGGGCCGGCGCGGGCGCCACGCATCCAGCGCGCCGAGATATGTCGGCGCCTGGGCCACGATCAGGTCGCCGGGATCGATCAGCACCTTGCCGATGAGGTCGAGCGCCTGCATCGAGCCGCTGGTGAGCAGCACGTTGGCGGCGGTGAAGCTGCCGCCGGTCTCGGCCGCCATCCGCTCGGCGATCAGCCGGCGGAGCGGGGGGAAGCCTTCGACCGCGCCGTATTCGAGCGCCGCCGCGCCATGGGTCTCGAGCGCGCGCCCGGTCGCCTCCTGGATCGCCTCGATCGGATAGAGCTCGGCCGCCGGCAGCCCGCCGGCCAGGCTCACCACGTCGGCGCGGCCGCCGAAGGCCAGGAACTGCTGGGTGATGCTGTTGCTGGCCTTCAGCCATTGCGCCGTTTCCGGGCGCCGTCGGTTCGAAGTCGTCATGAGGTTGAGGTTATCCCAAGAAATGCCGGGCGCCCGGGGTAGACTTGACCCATGCGCGTTTCAGGCACCCCCCGATGACCCGGCGCCGCGCCCCTCAGACGGTGTGGGACGAGCGCGCGGCGTTCCCGCAGCTGCGCGAGCTGGCGGCGCAGGCCTTCTCGCGGGCGGCGGGCGCGCCGCTGATCGAGGGCAACCGGGTCCGCATCCTCAAGGACGCCGCCGAGAACTACCCCGCCTGGCTGGAGGCGATCCGCACCGCCAGGCGCCATGTCCATTTCGAGACCTACTTCATCCGTGAGGACGAGGTCGGCCGCGAGTTCGCCGACGCGCTGATCGCCAAGGCGGGCGACGGCGTCCAGGTCAGGCTGGTCTATGACTGGCTCGGCAATCTCGGCAAGGCCTCGCGCGGATTCTGGGATCGGCTGCGCGCGTCCGGCGTCGACGTGCGCTGCTACAACCCGGCACAGCCGGAAAGCCCGCTCGCCTGGCTGTCTCGCGACCACCGGAAAATGGTCGAGGTCGACGGCGAGGTCGCCTTCATCTCCGGGCTCTGCGTCGCCGCGACCTGGCTCGGCGATCCGTCGCGCGGGATCGAGCCGTGGCGGGACACCGGCGTCGAGATCCGCGGCCGGGCGGTTGCCGAGATCGCACGCTCCTTCGCGCGCACCTGGGCGTCGATCGGAAGCCCGCTTCCTGAAAGCGAGTCCGTCCTCGAGCCCGCAGCGGCCGGCGACGCGTGCCTTCGCATCGTCGCCAGCGAGCCGGCCACGACCGGGATGCTGAGGCTCGACCAGCTGGTCGCTGCGTTGGCACGAAAGCGGCTGTGGCTGACCGATGCCTACTATGCCGGCACGTCGTCCTACGTCCAGGCGCTGAGGGCGGCCGCCAAGGACGGCGTCGACGTGCGGCTCCTGGTGCCGAACGCGACCGACATCCCGCTGCTGCGCCCGTTGTCGAGGGCCGGCTACCGGCCGCTGCTGGAGGCGGGTGTGCGCGTCTTCGAGTGGAACGGGACGATGCTGCACGCCAAGACCGCGGTGATGGACGGCCACTGGGCGCGGGTCGGCTCGACCAACCTCAACATCGCCAGCTGGTTCGGGAACTGCGAGCTGGACGCGGTGATGGAGGACGAGACCTTCGCCCGCGATATGGAAGCGATGTACGAGCGCGACCTCGCCAACGCGACCGAGGTGGTGCTCGACGAAAAACGCCGGATGCGCGCCCCCGGCGAGCCGCGCCATCCGCGCGCCGCTGCGGCCAGCGGTGGTGGCAGCGCCAGCCGGGCCGCCGCCGGGGCGATGCGTTTCGGGCGGACCATCGGTGCCGCGCTCGCCAACCGCCGCGTGCTGGAGCCGATCGAGGCACGGCTGGCGCTCGGCATGGGGGCGGCCTTGTTCGCGCTGGCCCTGCTGTTCGCCATCTTCCCGCGGGCGATCGCCTATCCGCTGGCGGCGGCTGCGGCGTGGGCGGGCGCCGCGCTGCTCTACCGAGGCTATCGCCTGCGCCGGGACCGAAAGCAGCGCTGACCGGCCGTTTCCTCACATCGTCTTGGCGTGGGCGACGAGCTGGTCCAGCGCCTTGCCCCAGCCGTCGAAGAAGCCCATCTCCTCATGCTGCTTGCGGCCGGCTTCGTCGGTGTGGAGGCAGATGGCTTTGTAGCGCGTGCCCTTGCCCTCGGGCGTCAGCGTGATGATTGTGGTGACCTGCATCACGCCGAGGTAGGACTTGCCCGAGGGACGGAAGCCCGGCAGCAGCGCGTCGGTCCAGGTCAGGCGCTTCTCCGGCACGACTTCGAGATAGCAGCCGACATTCGGGGTCTCGACGCCCTCGGGCGAGCGGAAGACGGTGCGGAAGATGCCGCCGGGACGGAGGTCGATCTCGCAGTCGACCGTCTTCCATGGCGCCGGGGTGAACCACACCTTCAGATGCTCGGGCCGAGTCCAGGCGGCCCAGACGAGCTTCGGCGGCACGTCGACGACGCGCTCGAGCACGAGGTCGAGCTTGGGATCGGGTTTCAGGGTCATCGGGGCTTCTCCCTGTGTTCGCTGAGATCGGCGTCGAGCTGTTCGAGGCGCCGCTCCCACAGCGTGCGTTGCCGGGCGAGCCAGTCCTCCGCCAGCCGGAGCCGCTTCGGCGCCAGACGATGGTGTGGTTGAGCGGGACAGGCATGTCAGCCCATTCGCCAGAGCGCGACCAGCGGGCCGTTAGTACCGCTTACCGGGTCGGAGGGAGGGACGGGGAGATGGTCGATGCGTTCGATCATCTCGGCCGTCGGCGCCTTGCGGCAGTGATCGGCGGACTGGCCCGGCGGATAGGCGCCGACGACGAGGAAGTCGGGACTCGCTTTCAACCGGCAATGGCCGGTGCCGGCGGGCAGCACCGCGACGTCGCCGGGGCCGACATCGACCTCCCGGCCGTTCGGTCCGCCGAGGAGCAGGCGCGCCGTGCCGACGGCGAAGCCGAGCAGCTCGTGCGCACCGGTGTGATAGTGGTGATGATCGTAGATGGTGTAGCGCCAGGCCGGCCGCCAGCCGTTGCGCTCGAACAGTGCTTCGAACGCCGCGGCTGGGTCGCCGCGGCTCGCATCGACGACGCCGCGATAGAGCAGCACCGGCAGCCGCGGGTTGTTCGGCACCCGGTCGGTGCGCTCCAGGTGAAGAGCCTCGGGTTCGATCTCGGGCATGGTCCCTCTCGTATCTTGAACAAAACAAGAACATAGGGCATTATTAGTAAATGCGACCCTCGCCCACCCAACTCTTTTTTCCCGGGTTCGTCCGGCCGGAAGAGCCGCTCTCCGCTGCTCGACCCGCACGCCTCGACGCCGACCGACCACCGGACCATTTGTTCTTCGGCATCCTCCTTGACGCCGCCGCCGCCTATGTCGCACGACAGCGTGCGCTTAGGATTCAGAGCCAGCATCATTTGAAGAGGCCGCGTCCGACGCGTCTCCTTCACGTGACGTTGCGTGGGCTCGGCGACGTCACCGGCCTGTCGGAAGGCTTGATCGAAACCGCCGCGAGGGCTGCTGCGACGGTCGAGATGCCACCGTTCGAGGTCGAGTTCGATCGCGTGACACATTGGAAGCAAGCCGTAGTCCTGGTCGGAGGCGACGGCGTTTCCGGCTTGCGCCAGTTGGAGCACGCCCTTGGTGAAGCACTGGCAGCAGCGGGACTCGCACGCGGCTCGAACCGTCCCTTCAACCCGCACATCACTTTGATATATGACGATACCGTCGTACCCGATCATATGATCCGGCCCCTACATTGGAAAATACGGGAATTCACGCTCGTCGAGAGCCTGGTCACGCGAAGCAAATACATCACGCACGGGACGTTTCCGCTGCGCGGCTGACTATCGGAGAAGTGTCCCAATGGCGAAGACCGTCACGATCTACGGCATCAAGAACTGCGACACGATGAAAAAGGCACGTGCCTGGCTCGACGGGCACGGCGTCGCCTACGGCTTCCACGACTACAAGGCCAAGGGCATCGACCGCGGCGTGTTGGAAGTCTGGGCGAAGAAGGTCGGCTGGGAGACGCTGCTCAACCGCGCCGGCACCACTTTCAAGAAGCTGCCGGAGGCCGAGCGCGACGGCGTCACCGAGACGAAGGCGATCTCCCTGATGCTTGCCCAGCCCTCGATGATCAAGCGGCCGGTCCTGGACGTCGGCGGAAAGCTCGTCGTCGGCTTCAAGGTCGATGCCTACGAGACGGCGCTCGGCTAGCGCGAGGTCATCCAGCCGGCGGCCGTATCCATGACCTCGGCCAGCACGTCGGCCTGCCGGTGACCGGACCTGATCCGGCTTCTCGGCGGCGACCGGATCGGCAGGACGACGGAGATCGCGATCGTCAGCGCCGGCCGCCTCGAGTCGGTTTCGGTCAGGCCGATCGAGCGCGACCGGGGCTGAGAGCCGTCTCCGTGCTAGAAGCCTCCGACGCATGAGCGGAGGAGGAGGGATCGGGTGCCGGCGCTGCTTCCGATCGAAGGGGCTCTCCCGGAGCTGCTGTCGGCGCTGAGCGCGGGACCGAATGCCGTCCTGGTGGCGCCGCCGGGCGCCGGCAAGACCACGCGGGTGCCGCTGGCGCTGCTGGATGCGCCCTGGCTCGGACAACGCAGCATCGTCGTCCTCGAGCCCCGGCGTCTCGCCGCCCGCGCGGCGGCGAGACGCATGGCGGCGACGCTCGGCGAGGAGGTCGGCGTGACCGTCGGCTACCGCGTCCATCTCGACAGCCGGGTGGGCCCCAAGACCCGCATCGAGGTGGTGACCGAAGGTGTGCTCACCCGGCGCCTGCTCGGCGATCCCGAGCTGGCCGAGGTCGGGGCGGTACTCTTCGATGAATTCCACGAACGCAGCCTGAATGCCGATCTCGGTCTCGCTCTCTGCCTGGAGGCGCAGGGGGCGCTGCGCCCGGACCTCAGGCTGCTGGTCATGTCGGCGACGATCGACGGCGCTCGGGTGGCGCGGCTCCTCGGCGCGGCGCCGGTGATCGAGAGCCAGGGCCGCATCCATCCGGTCGAGACCCGCTATCTCGGGGATACGCCGCCGGCCGAGGTCGAGGCGGCGACGGCGTCGGCGATCCGGCGCGCGCTGACCGAGGAGGAGGGCAGCATCCTCGCCTTCCTGCCGGGCGAGCGCGAGATCCGCCGCGTCGCCGATCGGCTCGGCGACCTCGGCGCTATGACCACCGTCCATCCTTTGTATGGCGCGTTGCCGGCCCGCGAGCAGGACGAGGCGATCCGGCCGGCGGCGCCCGGGCATCGCAAGGTGGTGCTGGCGACCTCGATCGCCGAGACCAGCCTGACCATCGAGGGCGTGCGCGTCGTCGTCGATGCCGGCTGGGCGCGGGTCTCCCGCTTCGATCCCCGCACCGGCATGGACCGGCTGGAGACGGTGCGTGCCGGTCGTGCGTCGGTCGACCAGCGCCGGGGCCGTGCCGGCCGCACCGGGCCGGGGGTGAGCTACCGGCTGTGGAGCGAGGCGGCGAACCGGGCGCTGCTGCCGGCGCTGCCGGCCGAGATCCTGGTCGCCGACTTGGCGCCGCTCGCGCTCGACCTTGCGGTCTGGGGCGCCGCCGACCCGGCATCCTTGGCCTGGCTCGATCCGCCGCCGGCCGCGTCGATGACCCGGGCGCGGACGCTGCTGGGCGAACTCGGCGCGCTGGACCATGACGGCCGTATCACCGCCCATGGCCGGCGCATGGCCGAGCTGCCGTTGCATCCGCGCCTCGCCCACATGGTGCTGGCAGGAGCCGGGCGGGGGTGCGGGGCGCGCGCCTGCGAGGTGGCGGCGCTGCTCTCCGAGCGCGACGTATTGACGGCTGGCGCACGAGATCCGGATCTTCGCCGTCGGCTGGACGCCCTCCACGGCGCCGCCGATCCGCACGCCCATCGCGGCCGTATCGCCGAGGCGCGGCAGGCCGCGGCAGCGTGGCGGCGGCGCCTGCGTCTGGCTTCCGACAGCGGATCGCTGTCGCTTGGCGCGCTGGTGGCGCTCGCATATCCCGAGCGTGTGGCCGAGCGGCGCGGCGGCGGCGGGCAGTACCGGCTGGTGAACGGCCGGGGCGCGGCGCTGGCGCCGGACGATCCGCTGGTGCGCGAGCCGTTCCTCGCCATCGCCGATCTCGACGACTCCGGCCGCGATGCCCGCGTCTACCTCGCCGCGCCGATCGACCGTGCCGAGATCGAGACCCTGTTCGCCGACCGGATCGAACGGGTGGACGATGTCGGCTGGGACGAGCGCGCCGAAGCCGTTGTCGCCTCGCGCCGGACCGGGATCGGTGCGCTGGTGCTGGAGGAGCAGCGGCTGGAGACGGTAGACGAGGAGGCGCGCGCGGCGGCGATGCTCGCCGGTGTTCGGATGATGGGGCTGGAGGCGCTGCCCTGGTCGCCGGCGCTCCAGGATTTTCGTGCCCGCAACCGGTTCCTGCATCGTCTCGATCCGGATTGGCCCGACTTCTCCGATCAGGCGCTGCTCGATGGGCTCGAGACCTGGCTCCGCCCCTATCTCGGCCGTGCGACACGGCGGACGCATCTTGCACGGATCGACCTCTCGGCAGCGCTCGCGTCGCGGCTGGACTGGCAGCAGCGCAAGCGCCTGGACGAGCTCGCGCCGACGCATCTGGAGGTGCCGTCGGGATCGCGTGTCGCGCTCGACTACGTCGGCGATCCGCCGGTGCTCGCGGTCAAGCTGCAGGAGATGTTCGGCCAGGTCGAGACGCCGAGGATCGGCGGCGGACGGGTTCCCGTCGTCGTCCATCTGCTTTCGCCCGCCGGGCGGCCGCTGCAGGTGACGCAGGACCTAGGCAACTTCTGGCGGACGGGCTACCAGGCGGTGCGCTCCGAGCTGCGCGGACGCTATCCCAGGCATCCGTGGCCCGAGGATCCGCTGAGCGCCCCGGCGACGCGGAAGACCAAGGTCGCGGCGGCTAGAAACCCGCGCGGCTAGGCCGCTGGGCGTGCGTTTCGTTTCGGAAACGCGATGCGGGTCCTTTTCGAAGGATCGTGCTAGCATTCAATGCCCGTTTAATCGGAGCCAATAGGGAGGTGAACATGGGTGGACGGAAAGCGTTGTTGGCGTTGGGCCTGCTCGCCGCGACGGCGCTGGCGGCGCCGGCTTCGGCGCAGAAGGTGCTGAAGGTCGTTCCGCACGCGGATCTCCGCGTGCTCGACGGTTACCAGACGACGGCGACGATCACCTCCATGCACATGGCGGCGGTCTACGACACGCTGTTCGGCTGGGACATCAACATGGAAGCCAAGCCGCAGATGGTGGAGAACTACACCGTCTCGCCGGACAAGCTGACCTACACGATGACCTTGCGCCCGGGCCTCAAATTCCATGACGGCTCGGCCGTGACCTCCAAGGATGTGGTCGCCTCGGTCAAGCGCTTCGTCCAGCGCGAGTCCCTGGGACGAACGCTCGAAGGCTTCCTCGCCAAGATCGAGGCCAAGGACGACAAGACCGTCGTCATGACCTTGAAGGAGCCGTTCGGCTTCGCGCTGTTCTCGCTCTCGGGCATCAATCAGGCCGGCGGCATCTATCGCGAGAAGGAGGCGATGATCGATCCGGCGACTCCGATCACCGAGACCATCGGTTCCGGTCCGCTCAAGTTCAATAGGGCGGAATGGGTGCCGGGCTCGAAGCTCGTTTACGAGAAGAACAAGGACTACGTTCCGCGCAGCGAGCCGGCGAACGGCCTCTCCGGCGGCAAGGTCGTCAAGCTCGACCGCGTCGAGTACGCGGTCATCCCCGACTCGACCACCGCCTATGCGGCGCTGGCCAAGGGTGAGGTCGACCTTCTCGATCAGCCGTCGCTCGACAATGTGCCGACGATCGAGAAGAACCCGGACATCGTCATCTCCAAGATCTTCAACACCGGCATCTACGGCATGCTGCGGCCGAACCACCTGCTGCCGCCGTTCAATAACATCAAGGCACGTCAGGCCCTGGCGCTGATGGTCGACCAGAAGGAGTATGCGCAGGCCTCCTACGGCGGCGAGCAGTTCTGGAAGGATTCGATCCCGTGCTTCTCGCTGTGGATCTGCAAGGCACCCTTCGGCACCCAGGCCGGGACCGAGGCCTATGCCAAGCAGAACCTCGAACGCGCCAAGCAGCTGATGGTCGAGGCCGGCTACAAGGGCGAGAAGATCACCCTGATCGGCGCCTCGGACATCGGCTTCCTCAAGTCGCTGACGCTGGTCACTGCCGACAACCTCAAGAAGATCGGCGTCAACGTCGACCTGCAGCTGCAGGAATGGGGCAACGTCGTCGCCCGTCGCGGCAAGAAGGAGCCGCCCGAGCAGGGCGGTTGGCACATCTTCCACACCACCGCCGGCGGCGCCTCGCAGGCGCTGCCGTTCTCGAACCTCGGCACCCTGACCAGCTGCGATGCGGCGTGGTTCGGCTGGCCCTGCGACATGGAGGCCGAGAAGATGCGCCAGGCCTTCATGCGTGAGACCGACACGGCCAAGCAGAAGCAGATCGCCGATGCCTGGCACAAGCGGCTCTGGGAGAACATTCCCTACGTGCCGGTCGGCCAGTACGACCAGCCGATCATCCATCGCAAGAACGTCACCGGCCTAGTCAATGGTGTGATGGTCGTGTGGTGGGGCGTCGACAAGAGCTGAGGCCACAGCCCTAAGCTCGGACGATCCAGGACGCGCGCTGCCTCCGGGCGGCGCGCGTTTCGCTTTCTAGGCCGGAACCAGCCGGGGCCGTCCTTCCAGAACCGCCAGCACGTCGCGGAGATCGACGCCGGCCTTGAGGCGACGGGGACCGGCGAAGACGGCATAGGCGGCGGAGCGCTGCGAGTCCGCCCATTTGGCGATCGAGAACAGCGGCCGGTCGAAGCTGTGGCGGAACACCGAGAAGATCGCCATGCCCGACTTCTGGTCGATGGCGTAGTCGCGCCACTCGCCCGCCGCCACCTGGCGGCTGTAGAGGTCGAGAAGCTGCATGAGTTCGGTCCGGCTGAAGAACACCTGGCGCGGCCGTTTCCGGTCGGCGAGGCGGATCAGCTCGGTCATCGCGGTGCGGCGATCGCGGCGAGGCGCCGCAGGAGGAATGCGACCATGGATGAAGTCTTCCCCAATTCCAGCCGTCCGTAAAGAGGCGGGTTGCGTCGATTCCGGGGGTGGCGCCGGTCCCCGGCCGGTTCCAGTCTCGGGGAACGATCTCCCTCGAAAGAGCGCCCGATGACGTCCCGCCTCAGCCGTGCCGATTTCCACCGGCTCGCTCCGGAAGTACGGGCCGCCCTCGGCCCGCTCAACCAGGCGGCGATCGAGGCGGGCGGGATCGAGACGTCACTGATCGAGCTGGTGAAGATCCGGGCCTCGCAGATCAACGGCTGCGCCTTCTGCCTGGACAGGCATACCCGCGAGGCCCGCGCCATTGGCGAGCGCGAGGACCGCCTGCACGTGCTGGCGGCCTGGGGCGAGTCGCCCGCCTTCTCGGCGCGCGAGCGGGCGCGCTGGCCTGGACCGAGGCCCTGACCCTGATTGCGGACGGCCATGTCCCCGATGCCGTCTATGTAGAGGCGAAAGCCGCGTTTTTCGAGAAGGAGTTGGCCGATCTGACCGCCGCGGTCGTCGCCATCAACGCCTGGAACAGGGTCGCCGTTGCCTTCCGTTTCCTGCCGCGGGAAGAGGCCAAGTGAGCCATTTGCTCCCGGGCGGTCCCGCCGGTATGGTAGCGACCCTTTTTTCAGCGGTCCCGCAGGAGCCTGCCGGGTGACGGATTTCATTCAAGAAGTCGACGAGGATCTTCGCCACGAGCGCTACAAGCGATTGTGGGACAAGTACGGCAGCTACGTCGCCATCGCCGTGGTGGCCCTGGTGGTCGGCATCGGCGGGTCCGTCGCCTATCGCGACTGGCAGAAGTCCAAGCGCGCCGAGGACACCCAGAAGCTGGTCCAGGCGGTCGAGCTGTCGATGACCGACCCCAAGCTGGGGCCGGATTCGCTCGCCTCGCTTGCCAAGAGCGCCAGCGCCGGCGTCGGCACGCTTGCCCGGCTCCACCAGGCGGCCGCCTTCGCCCGCGCCGGCGACGCGCCGAAGGCGATCGAGATTTATGACCAGATGGCCGCCGACGGATCGGTCGACCCGATCTTCCGCGATCTCGCCGTGCTGCTGGCGTCGCAGTACCGCGCCGACGGGCCGGAGGCGGCCTCGGCCGCCCTCAAGCTGGCGCCTCTGATCCAGGACACCAACCCCTGGCGTCATCCGGCGCTCGAGCTGACCGCGGTCATTGCGCTCGGCCAGGGCGACAAGGGGCGCGCGCGTGACATCTTCCGCCGCCTTGCCGACGATGCGAGCGCTTCGCCCGCGATCCGTGGGCGCGCCGCCGAGATGGTCGCGGCGCTCGCCGACTGACCTTGAGCCGTCCATGAGCCTCGATCGCCGTCACTTCCTGACCACGCTGGCCGCCTCCGCCCTCGGCGGCTGCACTGTCTTGGACTGGCTCGAACCCTCGCGGCCGCCTCCGCTGCCGGGGACGCGCGTCTCCGTGCTCCTGCTCGATCAGAAGCTGGAGCCCGATCCCGCGCTCGCCAACGTTCCCGTCAGGCTGCCCAGGCCCTTCGTCAATCCGGTCTGGCCGATGGCGGGCGGCGTGCCGAGCCACGCCATGCAGCACCTCGACGGCAGCGACGATCTGAAGATCGCCTGGCGGGTGCGCGCCGGCGCCGGGCGCAGCAGCTCGCTCCGCCTGCTGCCGCCGCCGATCGTCGCCGACGGCAAGGCCTTCGTGCTCGACGCCGACGCCCAGGTCACGGCCTTCGACGCGACCACCGGGAGGGTCGCCTGGCGCGCCGCCGCACGGCCCGACGACAGCAGCGATCCGGCCCATGCCGGCGGCCTCGCCTATGCTGACGGCAGGATCTACGCCGGGACCGGCTTCGCACAAGTCGTGGCCTTCGACGCCGTCTCCGGCAAAGAGGTGTGGCGCCAAGGCGTTCCCGGGCCCGTACGCTCGCCGCCCACCGTCTCGGCCGGCCGGGTGCTCGTCGTCTCCATCGACAACCAATGCACGGCCCTCGACGCCGCCGAAGGCACCCGCCAATGGGTCCATGCCGGCATTCCGGAAGTGGCGGGACTTCTCGGCGGCCCGAGCCCGGCGATCGAAGGCGGCGCCGCGGTGGTCGCCTATTCCTCGGGCGAGATTTTCGCACTTCGGCCGGAGAACGGCCGCGTCATCTGGTCGGATTCCCTGGTGCAGGTCCGGCGCTCCGACCAGATCGCGGGACTCGCCGACATCCGCGGCAACCCGGTGATCGACCGCGGCCTCGTCATCGCCACCGGCAATTCGGGGCGCACGGTCGGCATCGATCTCAGGACCGGGGCCCGCGTCTGGGACGTCGACCTCGGCAGCATCGACATGCCGTGGGTCGCCGGCGACTTCGTCTTCGTGCTGTCGAACGAGGCGGACCTGGTCTGCCTCACCCGACGCGAGGGCCGGATCCGCTGGGTTGCCAGCCTCGGACGGTGGAAGGACGAGGAGAAGAAGCGAGATCCGCTGTTCTGGTCGGGGCCGGTCCTGGTGAAGGATCGCCTGCTGGTCGTCGGCGGGCACGGCGAGATGGTGGCGATCTCGCCCTATACCGGGCAATTCCTCGGACGGCTCGAGCTTCCCTCCGGCGTCAGCTTCTCGCCGATCGTCGCCGGCGGCGCCGTCTTCGTGCTCACCGACTCTGCCGACCTGATCCGTCTGGCGTAGACCTCCCATGCCGTTCACTCTCGCCATCGTCGGCCGGCCCAATGTCGGCAAGTCGACGCTGTTCAACCGATTGACCGGGCGGCGCCAGGCGCTGGTCGACGATCGGCCGGGCGTGACCCGCGATCGCCGCGAGGGGCAGGTGCGCTCGGGCGGCCTCAACATCGTCGTGGTCGATACGCCCGGCTTCGAGGAGGCGCGGGGCGACACGATCGAGGCCCGCATGCGCCGGCAGACCGAGGAGGCCATCGCCACTGCCGACGCGGCCCTGTTCCTGATCGATGCGCGGGCCGGGGTGACGCCGCTCGACCAAGCTTTCGCCGGCCTGCTTCGCCGGTCAAAGCGTCCAGTGCTGCTGGTCGCCAACAAATGCGAGGGCACCGCCCATCGCGCCGGCCTCGGCGAGGCCTTCGCCCTTGGCCTCGGCGATCCCGTCGCCGTCTCTGCCGAGCACGGCCAGGGCATCGACGAGGTGCTCTCCTGGGTTCACGATCATCTGCCGCCGGAGACCGAGGCGTCCCTGCCCGAGGCAGACGAGGCGGAGGAGGGCGAGGACGCCGAGGACGCCGAGGAGGCGGCGGACGAGAAAAAGCCGATCCGGCTCGCCATCGTCGGCCGCCCGAATGTCGGCAAGTCCACCCTGGTTAACCGGATGCTCGGCGAGGAGCGCCAGCTGGTCGGGCCCGAGCCCGGCATCACTCGTGATGCCATCATGATCCCCTGGTCCTACAAGGGCCGCGCGATTGAGCTCGTCGACACTGCGGGCCTGCGCAAGCGTCCGAAGATCGAGGACCGGCTGGAGAAGCTGGCGGTCGGCGACACGATCAACACCATCCGCTACGCCGAGGTCGCCGTCCTTGTCCTCGACGGCGACGCGATCCTGGACAAGCAGGACCTGTCGATCGCCCGCCATGTGATCGAGGAAGGCCGCGCGCTGGTGATCGCCGTCAACAAGTGGGATGCGATCGAGGACAAGACCAAAGCGCTGAAGCGCCTCAAGGACCGGCTCGAAACCTCGCTGCATCAGGCGAAGGGCGTCGCCTGGATCGCCATCTCCGGCCTCAAGGGCACCAACCTCGACAAGCTGATGGACGCAGTCCTGGCGGCGCATGAGCGCTGGAACCGGCGCCTGCCGACCTCCCAGCTCAACCGCTGGCTCGGCGAGGCGATCGAGCGCCACACCCCGCCGCTGACCCAGGGGCGGCGCATCAAGATCCGCTATGCGACCCAGGTGAAGGCCAGGCCGCCCACCTTCGCGCTCTGGGTCAACAGCATCGAAGCGCTGCCGGAATCCTACGAACGCTACCTCATCACCGGGCTCCGCGAGGTCTTCGACCTCGGTGGCGTCCCCATCCGGTTCCTCCTCCGGAAGGGCAAGAACCCCTACGCCAAGGACGACTGAGACCGTGTGGGTGATGATCTCCGGCCCCTATCGCGGCGGGGCGAAGACCGAGGCCGACCGCCAGGCGAACCTGGAGGCGATGAACCGGGCGGCCTACGAGGTGTTCCGGTTGGGCCATGTGCCGGTGATCGGCGTCAACATGGCGCTGCCGATCATCGAGGTCGTCGGGAAGGATCGCTACGACGAGATCATGATGCCGGTGTCGCTGGCCCTGGTCGACCGCTGCGATGCCTGTCTTCGCATCGGTGGTCCGTCGAAAGGCGCCGACGACGAGGCGGAGCGGTTTCGTGCCGCGGGGAAGCCCGTCTATCGCCATCTCGACGAGATCCCGGCGGCGGGATCATAGTCGTCGCCGGAAAGCCAAGATGCCGGACAACACGCCCCAGAAGACGTCGCGAAGCTATCTCCTGCCGATCGAGGACACGCAGTTCCTGCTGCGTGACGAGATGCGCGACATCCGCTTCGCGCTCGAATTCGGCAAGTCCGAATTCCTGCTGCGCGACTGGGGCATCCGCACCACGGTCGTGGTCTTCGGCAGCGCCCGCATCCCGTCGCCGGAGCAGATCGCCGAGGCCAAGGCTTCGGCGATTACCGACGAGCAGAAGGCGGCCGTCCTCGCGATGGAGCGCCATCAGGCTTATTACGCGGCGGCGCGCGAGCTCGGCCGGATCATCTCCGAGCGCGGCGGCGCCTTCGCGCCCGAGGACCGCTGGCGCGACAACGTCGTCGCCACCGGCGGCGGTCCCGGCATCATGGAGGCGGCCAACCGCGGCGCCTTCGAGAGCGGTGCCCCCAGCATCGGCTTCAACATCACGCTGCCGATGGAGCAGGAGCCGAACGCCTACACCACGCCGGAGCTGACCTTCCGCTTCCACTACTTCGCCATGCGCAAGATGCATCTGGCGATGCGGGCCAGCGCGCTGGTCGTGTTTCCCGGCGGCTTCGGGACGCTGGACGAGCTGTTCGAGATCCTGACGCTGGTACAGACCCGGAAGGCGCCGACGATCCCGATCGTGCTGTTCGGCAGTGCCTACTGGAAGAAGGTGGTCAGCTTCGACGCCCTGATCGAGGAAGGCATGATCCGCCGCGAGGATCTTGCTCTCTTCGCCTTCGCCGACACGGCCGAAGAGGCGTGGAGCGCATTGATCCGGCGCGGTCTCAAGACGCGGGGCGGCGGCCGCTAGGTCAGGCCGGCACCGGCTCTTCCTTGGCGGCGTCGAGCTTGGCGATCAGGGCTGCCGCGCGCGCCCGCTTGGCCGGGTTGCGGTCGTTCTGCTGGATGCGCAGCAGGGTCCAGCGGGAAGTCTCGTCGCCCATTTCCGCCAGCGCGAAGGCCTGGGCGTCGCGCTGCTCGAAATAGACCATGTCGTAGTCGACGTACCGGGTGGCCGCCTTCTTCCAATAGTGTTTGAGCCGATCCGACGACCAGCCGGCATAGATCTCCTCCCAGGTCAGCGAGGTCACGAAAGGCTGGCAGCTCGCCTCGGTGATCGGATCGGAAGCGCGCTGGAAGCGGAAGTCGACCGATTGCCTGAGCCGGTTCGACAGGTTGGGCACGCCCTTGTGGACGGTGAGGCTGTGGAAGATTACGGCGTCGCCGGCGGCGAAGTCGGCAGAGACCCAGTCGCCGTCGAGGGGATCGATGACCGTGAGCCCGGCCGCGGCGTTCGCCGTGACCTTGAATTTGCGGACACCGTCGAGGTGCGAGCGCTCCGCCACCTGCAGCGGGCCCATCTCCATCGGGCAGTCGCCGAGCGGCGTCCACATCGTGTAGACCTCGTCGGTGCCCTGGACGTAAGGGTAGTCCTGGTGTGGCGAGGTGGTGAATTCCGGGCGCTTGGGGAAGATGCAGCGCGGGATCAGCCGCGGCCGGGGCAGCACCGCCTCGCCGAAGATGCGCTCGAACAGGTCGGTCACCCGCGGGTGGTGTTGCAGCGCGTGCAGGTCTTCCGAGTGGTAGACGCGTGCCAGCATGTCGAGATAGGCCGGCTCAGGGTCGATGGTGGCAGCCGCCGGGTTGGCGATCGCGTCATCGAGCGGATGGGTGGTGTCGAGCCATCCGCAGGAGGCGGCGACCTCGAGGCCCGTCCGGCGGACGGCCTGCACATCCTCGCGAGGCAAGAGACCGCGAAGGAAGATATAGCCGTCGCGCTTCAGCCGTCGCGTCAGCTCGGCTGCATCACCGAAATGCTCGGTCGAGTCCAGGAAAGGGCGCATGGGGTCTCTGCCACGGAGGATCTGCTGCGGCGAGACTAGCGCCCAGATGGAACGGCGCTAGAGGGAAATGCCGGGCTTCCGGTCGGCCCAGGGCCGCGCCGCCTCGATCTGGGCGGCGAGCTTGAACAACGTGGTCTCGTCGCCGAAGCGGCCGACCAGCTGGATGCCGATCGGGAGGCCGTCGCGGGTCCAGCCGAAGGGGACCGAGCAGGCGGGCTGGCCGGTCGCGTTCCAGGGGAAGGTGAAGGCGATGAGGTGGCCGAGTCGGTCGACCGTCGTCTCGCCGTGGCGGGGCGGCGGCACCGCGACGACCGGGGTGAGAAGGACCTCGTAGGTCTCGAAGAAGCTGCCGATCAGCCGGCTCTGGCGGTGGAGCGAGCGGCGGGCGCGCTCGAAGACCTCGGCTGAGAGCTTCCGGCCGAAGCGGATCAGCTCCCAGGTCTCCGGCTCGAGGTCGTCCTCGGCCGGCGCGCGGCCGAGGAAGGCGGTGCACTCGACGATGTCGGCGCGGCCATGTTCGCGGCGATCACCACGCCATGGCCTTGCTCCAGGGCCGAGTGATCATAGGCCGGCCGGGCCTCCTCGACCTCGTGCCCGAGATCGCCGAGGAACTTGGCGGCCGCCTGCACGGTCGCCGTCACCTCGGGATCGACCGCGTAGTCCTTCGGCGCCGTCCAGCTTGCGGCGATGCGCAGGCGTCCCGGCGGCTGCGCGATCTCGGCGAGATATGACGCGGGCTTTTCAGGGGCGGCGTAGGGATCGCCGGGCGAGGGGCCGGCAGTGGCGTCCAGCAGCGCGGCCGAGTCCCGCACCGTCCGGGTCAGCGCATGGTTGACGGCGTGCCCGTTCCACAGCTCGCCGAAGGCGGGACCGACCGGGGTCCGCCCGCGCGTCGGCTTGAGTCCGAAGAGGTTGCCATGGCTGGCCGGGATGCGGATCGAGCCGCCGCCATCATTGGCGTGCGCGATCGGCACCATGCGCGACGCCAGCGCGGCACCGGCGCCGCCGGAGGAGCCGCCGGGCGTGTGATCGACGTTCCAGGGGTTGCGGGCGATGCCGTAGAGCCGGGGCTCGGTCGCGACGTTGAGGCCGAACTCCGGCGCGTTGGTGCGGCCGAGCGGGATGATGCCGGTCTTGCGCCAGCGCGTCGCCAGCTCGGCGTCGAAGGCGGGGACATAGCCCCGGAAGTAGCGGGCGCCCTGCGTGACCGGCAGACCCCGCCATTCCAGGCCGAGATCCTTGCCGAGGAAGGGGACGCCGGCGAACGTTCCGGCTAGCGATTCCTTCGCCTGGGCGCGGGCGGCGTCGAAGACGCGGATGGGGACGGCGTTGAGCTGAGGGTCCAGTCGCTCGATGGCGGCGATGGCGAGGTCGACCAACTCCAGCGCCGTCACCTCCTTGCGGCGGACGAGATCGGCGAGGCCGAGGCCGTCGTATCGAGCGTATTCGTCGGGTGTCATTCCCGCACTGACCTCACAGCAATGGTCTCCCTAGCACGGCTTCTGGAAGGTGAACATTTAGCGGCACGCCGCGACTAGAGAGGAATTGAGCCCAACCAGACAGCGCACAATACGCGTCACCCAAGAACTTCCATTTCTGTCCGGCGGCGTCCTGAACGAGGACCTCAGGTCCACCATCCTTGCCAACGCCATACGCGTCCAGGCCATACCCCAATCCGACAGCGAGGACATCGTCCTCTGACTTGATCAGAACCTTCGGATCCTTCGCGATGGCATGACGGCGCACAACTGCAGTCCCGGTGATGCGCTTCAAGCAGTCCGGTCGGTCCAGGCCGCCTGGACCAAAGGTCACTGAGGGGGAAACCAATTGGATGGCTTGGGCTCTCGTGGTCGAACCGCCGAGATCTAGAGCCGCTCGATCAGCTAGGCCGTCTATTGCAACGGCCAGATTTCCAGCAATCCGACGAGCGTCAACCGCCTGGCGCGAGCAGAGAGACAGGTCTCTGTGCTGTAGGTAGGCGCTGCTAAGGTCTAGCTCTGCCTTCTCGTAAGCAGCAGCCTCAGGAAGCGCGATCTCGACAAAGTGTCGAAGAGTACGAGTGAAGGCGGGTAGAGAGGCGGTCATGCCATCTCATACGTCGAGGTCGCGGGCGGCCTTGGCGTTCTCCTGGATGAACTTGAAGCGCTCTTCCGGCTTCCGGCCCATCAGGCGCTCGACCAGGTCGGCGGTGCCGGCGGCGGCGTCCTCGGCGACCTCCACCCGGAGCAGCGTGCGGGTCTTCGGGCTCATCGTCGTTTCCCGAAGCTGGATCGCAGGCATTTCTCCCAAGCCTTTGAATCGGCTTATCTCTATCTTGGCATTCGGCTTGAACTTGGACTTGAGGAGTCGCTCCTTGTCGGCATCGTCTCGCGCATAGACCGAGGTCGCGCCGTGGGCGAGGCGGTAAAGCGGCGGCTGGGCCAGGAACAGGTGCCCGTTGCGGATCAGCTCCGGCATCTCGCGGTAGAAGAAGGTCATCAGCAGCGAGGCGATATGGGCGCCGTCGACATCGGCGTCGGTCATGATGATGACCCGCTCGTAGCGGAGCTGGCCGTCGTCGTAGCGGGTACCGGGCTGCACGCCGAGAGCCAGGACCAGATCGGAAAGCTCCTGGTTGCCGCGCAGCTTCTCGGCCGACGCGCTGGCGACGTTCAGGATCTTGCCGCGGAGCGGCAGGACCGCCTGGGTGTCGCGGTCGCGGGCCTGCTTGGCCGAGCCGCCGGCCGAGTCGCCCTCGACCAGGAAGATCTCGGTGCCCTTGGAGTCGGTCCGCGTGCAGTCGGTGAGCTTGCCGGGCAGCCGGAGCTTCCGGGTCGCCGACTGGCGCTTGGTCTCCTTGTCCTGGCGCTTCTTCAGGCGGTCGTCGGCACGCTCGATAATGCGGGCGAGCAGCGCATTGGCCGCCTCGGGGTGACCGGAGAGCCAATGGTCGAAGCGGTCCTTGATCGCCTGCTCGACCAGCTTGGTCGCCAGCGGCGTGACCAGGCGCTCCTTGGTCTGGCCCTGGAATTGCGGGTCCTTGATGAAGACCGACAGCATCGCCGCGGCACCGCCGACCACGTCCTCGGACTGGACGCTGGCGATGCGCTTGTTGTTGCCGCCGGCCAACTCGGCATAGCCGCGGATGCCGCGCAGCAGCGCCTGGCGGAGGCCCTGCTCGTGGGTGCCGCCTTCGGCCGTCGGGATGGTGTTGCAATAGGAGTGGACGAAGCCCTCGTCGTCGAGCGGCCAGGCGATCGCCCATTCGACCCGGCCCTGGCTGTCGGCGAGCTTGACCTCGCCGACGAAGGGGGAGGGGGTGACGGTGCCGCGGTCCTCGACGGCGGACGCCAGGAAGTCGGCGAGCCCGCCCGGGAAATGCAGCACCGCCTCGGGCGGCGTCGGGTCGCCGGAGGACATCAGCGCCGGATCGCATTTCCAGCGGATCTCGACGCCCTTGAACAGGTACGCCTTGGACCGGGCCATGCGGTAGAGCACCGCCGGCTTGAAGTGCAGCGCCTTGCCGAAGATCTGCGGGTCGGGGTGGAAGCGGATGGTGGTACCGCGCCGGTTCAGCACCGGACCGGCGTCGATCAGCTTGGTTTTGGCCGCGCCGCGGCTGTAGGCCTGGGTGTAAAGTCTCCGGTCGCGGGCGACCTCGACCTGGAGATCGTCGGAAAGCGCGTTGACCACCGAGACGCCGACGCCGTGCAGGCCGCCGGCGGTCTCGTAGGCCTTCTGCGAGAACTTGCCGCCGGAATGCAGCATGGTGAGGATGACCTCGAGTGCCGACTTGCCCGGGTATTTCGGGTGCTTGTCGACCGGGATACCGCGGCCGTTGTCGCGCACCGTGCAGTAGCCGTCGGCACCCAGCTCGAGGTCGATGCGGCTGGCGTGCCCGGCCACCGCCTCGTCCATGGCGTTGTCGATCACTTCGGCGACCAGATGGTGCAGGCCGCGCTCGTCGGTTCCGCCGATATACATGCCCGGGCGGCGGCGGACCGGCTCCAGGCCCTCCAGGACCTCGATGTCCTTGGCCGAATAGGCCTCGGCACGGGCGGCCGCGCCCGACTGGAACAGATCTTTCATGGCCGGCATAATGCCTTTCGCGGACGCAAAATCAAGGTTCGGGTGGGACGATGGCGGCTAACCCCCAAGATGTTGTTAGAGCACCGAAAGGCCAGCTGGCGATCCGGACGCTGGCCATGCCCGCCGATACCAATGCCAACGGCGACATCTTCGGCGGCTGGCTGCTCTCTCAGATGGATATTGCCGGCGGCGTCACCGCGTTCCAGAGGGCGCGCGGCCGGGTGGTGACGGTGGCGCTCGACGCCATGACCTTCCACACCCCGGTCACGGTCGGCGACATCGTCTGCTGCTACGCCGACATCCGCCGCATCGGCCGCACCTCGATCACCGTCGGGGTCGAGGCCTGGGCGATCACCGGCGTCGAGGGCAGCCGGCGGCTGGTGACCGAAGGCACCTTCACCTACGTCGCCATCGGCGACGACAAGCGGCCTCGGCCGGTCCCGGCAGACTGAACCCATGACCCCATTCCTCGACCTGATGGCGGCCGAAGCCGCGAGGCCGGGATTTGCCTGGGTCGTCCTCGGCATGGTCGTGGCCGGCATCGTCCGTGGCCTGGTCGGCTTCGGTGCGGCGATGATCCTGGTGCCGATCCTCGCGGTCGTGCTGGGGCCGGCGGTTGCGGTGCCGATGCTGACCGTGGTCGACGGCCTCGTCACCATGCCGCTGTTCTTCGCCGCGGCGAAGCGCTGCCACTGGCGCGAGATCCTGCCGCTCACGGTCGCGGCGACGGCGGCGCTGCCGATCGGCATCGCCATCCTGGTCTATGTCGCGCCGGAGACGCTGAGGATCGGTATCTCCGCCGTCATCCTCGGCCTGGTCGCGGTCATCGCCAGCGGCTGGCGCTACCAGGGCGCGCCGTCGCTGCCCTTGACCCTCGGGGTCGGGGCGACCTCCGGCGTTCTCGGCGGGGCGGCCGGCATGATCGGGCCGCCGGTGATCCTGTTCTGGCTCGGCGGCCAGAATGACGCGGCCCAGGTGCGCGCCAACATCAACGCCTACTTCGGCCTGATCATCGTCATCACCACCGTCGCCTATTGGATCGGCGGGCTGTTCACGCCGCGGATCCTGGCGGCATCGCTGCTGCTGGCCCCGGTCTACGGCGCCGCGGTCTGGATCGGCGCCCGGGGGTTCCGCCACACCTCGGACCTCGCCTATCGGCGCTTCGCCTTCGTGCTGATTACCGCGATCGCGGTCTCCAGCTTCTTCGTCTAGACGGTTTCGACCCGGTTCCGTCCGGCGGCCTTGGCTCGGTAGAGCGCGCGGTCTGCGGCGGCGATGACCGACTTGATGGTCGCATGCTCGGCGCTCCGGGTGGCGACGCCGATGCTCACGGTCTGGGCCAACGCGGCATCGCCATGGGCAAGGCGGTGTATTTCGGTCGTACGTCGGAGGCGCTCGGCCGCCTCCGATGCTGCCTCGATCGTCGTCTGCGGCAGAAGGACCAGGAACTCCTCCCCGCCATAGCGGCAGAGCAGGTCCTCGCGCCGGAGCACGCGCCCCGTCAGCTCGGCGAAGGTCTTGAGCCAGGCGTCGCCAGCTTCGTGCCCGTGGGCGTCGTTGAGCGCCTTGAAGTGGTCGAGGTCGATGACCAGGACCGAGAGCGGGAGGTCGTGCCGGGTCGAGCGCGACCACTCGGCCTCCGCCGCCTGATCGAAGGCTTGGCGGTTCAACGCGCCCGTCAATCCGTCCTCCCGCGCATAGCGGTCGATCTCGAGGCGGAGGCGCTGGGTGACCATCAGGACCACGCCGATGAAGGTCAGGTTGACGATCGCCAGGCTCTGCGCGAACCACAGCGTCTGGATCACGCTCGGCTCGAACACGTCGGAGCGCGGCGGCTCGACCAGCACCGAGAACGCACGCAGCAGGGCGAAGACCCCGTGCATCAGATACAGGATGCCGACGGGCCAGTGGGTGACCCTGAGCGGGCCGCGCGGCACGTCCAGGAGCATCATCGAGATGATCAGGGAGTAGAAGCCGACCGCCAGCGAGTAGGTAGCAAGGCGGATGTCGATGCGCGGGGCCACGACCAGGAAGAAGAGGGTGACGAGTCCGGCCAGTACGACGATCCCGATCAGGAGGGACGGCGGCACCCGTCGCCCGAGGAAGCGGCCGCAGGCGAAGGCGCCGAGCGCATGCCCGGAAATGATCGTGATGTTCGCCAGGAAATGCGTCAGGAGCGGATGCAGATGCGGGCGGGAGAGGCCGATCATCGCGCCGATCGCCGCCAGGGCGGTTGCCCCGGCAAGCTGGAGGATGGCGTGGTCACGAAGCAGGACGCGCCAGACGTAGAGGATCGCCCCCGCCTGGATCGCGGCGGCGAAGCCGGCGGCGATCGCGAAAGTGCGAGGGTCCAGGCCCGTGCCGGCGGCGGCTTCCATCAGCGCGCGCCCGCCGCGTCGACGCGGTTGCGTCCTGCAGCCTTGGCGCGGCGTAGCGTCCGGCCGACGGCCGCGATCGCCCGGAGGACGACGGAGAGGACGGCGGTGGCAGCCGCGGCGGGGACATGGAGCATGCTGGGGTGCGGACGGGTCAGCCCGCTTCGGACGACTCGACGCGATTGCGTCCCGCAGCCTTCGCCCGATAGAGCGCCCGGTCGGCGGCGGCGATCATGGTCTTGAGGTCGGTGACCGTCTCGTTCCAGGTCGCGACGCCGATGCTGACGGTGACCGCGATGTCGGTGCCGTTGTGGGAGATACGCATGCCTTCGACGCTGCGGCGGATGCGCTCGGCCGCCTGCATCGCCTGCTCGAGCGATGTCTGCGGTAGGAGCGCGATGAACTCCTCGCCGCCGTAGCGGCAGAGCAGGTCCTCGCGCCTGAGCAGGCCGCGGCAGAGCTCGGCGAAGGACTTGAGCCAGATGTCGCCGGCGTCGTGGCCATGGGTGTCGTTCAGCGACTTGAAGCGGTCGAGATCGAGCACCAGCACCGACAGGGGCTGGTCGTGCCGGACGGCCCGCGACCATTCTCCTTCGGCGAGGCGTTCGAAGGCCCGTCGGTTCAATGTTCCTGTCAGTCCGTCGTAGCTTGCCTGACGGTCGAGCTCGAGCTGGAGGCGCTGGCTGATCATCAGGATCAGGCCTAGGCTGAGAAGATTGACCGCGGCGAAGCTCTCCAGGAACCAGATGGAGGTGACGACGCTGCCGGCGAACAGCTCGGCGACCGGGCCGCCGATCAGCAAGCCGAAACCGCGACCGAACGAGACGATGACGTGGAAGAGGAGGATACCCGCGACCGGCCAGTAGGTTCGCCGAAGCGGCCCACTGGGGGCGGCGAGCAGCGCCCGGAGTGCCGGGAAGAACGAGGCCGGCGTGAGGAGAGACGCGAGGAAGATCCGGACGCCGATGTCCGGGACGGCGAAGGTGAAGAACCCGAAGGCGATGGCCGTGAACGCGGCTAACGACGCCGGAAAATAGACCGAGAGGCGCCGGCCGGCGAACTCGCAGATCGCCAGCGAGGTGACGGCCTGGCCGGCGATGACGAAGACGTTTCCGGCGACGACGGTGAGGATCGGCGGCAGCAGCGGACGCGAGGCGACGAAGCCCGTCCCCACGGCCACCAGCGCGAAGCCCAGCGTCAGCAGCGCGACCGAGCGCTCGCGGAGCTGCATGCGCCAGACATAGAACAGCGCCGCAGTCTGCACCGCGGTCGAAAAGGTGACGACTACCAGCAGTGTACGGTTGTCGAGTTCCATGCGACGTCCGGGAGCGGGCGGCCACCATACGGGAGAGGCAGCGCGCCCTGCAACCTTGAGGAAGTTTCCGCGGTTGCGCGGGAACAGCCGGATATGGTGGTCTCTGTGCCTCCCCGGTCACGGAAAGCTAGGTACATGCGTTTCACCGGCACCAAGAGCTATGTCGCCACGCCCGACCTGATGGTGGCGGTCAACGCGGCCATCGCCCTGAAGCGCCCGCTCCTGGTCAAGGGCGAGCCCGGGACCGGCAAGACCATCCTCGCCCATGAGGTGGCGGCGGCGCTCGGCCGGCCGCTGATCGAGTGGCACGTCAAGTCGACGACCAAGGCCCAGCACGGCCTCTACGAGTACGACGCCGTGGCCCGGCTCCGCGACGGCCAGCTGGGCGACGAGCGGGTCAGGGACATCCGCAACTACGTCAGCCGCGGCAAGCTCTGGGAGGCCTTCGCCGCCGAGGAGACCTCGGTCCTCCTGATCGACGAGATCGACAAGGCCGACATCGAGTTCCCGAACGACCTGCTGCTCGAGCTCGATCGCATGGAATTCCACGTCTACGAGACCAGGGAGACGGTCAAGGCGACCAACCGGCCGATCGTCTTCATCACCTCCAACAATGAGAAGGAGCTTCCGGACGCCTTTCTCAGGCGTTGCTTCTTCCACTACATCCGCTTCCCCGACCGGGAGACGATGGAGCGGATCGTCGACGTCCACTTCCCGGAGATCAAGAAGGCGCTGGTGCGGGAAGCGCTGACCGTCTTCTACGAACTCCGCGAGGTGCCGGGCCTGAAGAAGAAGCCCTCGACCTCCGAGCTGCTGGACTGGCTCAAGCTGCTGATGATCGAGGACCTGCCGCCCGAGGCGCTGAAAGCCAAGGATGCCAAGTCGCTGATCCCTCCTCTGCATGGCGCGCTGCTCAAGAACGAGCAGGACGTCCACCTGTTCGAGCGGCTCGCCTTCCTCGCCCGCCGCGAGAGCCGGGGAGACTGAACGCATGTTCACCGGCTTCTTCATGGCGCTCCGCGACGCCAAGGTGCCGGTGACGCTGAAGGAGCACCTGACCCTGATCGAGGGCCTGAAGTCCGGGGTCTGCGACTGGTCGGTCGAGTCCTTCTACTACCTGTCGCGGGCGACCCTGGTGAAGGACGAGGCCCATCTCGACAAGTTCGACCGGGTCTTCGGCGAGGTGTTCAAGGGCATCGAGAGCCTGGACCCGGCGGCGCTGGCCGCATCCATCCCTGAGGAATGGCTGAAGAAGCTTGGCGAGCGCTTCTTCACCGAGGAGGAGAAGCGCCAGATCGAGGCGCTCGGCGGCTGGGACAAGCTGATGGAGACGCTGCGCGAGCGGCTCGCCGAGCAGAAGGGCCGCCACCAGGGCGGCAAGAAGTGGATCGGGACGGCCGGCACGTCTCCCTTCGGCGCCTACGGCTACAACCCCGAAGGCATCCGCATCGGCCAGGACAAGAACCGCAACAACCGGGCGGTCAAGGTCTGGGACAAGCGCGAGTTCAGGAACCTCGACGACACGGTCGAGCTCGGCACCCGCAACATCAAGATGGCCTTGCGCAAGCTCCGGCGCTTCGCCCGCGAGGGAGCGGCCTCCGAGCTCGACCTGCCCGACACCATCCGCTCGACCGCCCACAATGCCGGCTGGCTCGACGTCAAGATGGTGCCGGAGCGGCACAACGCGGTGAAGGTGCTGCTGTTCCTCGACATCGGCGGCTCGATGGACGAGCACGTCAAGGTCTGCGAGGAGCTGTTCTCGGCGGTGAAGACCGAGTTCAAGCACCTCGAGTTCTTCTACTTCCACAACTGCCCGTACGAGGCGATGTGGAAGGACAACCGCCGGCGCTGGTCGGAGAAGACCCCGACGCATCAGCTGCTCCGCACCTACGGCCCGGACTACAAGGCGGTGTTCGTCGGCGACGCCAGCATGAGCCCCTACGAGATCGTGCAGCCCGGCGGCTCGGTCGAGCACTTCAACGAGGAAGCCGGCCAAGTCTGGCTGCAGCGCTTGACCGAGCATTTCCGCCGCTCGATCTGGATCAACCCGGTCGAGGAGGGGCGCTGGGGCTGGACCCAGTCGATCGGGCTGATCGAACGCCTGATGGGCCGTCGCATGTTCCCGCTCACCCTCGACGGCCTCGACCGCGGCATCCGCGCGTTAAGCAGATAACGTCTTCTCTGAGAGCTCTCCCCCGCGTACGACGCGGGAGAGGAGACTCGATTCAGTTCCCGTAGAGGAAGTTGGGCAGCCAGAGCGTCATCCCCGGCCAGATGTACATGAAGACCAGGCAGACGATGACGATGCCCATGTAGGGCATCATGCCGGCGAAGATCTGGTTCAGGGTCACGTGCTTGGGCGCGACACCCTTCAGATAGAAGGCGGACATGGCGACCGGCGGCGACAGGAAGGCCGCCTGCAGGTTGACCGCGACCATGATGCCGAACAGCACCGGGTCGACGTCGAAGTGGGCGAGCAGCGGGATGAAGATCGGGATGAAGATCACGATGATCTCCGTCCATTCGAGCGGCCACCCGAGCAGGAAGATGATCGCCTGCGCCAGGATCAGGAACTGAAGCGGCGTCAGGTCGAGGCCCAGCACCCAGCGCTCGATCACGCCTTGGCCGCCGTGGAGGGCGAAGACGGCGGAGAACAGGGCAGAGCCGACGAACAGCCAGCACACCATCGCCGTCGTCTTGGCGGTAAGGAAAGTGGACTGCTTCAGCGTCTCCAGGAGCAGGCGCGTGCTCAGCAGGTCCCAGATCCAGGGCACCGCCGTTCCGGCGATCAGTCCGCCGAGCGACGCCGAGACGACGAGCGTCGTCGGGTCGCCGCGCATCGATCCCAGCGCCAAGCCGATGGCGAGCCCGGCCAGGCTCGCCCACAGGGTGCGGTGCAGGTATTTCTGGTAGCTGGCGAGGTAGAGCGCGCCGAGGGCGCCGATCCCGGCCGACTCCGTCGCCGTGGTGATGCCGAACAGGATCACGGCCAGCACGATGAAAGTGAGGAGGCCGAGAGGCACGACGGACGACGCGACCATCTTCAGGATCTCGAGCTGCTCGCCGTCCATCCGCCGGTAGTAGACGATCAGCAGGAGGAGAAAGGCAGCGGCGAAGCCGCCATACCATGCGTAGAAGTCTTCGGGCACCTTGCCGAGGGAGGCATTGGCCAGCTGGGCCGCGATCAGTGCGCTCTGGCTGGTGAGCTCCTGCGACTGCCCGGCGGCAGCAGCCGGAGTCTCGGCGACCTGGCTCTCGGCGGCGCCCAACTCTTCCGTCGCGTCTTCGTCCGCGGGAGGCTCGGCGAGACCGCCGGAGACCTCCTCGGTCGACGACTGCATCGACATCGCCATCGGGACATCGGCCGACGGCGCGTTGTGGATGACGACGTACCACCAGGCGGCACCGAGCAGGGAGGCCGTGAGGAAGACCGGGATCAGGGCTGCCAGCAGATTCCCGACCACCATCCCGTAGGTCGCCTTGCGGCCGTCCGCCGTCGTGCCTTCCGGCGAGCCGGGACGGAACGCGCCCGCGAGCAGCGCGACGAAGATCCGCCTGGCCGGCCCGCGCTCGAACCTGGCCAGCCAGTCCGGAACCGCGATGCGGTACTGGTCGTCCGGCAGGTTCGGCGCGATCTTGGGATCGATCAGCGCCCAGCCGACGATGTAGACGAGATAGAGGAAGGTCAGGAAGAAGCCCGGCAGCATCGCCGCCGCATAGAGCTTCACGATCGATTGGCCGGCGACCGCGGCATAGACGATCAGCATCACCGAGGGCGGGATCAGGATGCCGAGCGTGCCGCCGGCGGTGATCGCGCCCGAGGCGAGGCGGATGTCGTATCCCGCCTTCAGCATCGGGCGCAGCGCGATCACGCCCATCAGCACCACGACAGCCCCGACGATGCCTGAAGCGATGCCCCAGAAGGCGCAGACCAGCAGCGTCGTCACCGCCAGCGAGGCCGGAAGCCGGCGGAAGGCCAGCTGCACGCTGAAGAACATCTTGTCGACCAGCGCGGCGCGCTCGATGACGTAGCCCATGAACACGAACAGCGGGATCGACAGCAGCGTGTCGTTGTTCATCGCGCCGTAGGTGCGCTGGACCATCAGGTCGAAGATCTGGTTCGCATACCAGTGCTTGTCCGGATCCCAGAATGCGAGGAAGCCGAACAGCATGCCGAGGCCCATCATGGTGAAGGCGGTCGGGAAGCCCATCATGATGGCGGCGACGATGAGGCCCAGCATCGACAGGCCGAGGATCGGATCGCTCACGGCTTGTCTCCGCGGCGGGCGACGTCTTCGATCGCCTGAGTCTCGCCGAGGCCGCGCTGGTGCGCGAGCTTGTCGATATCCTGGGCCTGCTCGATCGCCTGGCGACGGGACTCCTCGTCGATGAATTCGCTATGCGCGAGCTGGTCCTTGACCACGTCGATCTCCTCGACGTCCTCCAGGCGCGGCGGCCAGGCGCCGGTCTTGAGGCAGACCACGCATCTGACGATCTCGGCGATGCCCTGGATCATCACCAGGATGCCAGCGATGGGGATCACCGCCTTGAACTGATAGACCGGTGGTCCGTTGGCGGTGACGTTCGAATGCTCGTCGATGAGCCATGAGAGCTTGGCGTAGCCGAAACCGGCGTAGAAAAGTGCGAGGATGCCGGGGATGAAGAACAGAAAATAAAGCGCGAGGTCGAGCCCCGCCTGGGTGCGGGGCCGCATCGAGCTGTAGAGGAAATCGCCGCGCACATGCCCATTCTGCGATAGCGTATAGGCGCCGCACATCATGAACAGCGTGCCGTAGAGCATGCTGTTGGCATCGAAGATCCAAGCCGTGGGCGCGTTCAGGACGTAGCGCTTGAACACCTCGACGCAGACCACGATCATCAGGACGACGATGAGCCAAGCGAAGGTCTTGCCCGACCATTCGCTCAAGCGATCGGCGCTGCGGAGGAACTGCTGGACGGTCATCGGGTGGATGCTCGAGAGAGAAGGCGGGCAAAAACAAAGCGAGACACCATGCCGTCGATCGGCCGGTGCCTCGCTCTGGTCAACGACCTAGATCAGCCCTTCTTGGGCGCCGGCTTGGCGAAGTAGTGGTTGTAGGCCATCTCTCGTCGGACGTTGTTGTCGAAGTCCCACTTGACGACGCGCTCGGCGAACTTCTTCTGCGAGGCCTCGATCTCCTTGAAGAGCGCGTTGCCTTCGCCCTTCTTCGCCGCAGCGGCGTCGTAGGCCGAAAGCTGCGCCTGCAGGATCGCCGTGGGCGTGCGATAGAAGCGGACCTTGTCCTTGGTCTGCAGCTCGACGTAGTCCTTGGAATAGCGATCAATCGACTTCCAGACGAGATCCTGGGAGGCCGCCTCGACGCCGTTGTCGATGATCGCCTTCATCTTGGCCGGCAACGCGTCGTACTTGGTCTTGTTGAACATGATCTCGAACTGCTCGGCGTTCTGATGATAGCTCTGCAGCATGCAGACCTTGGAGACGTCGGGGAAGCCGAGGATGCGGTCGGAGGTCATGTTGTTGAACTCGGCCGCGTCGAGCAGGCCGCGATCCATCGCCGGCACGATCTCGCCGCCGGGCAGCGCATTGACGGCGACGCCCAGGCCGGTGAATACGTCGATCGACAGGCCGACGGTGCGGTATTTGAGGCCCTTCAGGTCCTCGGCCTTGGTCACCGGCTTCTTGAACCAGCCGAGCGGCTGGGTCCACATCGGTCCGTAGGGATAGGATTGGACGTTGGCGTTGATCGAGGCATAGAGCTTCTGCAGCAGCTCCTTGCCGCCGCCGTATTTGTGCCAGGCCAGAAGCTGCTGGGCATCCATGCCGAAGGCCGGACCCGAGCCCCACAGCGCCAGCGCGTTCTGCTTGCCGTAGTGATAGACGAGCACGCCGTGGCCGCCGTCGAGCGTGCCGCTCGACACCGCGTTGAGAAGCTCGAACGCCGGGACCACGGCGCCGGCCGGAAGCACGTCGATCCTGAGGTCTCCGCCGGTCATATCGTTGATCTTCTTGGCGAAGTCGTTGGCGTATTCGTGGAAGATGTCCTTCGCCGGCCAGGTGCTCTGCCAACGCATGGTGATCGGGCCGGTCTGGGCCTGCACCTTGGGTGCGGCGAAGGCGGCGGTGGCGGCGGCGCCGGCCGCGGCCAGCTTGCCAAGGAATGAGCGTCGGCTGTTCGCCGGGGCCTTTTTTATGTCCTTCGTCATTGAGCGTCCTTCCTCCAGGTTGTCGTTGGGTGCGCGTGCTGCCGTTCTTCGCGACGATTGTAAGATTGTGCACTTTCTTCCAGACGTGACAAGCCGACGAACGGAGCCTGCCGACCAATACGATCGGCCGGAGGCTCCAATTCCTCGATGCCTAAGAATTGGGCAGGGTCATCCGCCTTCGAGCGAGCGGGCCATCCGGGGCAGCCGGCGCGCGAACCAAGCGTAGAAGCAGAGGGCGAGAATAGCGCCGCCGGCGACCGGCCAGCGAAGGCCCCACCATTCCGATAGAACGCCCATGATGAGGGCGCCGAGCGCCGGGCCGCCGCGGAAGATGATGCCGTAGAGGCCGAGCACACGGCCCCGCATCGGGGCGGCCACCGCCGACTGGATCAGCGTCTGGCCCGCCGTGCCGTTTATCACCATGGCGCCGCCGCCGATCCCGATCGCCACGATGCCGAGATGAATGTCGTCGGTCGCGGCGAACAGCAGCACGAGGAGGGCGACGACGATGCCGGAGACCTGGTTGAGGCGGGTCAGGCCGGTCAGCCGGTCGCGCTGGGCCAGGAAGATGCCGCCGATGATGGCGCCGATGCCGATCGCGGCGGTGAGCTGGGCCAGGCCATGGGCGTCGCTCTTGAAGACGGCGCCGGCGAAGGCCGGCATCAGCTCGACCACCGGCCGGGTCAGCATGCTGGAGACGATCATCAGCCACAGCATCGGGCCGATGCCGGGATGGCCCATGGCGTAGCGCCACCCCTCCGTGACCTCGACGATGAGGCTGGTGGTCCGGCCGTCCCTGGGAAGAGGCGCGGTCGAGGTGAGCGGGCGGACGCGGGTCAGGGCCACCTGCAGCCAGGCATAGGCCAGGGCATTGGCGAGGAAGGCCCAGGAGGTGCCGCCGCCGACGATAATGAAGCCGGCGATGGTCGGGCCGATGAAGCGGGCGGTGTTGAAGGTGATCGAGTTGAGGGCGACCGCCACCGGCAGGTCCTCGCGTGGCACCAGGTTCGAGATCAGCGACAGCCGTGCGGGCTGGGCGAAGGCCTGGATGACGCCATGGGTGCAGACGAGCGCGGCCAGCAGCCAGATGGTCAGGTTGCCGGTGAAGGCGGCGACCGTCATCGCCGCCGAGGTCAGCATCGACAGGCCCTGGGTGAGCTTGACCATCGCCAGGCGGTCGCGGCGGTCGACCAGCGCGCCGCCGATCGGGCCGAACACCGTCGACGGGAACAGCTCCATGAAGGCGAGGGCCCCAATCCACGCGCCCGAATGGGTCAGCTCCCAGGCAAGCCAGCCGGTGGCGATGCGCTGGATCCATGTGCCGACCACCGAGACGCTGCTGCCGATCGCATAGTTGCGATAGCTCGGATGACCGAGGGCGCGGGCAAGCGGGCGAAGGCGGCTGAAGAGGAGCATTCCGATCGACCGGCAATCGGCCATGGTTCGGGGGAGGGGGTCAAGTGCGCCCCCGATGCAATTCGCCTGATGACACGAGCCCAGGTCGTCGGGCAGCATGCCGGCCGAATTTCCCATAGGAAAGCGAGCGATGGCCGAGAAGCCCGAGGTGTTGTTCATCGGAAGCATGCCCGACTGGTGGGTTGAGCGGATAGAAAAGGACGTGACGCTCCATCATCTGGCGAAGGCCACGGACAAGGACGCGTTCCTGAGGCAGCTGGCGCCGAAGATCCGCGTCATCATGGCCGGCGCCGGCATCGACGAGGCGCTGCTCTCCAAGCTGCCGAACGTCAAGCTGATCGCCAGCATGGGCGCCGGCTATGACAAGATCGACGTCGACGCGGCGAAGAAGCGCGGCATTGTCGTCTCCAATACCCCCAACGTCACCGATGGCTGCGTCGCCGACATGGCGATGGCGCTGCTGCTGGCCCACGGCCGGCACATCGTCCAGGGCGACAAGTTCGCCCGCTCCGGCGCCTGGCTGACGGGCTCATATCCCCTGGTGCCGCGGGTCTGGGGACGGCGCATGGGCATCCTCGGCCTCGGCCGCATCGGGCTCGCCATCGCCAAGCGGGCGGCTGCCTTCGACATGCCGATCGCCTACCACAATCGCCGGCCCAGGACCGACGTGCCCTACTGGTACTACCCCTCGCTGGTCGACATGGCGCGCGACGTCGACATCCTGATGGTGGCGACACCGGGCGGGGCAGCGACGCACCACATCGTGACATCCGAGGTGATCAAGGCGCTGGGCCCGAAGGGCCTGATCGTTAACATCGCTCGCGGCTCGATCATCGACGAACCGGCGATGGTCAAGGCGCTGAGGGACGGGACGCTCGGCGGCGCCGCGCTCGACGTCTTCGAGTTCGAGCCGAAGATGCCGGCCGAGCTGCAGACGCTCGAGAACGTCGTTCTCATGCCGCACCGAGGCGGCGGCACCTACGAGACCTGGGAGGACGCCTGCGATCTGGTGCGCGACAACGTCTATGCCTTCTACAAGACCGGGAAGCCGCTGACGCCGATCGCCGAGACGCCGATCGACTGAGGGGTCAGGGACCCGGCTGGTCGAGGAAGGGCGCGACGACCGCGCGCGTCTCCTTGCTCGTAACCACAGGGACGATCTCGATCTGCACGCCCGAGCCGCGCCAGCTCAAGACCCATTGCTGGAGCAGGCGGAGGTCGTCGCACTCCATCAGCTGAAAGCAGCGGTCGAAGTTGGGCTCGACCCAGCTGTCGACGTATGTGAGCCCGTCGGGGAGCTTGCGCCCGCCGTCGCGCACGCGGCGGTAGACCGGCACCGCGTCCTGGTTCGGAAACCGCTCGATGATCATGAAGAGCATGGGATCTCCCGCGAGGTCGGCGGGAGTTTAACGGAAGCGACCCCGCGAGCGAGGGGGGCGCTCGCGGGGTGCTTGTCAGGTCGGCCGGAAGGGGGAGGGTCGACCTTGGATCAGGAACGCCAGAACGGCTTCTCGGCCTCGCGGCGGGCATCGACGCGGCTGATGCCGAGGTCTTTCAGCATATGCTCGGACATCTCCCCCAGCGTGCGGCGCTCGCGCGCGCGGCGCTCCCAGGCGACGATGACGGCGGCGAAGCGGGCCAGCACGCCGGCCGGGCTCGGGAGGGAGGGAAGGGACCGGGTCGCGGCCTTGAGGCCGCCCTTTGAGTTTGTGAGCATACAATTCTCCATCGCCTGCGGTGTCTTTCGCATCTTAGCGATGATTGAGATATAACAATCACTGCCGCATTGCAACACCACAAGCCTGGGAATTGCCTCGTTCTCGACAAAGACGTCCGGGTGTTGTAAGCATGTAACTATGACAACTTGGACGCCCGACCTGGATGTCCGTCCAGGCCCGCGGTATCTGGCCATTGCCCTCGCTTTGGGCGAAGCGATCGCGCGCGGCGAGCTTCGGCCCGGCGATCGTCTGCCGACCCACCGGGACTTGGCGCAGCGCATCGGTGTCACCGTCCCGACCGTCAGCCGTGCCTATCGCGAGGCGAGCCGGCGGGGATATCTCTCGGGCGAGGTCGGCCGCGGCACCTTCGTCCGCGGCGCCGTGCAGCCACGACGCGCACCGGCGGCCGAGCCGGAAGACCAGGGGCCGATCGACTTCGACATGAACCGCCCGACCGTGGATGCGCCCCATGCGGGATATCTCGCCGAGAGCCTGGCGCGTCTGGCGCGTTCGCCCGAGCTCGAGAACATGCTGCGCTACCAGCCCAATGCCGGGCTGCCGGCGCACCGGGCTGCCGGGGCCACCTGGATCACCAAGGGCGGCGTCGAAGCCTCCGGCGAACGGGTCGTCGTGACATCCGGTGGCAAGCATTCCCTCTTCGTCGTGCTGCATGCGATCGCCAAACCCGGCGACACCATCCTGGCCGAGGAGCTGTCCTGGCCCGGCGTCCGCAGCGTCGCCAGATATCTCGATCTCAAGCTGCAGCCGGTCGCCATCGACGACGATGGCCTGATCCCCGAGGACTTCGAGCGCGCCTGCCGCGAGCACAAGCCGAAGGCGCTGATCTGCACGCCGACGGCGCAGAACCCGACGGTCTCGATCCTGCCGGTGGCGCGACGACGGCGGATCGCCGAGATCGCCCGCGCGCAAGACATCGCGATCATCGAGGACGAGGTCTACGGGCCCCTGATCGACGACCCGCCGCCGCCGCTGGCGACGTTCGCGCCGGAGCGGACCTTCTACATCACCAGCCTCTCCAAGGTGTCGGCGCCGGGCCTCAGGGTGGGATTCGTGCTGGCGCCACAGGGCCAGGTCGGCCGGGTCGCCCAGGGGGTGAGCGCCACCACCATCTTCACCCCGCCGCTTATGGTCGAGATCGGCGCGCAATGGATTGCGTCCGGCACCATCCAGGCGCTGGTCGACTGGCAGCGCCGCGAAGTCTCCGAGCGCAGCCAGCTGCTGCGCCAGGCGCTGGCCGGGCTCAAGTTCCGGATCGAGCCGCACGCCATGCACACCTGGATCCAGCTGCCCAAGCCCTGGCATCCGGCCGAGCTGGTCGAAGCCGGGCGCCGCCGCGGCCTTTCGCTCAGCCACACCGAGAGCTTCTGCGTCGGCATCAAGGAGCCGGACGCGATCCGCCTCGCGCTCTGCGGCCCGGTCAGCCGGGCCCGCTACCAGGAGGGCCTGAAGCGCCTCGCCGACGCGCTCGCCGCCGGCCCGGAATTCACCGCGACGATGGTCTGAGGCTGCGGGAGGCTCACGTCGCCGGATAGGCGCCGATGGCGTCGGCCGGCAGGCGGACCGAGACCGATGGCGTCTGAATATGCTCGCTGGTCTCGACGCGGACCCGCTGGTCGCCGATGCGGACGACCAGGAGATTGCGGGCCCCGAGATAGCTTCGTGACACGATCTCGGCGTTCAACCGGTTCTCGCCGGTGCCGCTCGAGCCGTCGATGACGATCTTTTCCGGCCGGATCGCAAGCATCACCGGACCGGCCGGCGTCCTCGGAAGGCTGGTCCGCAACTGCAGAAGATCACCCGTAGGAAGCCGTGCCTGGGCGGTGCCGTCGGTGGCGATCGTCAGATCGGCCTTGATCAGGTTGCTGGCGCCGACGAAGTCGGCGACGAAGACGTCGGTCGGCGCGTCGTAGATCTCCTTCGGCGTGCCGACCTGGGCGATCCGCCCCTGGTTCATGACGATGATGCGGTCGCTGAGCGCCAGCGCCTCGGTCTGGTCGTGGGTGACGTAGACGGTGGTGACGCCGGTCCGCTTCTGCAGCTCGCCGAGCCAGATGCGGGCGCGGTCGCGCAGCTTGGCGTCGAGATTGGAGAGCGGCTCGTCCAGCAGCAGGATCTCCGGCCGGTAGACCAGCGTGCGGGCGAGCGCGACCCGTTGCTGCTGGCCACCCGACAGCTCGCCCGGATATCGGGCGGCATAGGCCTCCATGTCGACCAGCGTTAGCGTCTCCTCGATCCGCTGCTTCGCCTCAAGGCCGCGGATGCGGCGAAGCTCGAGGGTGAAGTCGAGGTTCTCCGCCACCGTCATGTGCGGCCACAGCGCATAGGACTGGAACATCATGCCGAGATTGCGGAATTGGGCGTCGACGAAGACGCCGGCGGCGCCGTCGAACAGGACCCTGTCGCCGATGCGGATGACGCCCGATGTCGGCCGGTCGAGGCCGGCCAGCGCCGACAGCGTCGTCGACTTCCCGCAGCCCGATGGCCCGAGCAGGGTCAGGAACTCGCCGTCGCCGACGGTGAAGGAGACATCGTCGAGCGCGACCACCGGACCGAAGTGACGCGAGAGATTGCTGACGGCGACGCTAGCCATGAAGTTTCACTCCGAGGAGCTGCTTTGCCGCCACGGTCATGACGGCGGTGAGCGCAATCTGCAGCACGGCAAGGGCGGCGACCGGCCCGGTCTGGCCCTGGATCCAGAGCGCAAGCATGGTGGCGCCCATGACCTCCGATCCCGGTGCCATCAGGAACACCGCCGACGAGTACTCCTTGATGATCAGGATCATCAGCAGGATGAAGCATGAGAGCAGCGCCGGCTTGCTCAAGGGCAGCACGATGCGGCGCATGGTCGAGGTCCAGCCGGCGCCGACCGATTTCGCCGCGCGGTCGAAGTCAGGGCTGATCTGCAGGAGAGCGGGCGAGACGATGCCGTAGCCGGAGCTGAGGAAGCGGATCAGGTAGGCCACGAACAGGAGCCAGATCGTGTTCCGGAGCACGCTCATGCCGGGGATGAACACCGAGGCGTAGAAGACACCGAGGCCGACGATGAATCCGGGGATGACCCGCGGCAGCTGGGCGATGCCGTCGACGGCGCGGCGGAGCGGGAAATCTGAGCGCTGCGCCACCAGCGCCACCGCGGCGATCAGCACGGTGCCGGCGGCGGCGCCGACGACGGCCAGGATCAGCGTGTTGGTGATCGACCGGACATAGAGATCGATCGAGACGATGGTGTGGAAGTTCGCCCAGGTCAGCACCTCGAACGGCGAGATGTCGGGCGAGAACACCTGGGTTACCGAGCGGATGGCGACGCAGCCGAGGATCGCCAGGATGGCGAAGGCGACGTAGAGCAGGACCGCGCCGAAGACCGGCCAGCGCCAGCGACCGAGCGGCAGCGCTCTCAGCTGACCCGCCCGTGTGCCGAGGCTGACGAAGCGGTGGCCGGCCGCCAGCACCAGGCGCTGGAACACGAAGAGCAGCGCGACGAGCGTCATCAGCATCAGGGCGAGCGCCGCGATCAGGCCGTAGTTCGGCGTGCCGCGCTCGAAGCTCAGATCGTAGATCATCGTCGTCAGCAGCTTGATGCCGACCGGGTTGCCCAGGATCAGCGGAATCGCCAATGCCTCCAGCGCGCTGACGATGTTCATGATCAGCGCGAACACCAGGGCCGGGCGCATCAGCGGCAGGTTGATGCGCCTGAGGATGCGCGCGGGGCCGGCGCCGGTGACACGGGCCGCGGCATCGTGGTTCGGGTCCTGCTGGCGGGCGGCGCCGATGCAGTAGAGCATCGTCACCGGTGCGGCGGCGATGCCGCAGACAATGGCGATGCCGAACACCGAGTAGAGATTCCACGGCAGGCGGACGCCGATCGCGTCGCCGACGAAGGCGGTGAGCAGGCCATAGGGGCCATAGGCCAGGATGGCGCCGAAGCCGATGATCTGCGGCGAGATGAACAACGGCCAGAGCAGGACGCCGAGAAGCCAGCCGCGTCCGGGAAGGTCGGTGCGCCCGACCAGGATGGCGAGCGTGGTGCCGACCACCATCGAGAACGAGACGACGATCAGGCAGAAGACCGCTGTGGTGCCGAAGGTCTGCAGGATCTCCGGATCGGTGAACAGGCGAGCGAAGTTGCCGAAGGTGAACGTCGCCTCCGGATAGTAGAGCGGCTTGTCGAGGAAGGCCTGGAGCATCGCCGGCAGCAGCGCGACCGCGATCAGCGTCGTCGAGACGATCGAGATCGCCGACTGCACCAGCACGCCCGAACCCTGCCTGACGACGCGGCCGGGTGCGAGACCCGCCCCCGGATCGGCTATCTGCGCCACCTTCCCCCCTTCAAGTCGTCGTCTTGCTTTCGGGCGATCGCCGGAACGTTGTCCGGCACCCGTCGTCGTCTAAGGCTTCCCCTCGCGCTCGGCCCGGGCGCGGGCGGCGGTCAGCTCCCGCCGGGAAGCGACCACGTGCCGGCGCATCAGCAGCTCCGCCAGATCGCCATCGCCGGCCTCCAACGCCTCGACGATGCGCATATGCTCGCCGTGGCCGACATCGACCCGTTCCGGCGACCGGGCAAAGCGCCGGTACTGGGCTCTCAGGTAGTTCCAGATCTCGCCGTTCAGCAGGCGTTCGAGCGCGCGGTTGCCGGAGATCGCGGCGATCATCTTGTGGAAGTCGTGAATGGTCGGCTGCTGGCGCACGTCAGTGCCGCGACTCTCGCGCAGCACGGACGCGCGCTCCGAAAGGATCGCCCGCAGCTGGTCCATCTGCTCGGGCGTGATGATCGTCGCGGCCCGCCGGCAGGCGAGGCCCTCCAGCACTTCGCGGATCTCGTAGAGCTCGTCGATGGTCCTAGGGCCGAGCGGGGCCACCCGCATACCCGAGAACGGCACGCGCTCGATCAGCTGGCGCTCCTCCAGCCTTAGCAGCGCTTCGCGGAGCGGCGCGCGGCTGACGCCGAAGCGCTGCGCCAGGTCGGTTTCCGTCAGGCGCGTGCCGGGAAGGAGTTCGCCCGTAAGGATGGACTGGCCGATGCGCTCCAGCACGCGCTCTGACGCCGATACATGCTCCTGCGGGTTGGCCGGTTCGATGCTCATCGCTCCATGATAGTCGACAATTGTTCCGGCTTCATCTCCGAAACATGCGCATGAAACATTCCTTTAAAAGGATCTGGGCAGATTGACAGCGGGATGCTCGTCAGTAATTGTCGACAATCAGACGGGCAATACGGGATAGGGTGCGGCCATGCAGGAAATCCGGTTCGTGTGCGGTTCGGGCGGGCTCGGCGGCGGCAAGGTCGTGGCCAAGGCACTCGACGAGGCGATGGCGCTGAAGCCGCATTTCATCGCCTGCGACGCGGGAACCACCGATTCCGGGCCGTTCTCGCTGGGCAGCGGACGGTCGAACTACCCAAGAGAAGCGGTCAAGCGCGACCTCGAGATCATCCTCGCCGCCGCCCGGCGCGCCGGCATCCCGGTCCTCATCGGCTCGTCGGGCACCGCCGGCATCGATGCCCAGGTCGACTGGGTCGTCGACATCGCCAACGAGATCGCGACCGAGCACCAGTTCAAGGTGAAGACCGCGGCGATCCATTCCGAGCAGTCGCCGGAGTACCTGAAGGGACTCCTGCGGGAGTCCCGGATCAAGCCGCTCGACCCGGCGCCGTATCTGGATGAGGCGCTGCTCGATCGCACCTCGCATGTCGTCGGCATGATGGGCGTCGAGCCGCTCCAGCGGGCGCTTGCCCAAGGCGCCGAGCTGGTCGTCGCCGGCCGCTGCAGCGACTCCGCCCTCTTCGCCGCGATGCCGATCATGAAGGGCTTCCCCGAGGGCCTCGCCTGGCATGCCGGCAAGGTCATGGAGTGCGGCACGCAGGTCTGCGAGTCGGCCGGCCGCGGCGTCATCTACGCCAAGCTGACCCACGAGGACCTGGTGATCCGCCCCTATGGCGAAGGGCTGAAATGTACGCCGCAGAGCGTCGCCGCGCATTCCTTCTACGAGAACGGCGATCCCCACCTGCATGTCGAGTCGTCGGGCACGCTCGACCTCACCAACTCGACCTACGAGGCGGTCGACGAATACTCGGTCCGCATCCGGAACAGCGGCTTCAAGCACTCCGAGAACTACACCGTGAAGCTCGAGGGCGCCGAGAAGGTCGGCTACCAGTCGGTGGTCATCGGCGGCATCCGCGATCCTTACTTCATCCGCAACTACGACACCTGGATCGAGGACGTACGGAAAAAGACCACGACCTCGGTCAGCGAGATCCTCAAGCTCGCCGAGACCGACTACCGCCTTGATTTCCATGCCTATGGCCTGAACGCCGTCATGGGGAAGCTGGAGACCGAGACGAGGACGCCGCACGAGATCGGCATCGTTCTGAACGTCACCGCCTCGACCCAGGACCTCGCGACCAAGATCGCCGAGATCAGCCGTCAGCCGTTACTGCACACGCCGATCCCCGAATGGAGCGGCAGCATCACCTCGATCGCCTTCCTGCACAACCCGGTGCCGCTCGATCGCGGCGCCGTCTACCGCTTCTGCCTCAACCACGTCGCCGTGCCGAGGACGCAGGAAGAGATGTTCCGCACCCGCGTCCTCGAGATCGGCTGACCGGAGACCGCCCATGACCCAGCTGGCCGAGCTCGCCACCCTCATCCGCAGCAAGAACGCCGGGCCGTTCGTGCTGACCTTCGACATACTGTTCAAGGACGAGAAGAAGTATCGCCGCGTAAAGGATTCCGGCGTCCTCACGCGCGAGCTCTTCGCCGGGCTCTACAAGTGCCCGGTCGAGGTCGTGCGTTTCTTCGAGTGCGATAACGCGCTCGGGTTCAAGTACAGCATCCCCAGGCCGGCCTTCCAGGGCGAGGTCGGCGATCCGGATCTCCATGGTGGGCAGCAGAACGCACCGCTGATGGCGGTCGAGATTCCCTGACCTCAAACCAAAGACTCGGGAGGAAACAATGAAGAAGCTTCTGTGCGCACTCTCGCTTGCCGTCTCTCTTCTGCTTTCCGCGGGCGCCCAGGCGCAGACCGTTCCGGCCGGTTATCCGGCCGACTATGCCAAGGTGATCGAGGCCGCCCGCAAGGAAGGCAAGCTGCTGGTCTACTCCAACGTCGCCGTCGGCAACTGGGCGCCGTTCATGGAGCTGTTCAAGCAGCGCTATCCCGGCATAGCGGTCGACACCACCGACTCCGGCAACGAGCTCTGGGAGAAGTACTACGCCGAGAGCCAGACCGGCACGCGGACCGCCGACATCATCCTGGCGACCGCGCCCGACCGCTGGATCGAGATTCACGAGCGCGGCCAAGTCGCTCCCTACGTCTCGCCGGAGAGCCCGGCCCTGCCGAAATGGAGCACGCCGTTCCCGGGCGTCTACTCGGCCTCGGCCGATCCGATGATCATCGCCTTCAACCGTCGAGCACTCCAGGGCATGGCGGAGCCGAAGTCGCTCGGCGACGTGGCCGCCCTCTACAAGAAGCACCCCGAGCTGAAGGGGCGGATCACCGCCTTCGATCCCGAAGGCAACGCCATGGGGCGCAACGTCTGGGCCGCCTGGGCCAAGGCCTATCCGGCCTCGTGGCCACTGGTCGAGCAGCTCGGCCCGTCGCTGCGCCCGGAGCGGAGCGCGGGCCCGATGCGCGAGAAGGTGATCTCCGGCGAATACGCGATCGCGCTGATGACCTCGGGCGCCGGCATTCCGCAATACATGGCACCGGCGGCATCGAAGCTCGCCGGCTGGGACTTCCCCAATGACGGGACGCCGATCGTGACCCGCAACGTCGGCATCACCAAGGCGGCGTCGAGCCCGAATGCGGCCCGGGTCTTCCTCGACCTGCTGTTGTCCCGCGACGGCCAGATCGCCTTCGGCAAGACCGGGCAGATGCCCTATCGCGCCGACATCAAGAAGGACGAGACGCCTTACGGCACCTTCGTCACGCTGACGGAGAAGATCGGCGAGAAGAACGTCGTCTTCATCGCTCCGGACAAGGAGCTGATCGCCAATGGCGAGGCCTTCATCGCACGCTGGAAGAAAGCGCTCGGCCGCTGACGTCGAGGTGAGGCGCGGTGATCGCCGCGCCTCACGCCAGCTCGCGCTTGATCGTCGTGTCCCAGGTCCGCGAGAAGACCCGCACGCCGGACTCGTAGGCCTCCAGCTTGGCCGTGACCAGGAAGGCGTCCTTCGTCGCCGTCACCGTCGTGTCGGTCTCGATCGCCACCTGCCAGGGGCCGCGGGCATGGGTGATCGAATAGAGCGAATGCGCCTTTGCTGACAGCGGATCGCGCTGCTGGATCGAGTATCGCTCCGTCCCGCCGCCCGAATATTCGAGGTCGATGTCGGTCAAGTGGATCTTGCCGCGGTCCTTCACCGCCTCGACCACGTGCTCGCCGGTGATCATGTCGCGCGAATGCCGGCGGCTGCGGGCATAGGGACGGCGCTCGGTCCGGGGCTGCGGCGCCGCCGCCTCCGGCGGATCGAACGGGCGAAGCCGCGCGTCCTCCTCCCGTGGCGCCCGCACCGGCAGGTCGAGGGTGGAGGCGCCGGTGAAGAGCGCCAGCGTCACCGGCTCCGGCGCTGGCCATATCAGCGGCCAATAGGCGGTCGTGATGGCGATGCGCAGGCGATGGCCGGGCGGGACGGCATAGCCCACGTCGTTGAGTTGGACCCGGACCCGGTAGCGCCTGCCCGGAACCAGCGCCTCCGGGTACTCGTGGCTGTCCCGGTGGGTCAGGTTGAGGACACCGTAGGTGATGCGGGTCGAGGCGCCGTCGGGGGCGACATCGTCGAGGCGGACGGCGATCTGCGCCACCGCGCGGTCGGCGGCGAGATCGAGCGTGACGACGGGGGCGCCCAGGAACTCGATGCGCTCGCCGAGCACATCGGAGTCGAAGGAAAGCGAGTTGCCGTCGTCCTCGCGCTGATCGCCCGGCATTTCCGCCTGATAGCCATAGGGGCACCATTCGCCCGCGGCTTCGCCGGTGGTGACCGGCGAGGAATGGCTCAGCGCCTGCTCGGGCTCGGCGCGGTCGCCGAGATTGAAGGCGTTGAGGTGCCAGCGGCGCTGACCGATCTTCGGGCTCGGCCACGACGCCTCGGCGATCCAGCGGCCGGGGCGCTCGGCATAGAAGGTGCGGGGCGGGACCCAGTCCTGCATCCAGGCGCGCAGCATCGGCTCGCCCATGATCCCGGTGTCCTTGCCCTTCAGCCAATGGTCCCACCAGCGGACCGCCTCCTGGAGGAAGCCCATGGCCGGGCCGGGGACGGCCTGGTGGCCCCAGCGGTGGCCCCAGGGGCCGATCAGGCCCTTCCTCGGCACCTTCAATCCCTCGAGCAGGCGGGGGATGGCGTTCGAGTAGCCGTCGGCCCAGCCGCCGACGGCGAAGACCGGGCATTGGATGGCGCCGAAGTCCTCGCACACCGAGCCGTGCTTCCAATAGGCGTCGCGTCTCGGATGCTGCATCCAGGTCGCGACCAGCGACTCCGTGTTCTGAAGCCGCGCCATCCACATCTCGCGCCAGCGCTCGCCGACCAGCGCCGGGTCCGGCGGCCGTGCCATGAAGCTGAACGCGGTCGAGCCCCACATCAGATTGTCGTTGAGGAGGCAGCCGCCCATGTAGTGCATGTCGTCGGCATAGCGGTCGTCGGTCGAGCACGAGGTGATGATCGCCTTCAGCGCCGGCGGCCGGAGCGCCGCCACCTGCAGCGCGTTGAAGCCGCCCCAGGAGCTGCCGAACATGCCCACATTGCCGGTGCACCAGGGCTGCCCCGCGAGCCAGGCGATGACCTCGGCGCCGTCGCTCAGTTCCTGCGCGATGTATTCGTCGAACATCAGACCGTCGGAGTCGCCCGATCCGCGGCGGTCGACGCGGACGGAGGCGTAGCCGTGACCGGCGAAGTAGGGATGCATCTGCGAGTTGGCGACGGCGGTGAAGTCGCGCTTACGGTAGGGCAGGTATTCGAGCAGTGCCGGCACCGGATCGCCGTCGGCATCCTCAGGCAGCCAGATGCGGGCGGCGAGGCGGCAGCCATCGGAAAGCGTGATCCAGGTATTCTCGATTTCGCGCACACGACGCGGAAACTCGGTCACGATCCTCATGGCGCGGTCCCCCTCTGTCGGCTAGGAGGGTGGCCGGGCCTTCGGCGCACTCCCAGCGAAACGAGCCGGATCTGAAACCATGACGGATGAAGCTGCGATCCGCGATCGACGGCAACGGACCAATGACCTGATCGCCCAGCATCAGGCCGAGGCCCTCAGGCCGTTCTTCGATCCCGAGGTCAAGCTGATCCGCGGCGACGGGACGCTCGTCGTCGGCGTCGATGCGACGGTCAGGCTCTTCGAGGCGCAGTTCGGCGATCCGGATTTCGTCGCATATGTCAGGAAGACGGTGACGGTCGCGATCGACCAGGATGGTAAACGGGCGGCGGAGACCGGGACCTGGACGGGCTCCTGGCGCCAGGCCTCTGGCGAGACGACGAAGACGGGGCAATATCTGGCGGTGTGGAAGAAGGCTCAGGCCCGATGGGTCATCGAGTCCGAGCTCTACATTGCGCTGGGCGGGACACGATGACGAAGTTCACCCTCTTCGACACGGCGATCGGCGCCTGCATCGTTGCCTGGGGCGAGCGGGGCATCGTCGGCTTCCAGCTTCCGGAGGCGCGCGAGGACGCGACCCGCGCGCGCGTCCGCAAGCGCCATCCCGATGCAATGGAGGCCTCGCCGCCACCGGAGATCCTGCCGGTGATCGAGCGCATCCGTGCGCTGATGGCCGGCGAGAAGATCGACCTCGCCGACGTCTCTCTGAACATGGAGGGCGTGCCCGACTTCGAGCGCCGCGTCTACGAGGTAGCGCGCAGCATCCCGCCGGGGGCGACGCTGACCTATGGCGAGATCGCGACCCGGCTCGGCGACAAGGCTCTCGCCCGCGACGTCGGCCAGGCGCTCGGCAGGAATCCGTTCCCGATCGTCGTCCCCTGCCATCGCGTGCTCGCCGCCGGCGGCAGGACCGGCGGCTTCTCGGCGAGGGGCGGCGTCGCCACCAAGATGCGCATCCTCGCGATCGAGGGCGCCAGGACCAGCGACGAGCCGATGCTGTTCGATAGCCTTCCCGTTGCTGCTCCGGGGCTCAAACGGCAGCAGATGCGATGAGGCGCGCGACTTGGCGACCGGCTCGGCTTGTGGGCAGGTCGATTCAGGTTTGAAAGCGAAGGAGTTGGGGATGTTCGATCTCGTCATCGCCGGCGGCACGATCGTCGACGGCACCGGCCGCGCGGGCTATCGCGGCGATGTCGGTGTATCCGGCGAAGTCATCCAGGCGATCGGCGATCTGTCGCGCTCCGAGGCGAAGCGGTGCATCGATGCAACGGGCAAGGTCGTCTCTCCCGGTTTCATCGATACGCACACCCATTCGGAAGGCGCGCTGCTGGTCGACCCCCAGCACGCCAACGGCATCCGCCAGGGCATCACCACCGAGTTCCTGGGCATCGACGGCATGTCGTACGCGCCGCTCTCCAGCTACAACTTCAAGACCTATCGCCATTGGCTGGGCGGGCTGCTCGGAGATCCTCCGGAGGATCTCGACATGCGGAGCGTCACCGCCTTCCGCAGCCACTATCACCGGAAGGTGGCGGTCAATACGGCCTACTTCGTGCCGCACGCCACCATCCGTCTGCAGGCGCTCGGATTCCATGACGCGCCGCTACGCGGCGACGCGCTCGAGATGGCGAAGCGGATGGTCCGCGACGGCCTCGAGCAGGGCGCCATCGGCTTTACCACCGGCGGCCGCTACTACCCCGGCCCCTGGGGCGATACCGACGAGATCGCCGAGCTCTGCACTGCGGTGCGCGAGGCCGGGAAGGTCTACATGTGCGAGCCCCGCTCGCTTCAGATCGCGAGCCGCGCCTTCGGCAAGCACGGCGTCAGCGAAGGCATGGAAGCGGCGCGCCGGAGCGGCGCCAAGCTGCACTTCGCGCACTACCGGACCGCGCCTGAGACCGCCGGCCGCATCGACACGATCATGGCGCCGATCGAGGCCGCCCGCACGCCCGAGCACGACATCACCTTCGACATCTATCCCTATCCGACCGGAAGCTCGATCGCGATCTCCTACCTTCCCGACGACGCGCAGGAGGGCGGGCCGCAGGAGATCCTACGCCGGCTCAAGGATCCGGCCGAGCGGCGGAAGATCGCCGACGTCATCGACGCCCGCGAGGAGCCGCGGCTGTCGGCCATCGTGTTCTCCTATATGCCGCATGCGCCCGAGCTCGAGGGCACCAGGCTGCGCGATCTCGCGGCGAAGCGGGGGCGCTCGCGCGGCGAGGTCCTCTGCGAGCTGCTGCTCGAGCAGAACCTGAAAGTCGGCTATCTCGGCGAGCCGCCGGAGGACCAGGCGGTCTGGGCGCAGCTCGGCCGCGACTTCATGCAGCTTCTGGCGCGTCCGGACTACATGGTCTGCAGCGACATCACGCCGGCCGGCAACCACCCGCACCCGCGCTGCTTCGGCGCCTTCCCGCGCTTTCTAGGCCGGCTTCGCCGCGAGGTCGGGACCCTCAGCCTGGAGGCCATGGTGCACCGGATGACCGACCGGCCGGCGCGCCGCTTCGGCCTGACCGGCCGCGGCCGTATCGAAAAGGGCTATTTCGCCGATCTCGTGGTCTTCGACGAGGCGACGGTGAACGATACCGCGACCTATCACGAGCCGAAGCAGTTCCCGATCGGCATCCCCTACGTGGTCGTCAACGGCGCCGTCGCCGTCGACGACGAGCGCTGCACGGGGGTGTTCGCCGGCCAGGCGGTGCCGTAGCGCCGCTGAAGGGCTCGATGCGCCGCGATCGGCCGCGACGGCTGGGCGGGGTTCTCTGCTAGTCTCGACCCCGCATGTTCAAGGACGCCTCGGCCGAGCTCTTCGACAATCCTCCGGCGCTTCGCTACGGCATCGCGGTCACCGATGTCGACGGCGACGGCGCCTTCGAGGCGGTGATCGCCGGATATTCCGGCCCCAACCAGGTGCTTAAGTGGACCGGCCGCGGCTTCGAGGACGTGACCGACCGCACGCTCGCCGATCCCGACCGCCAGGCGATCGGGGTCGCCGCCGGCGATATCGACGGCGACGGGCAGGAGGAGATCTACTTCCTCAACGCCGACACCTTCGCCGGGCCGAAGGAACTCGGCGACCGGCTCTTCGCCCGCTTCGACCAGCATTGGCTCGATCTCTTCCAGGTACCCGACCACCAGGCGGTTGCGAACCAGGTGGCGGGACGCTCGGTCGCGGTGATCGACCGCCTGGGGACCGGGCGCTATGGCTTCGTCGTCGCCAATTATGGCGGGCCGTTCCGGCTCTACGAGCTGACCCAGGGCCGGCTGGTCGATGCGGCCGAGGCGGCGGGGATCGCCGTGACCACCGGCGGCCGGGGCCTCGCCGTCGGGGCGCTGGTGACCCAGCGCTCCGACATCGTCGCCGTCAACGAGCACGGGCCCAACTTCCTCTTCGCCAACCAGGGCGACGGCACCTTCCGCGACGTGGCGCGCGAAGCTGGCATCGCCGACGCGGACGAGCACGGCCGCGGCCTGGCGCTGGCCGATCTCGACGGCGACGGAGGGCTGGATCTCGTCTACGGCAACTGGGAGGGGCCGCACCGGCTCTTCCTCCGCGACGGCCCCGGCCGCTTCCGCGAGGCGGCCCCGCCGTCGTTGGCCGCTCCGTCGCGGATCCGCACGGTGATCGCCGCCGATTTCGACAATGACGGCGTCGTCGAGGTCTTCTTCAACAACATCGGCCAGCCCAACCGCCTGTTCAAGCCGCTGGACGGAGGCTGGGTCCAGGTGCCCTTGGGCGCCGCCGAGGATCCGCGCGGGCTCGGCACCGGGGCCGCCGTCGGCGACTTCGACGGCGACGGCTGCCTCGAGCTCCTGATTGCCCGCGGCGAGTCAGGAGCCCAGCGCCTCGGCCTCTTCCGACCGATGAACCCGCAGCCCAATTTCCTCCGGGTGCTGCCGCTGACCCGCTTCGGGGCCCCGGCGCGGGGGGCCACGGTCGTCCTCGACATCGGCGGCGCCCGCCAGGTCCGATCGATCGACGCGGGCTCGGGATACCTCTGCCAGATGGAGCCGGTTGCCCATTTCGGCCTTGGCCCGTTCCGCCAGGTCGACCGCGTCAGCATCGTCTGGCCGGACGGCGCCTCCCGCGTGATCGAGCGCCCGGCGGTCAACCAGTTGCACCGGATTTCCCACCCGTCACCGTGATGACACGATCCCGCCTCTGTTTGGCTGGGATTAATTGACATTTTACCTTTCGCGGGTAAAACCGTCGCCAAGGCTCGATCCGGGCGATTTTTTGGCAGGGTCAGGGTGGGCGAGAAAAAACGTCTAGTGGCGTGGGGAGAGGAGTTCTTGCACTCTCTGCGGGCGCTCGACCCCGACCGCTGGTCGATGATGCTCCTGGCGGCGATCACGCTCCTGTGGGCGGCGACCGTCACCGACTACGGCGTCACCTGGGACGAGGACGTGCATGCCTATTACGGCAGCCTCGTCATCGACTACTATGCCTCCGGCTTCACCGATCTCCGCGCCCTTAGCTGGTGGAACCTCTACTACTACGGCGCCGCCTTCGACGCCTTCGCGGCCGTTCTCGCCAAGGTTTCGCCCCTCGGCCTCTACGAGACCCGCCACGCCCTCAACTTCACCGTCGGCCTGATCGGCCTGATCGGCACCTGGAAGCTCGCCCGTGCCGTCGGCGGGCCCAAGGTCGCCTTCTGGGCGCTGCTCTTCATCGTTGTGGCGCCGACTTACTACGGCCATTCCTTCAACAACCCGAAGGACGTGCCGTTCGCTGCCGGCATGGCGTGGGCGACCTATTATGCCGTCCGCGTCGTCCAGGGAATGCCGCGGCCGCCGCTTCGCGACGTGCTGCTGTTCGGCCTCGCCGCCGGGCTTGCGACCGGCGTTCGCGTCGGCGGCTTCATCGTCGTCGGCTACCTCGCGCTCGGCGTCGGCCTCGCGGTCATCCTCCGTGCGTTCGCGGAGCGCTCGCTCAAGACCCTCTTCGCCGGCAGCTGGACCGGCCTCTGGCGCATCGCGCTGCCGGCGCTGGCCGTCCTCTACCCGGTGATGCTGCTGGGGTGGCCCTGGGCGCAGCAGGACCCGTTCCTCAATCCCTATCGGGCGCTGACCGAGTTCTCTCACCACGTCTATCCGTGGAAGACCTTGTTCGCCGGCGGCTACTACGAGGCCGACCAGCTGCCCTGGACCTATCTTCCGCTGCACCTGCTGCTGAAGACGCCGGAGCTGGTGGCGGCGCTGTTCGCAGCCGCGCTGGCGCTCGCCGTTTATGCCTTCGGCCGTAGCCTCGTCGCCGGCCGCGACGAGCGCCTGCAGCGGATGACGGCAGCGTTGCCGGCGTTCCTCCTCGGCTTCGCCGCGATATTTCCGATCGTCTATGCCATCGCCGTTCGGGTCACCCTGTTCGACGGCATGCGCCACTTCCTCTTCGTCATGCCGCCGATCTGCGTGGTCGCCGCCTTCGCCTTCCAGCGTCTCCTGGAGTGGCTCGAGCCAAAGCCCTGGCGGACGGCGGCCTTCGCCAGCCTCGCCCTCTATGGCGCCTATCATGCGACCGTGCTCGCCCGCCTGCACCCGAACGAGTACGTCTATTACAATGCCCTGATCGGCGGCACCGAGGGTGCCGAGGGTCTGTTCAAGCTCGACTACTGGGGCAACTCCTATGCCGAGGCCGTCCACGGCTTGGTCGAGAAGCTGCGCGAGGACTACGGCGACGAGTTCGAGTCCCGCACCTTCAGGGTCCGCATCTGCGGGCCGAAGGCGCCGGCGAGCTACTACTTCCCGCCCAATTTCGAGGCCACCTCGGTGAACGAGGAGGCGGACTTCGTCATCTCGATGAGCGCCTATGCGCCGGCCGGCATCAAGACCCCGGAGGGCGAGTGCGACACCGCGCTCGCCGGCCGCGAGATCTACCGGGTCGAGCGCCTGGACGCGCTGATGTCGCTGGTCATCGACCGGCGCGACGTCAAGCTGGCCACGGCACGGGCCCAGGTCCAGGCCGACGCACGTCGCCGTTTCCGCGCCTTAATTCTCCCGTAAGCTCCCCTTCATGGTTGCACGCTCGACGTGGTTCGAGGGGAAGTCCGTCCTCGTCACCGGCGGTCTCGGCTTCATCGGCTCGACGCTCGCCCACCGGCTGGTCGATTTCGGCGCCCGGGTCACGCTGGTCGACAGCCTGATCCCCGAGTACGGGGGCAATCCCTTTAACGTCGCCGGCATCGCCGATCGGCTGACGGTGAACGTCTCCGATATCCGCGATGTCCATGCGATGTCCCACCTGGTCGCCGGCCAGGACGTGATCTTCAACCTCGCCGGCCAGACCAGCCACCTCGACTCCATGCATGAGCCGCTGGCCGACCTCGAGATCAACTGCCGGGCCCAGCTCACGCTCCTGGAGGCCTGCCGCAAGCGTAATCCAGGGGTGAAGGTGGTCTTCGCCTCGACCCGTCAGCTCTATGGCAAGCCCGACTATCTGCCGGTCGACGAGCGCCATCTGCTCCGCCCCGCCGACGTCAACGGCATCAACAAGATGGCGGGCGAGTGGTACCATATCCTTTATAACAACGTTTACGGCCTGAAGGCGACGGCGCTGCGCCTGACCAACACCTACGGGCCGCGCATGCGCATCAAGGATGCGCGCCAGACTTTCCTCGGTGTCTGGCTCCGCCTCGTCCTCGAAGGCAAACCCTTCGAGGTCTGGGGCGGCGAGCAGCTCCGCGATTTCACCTATGTCGACGATGCCGTCGACGCGCTGCTGCGGGCGGCCTGGACGCCCGAGGTCGACGGCCAGGCCCTCAACATCGGCGGATTCCCGCCGGTCTCGCTGAAGACGCTGGCCGAAGCGCTGATCCAAGCCAATGGCGGCGGCGAGATGGTGATCCGCGAATTCCCGGCCGAGCGCAAACGCATCGACATCGGCGACTACTATGCCGACGACAGCCGCTTTCGCGGGCTCACCGGCTGGGAGGCCAAGGTGAAGCTGGAGGAAGGCCTCCGCCACTGCCTCGCGTACTATCGCCAGAACCTGGACAAATACCTCTGATGATCCCTCAAGCCGATCCCAAGGCGGGCTACCTCGCCCACAAGGCCGAGATCGACGCCGCCGTCGCCAAGGCTCTGGCCAGCGGCTGGTACATCCTGGGCGAGGAGGTGAAGGGTTTCGAGGCCGAGTTTGCCCGCTTCGTCGGCGTCGGCCACGGCATCGGCGTCGCCAACGGTACCGATGCGCTGGAGATCGCGCTGCGCGCGCTCGGCATCGGCCCCGGCGACAAGGTGGCGACGGTCTCGCACACGGCGGTCGCGACCGTGGCCGCGATCGAGCTGGTCGGCGCCGTGCCGGTGCTGCTCGACGTCGATCCCGAGCGCTACACCATGGACGCCGACGAGCTGGCCGAAGTGTTGAAGCGCGAGCCGATCAAGGCCGTCATTCCGGTCCACCTCTATGGCCAGCCGGCGGCGATCGACCGCATCGTCCAGCTCTGCGATGCCGCCAAGGTGCCGGTGATCGAGGATTGCAGCCAGGCGCATGGCGCCATGCTCGGCAATCGCCAGGTCGGGGCCTTCGGCCGCATCGCCTGCTGGTCGCTCTACCCGACCAAGAACCTCGGCGCCTTCGGCGACGGCGGCATCGTCGCGACCGACGATGCGGCGCTCGCCCAGCGCGTCCGCGAGATCCGCGAGTATGGCTGGCGCGATCGCTACATCAGCGCCATCACCGGCATGAACACCCGCCTGGATGAGCTGCACGCGGCGATCCTGCGGGTGAAGCTGCGCCATCTCCCGGCCGACAACGCGCGACGCCGGGCGATCGCCGCGATCTACGACGCCGAGCTTCGCCACATCGGCAAGCCGGCGCTCGCCGCCGGCACCACGCATGTCTATCACCAGTACGTCGTCCGCCATCGCCACCGCGACGGGCTGCGCCAACGCCTGAAGGCGATGGGCGTCGCCACCAACGTCCATTACCCGATGCCGGTCCACCTGCAGCCCGCCTATGCCGGCCGCGTCGCCCTCGGCCCTCGCGGTTGCAAGGCGACCGAGGCTCTGGCCTCCGAGATACTCAGCCTGCCGATGTTCCCGGAGTTGCCGGACGAGCAGGCGCGGCGGGTGGTCCAGGCGATCCACTCCTGCATCCAGCTTCTGCACTAGGCTGCCGCCGGCTTCGATTCAGGATAAATAAAACTAAAGTATCTCAGCGGCGTTGATTTTCTCGCCGCTCAACCAGTTGATTTCCGGTCGAATTATTTAAATCGGTATATTTTATCGGCTGAAGCTACTATGCTGTGCACAGGCAGAGTAATTGCCGCTTTTTCACAAGAATTTCATGTGACCGATGCCGAGGCCGATTGGCCGTGCCGGGTACAACGGCTGCAGCGGTCGTTCTCGCGACCCGGCGTAGTGCCGACGCAGCGGGATCGTTCAATCGAAACAGATCGAACAGGGAGACTCTCATGGACTTTCTCAAGGGCCTTGGCGCCTCGTGGCGTGCCAATAAATCC
>CAMBVS010000017.1 GCA_945871425.1 Rhizobium sp. Q54 | reverse complement strand
AGCTGGGTCTTGTGCGTGCCCGCCACCACGCGCATGCAGCCCGACGCCGGCGTGCTGGGCGTGAAGGCGACCCAGGCGGTCAGCACGTCCGGCGAAGACAGGCCCCAATAGGTCGCATCCTGGTGCCAGGTGATGAAGTTTCCGTCGTGAGGCCGCTTATGGAAGAAGCCGGACGACCAGCAGAAGATGTCGGGTCCGAGCAGGGCTTCGACCGCATCGAGGATGCTGTCGCTGGCGACGACGTCGTAGAGCCAGGGAAAGAGGAGATGGGCCTTCTGGTTGGTACGGCCCTTGAACGGACCTCCCAGCTTGCCCTCCGATTCGACCAGACGCTGGTACAGGCCCCCAGCCTCGCCCTCCGAGAACACCCGAACCGGGAAGTGATAGCCGCGGTCTTCATAGGCGGCGGCTTCGGCAGCGTTCAGAGCCAGAGGCATGCGATTTCCCTTTCCTTTCGGAAACGCCGCCATAGTGCCGACGACCGGTCGGCGGGGTCAAGCGGACCCGCCCTCAGGCGAAGTCCTTCGCCAGCGCGTCCCGCACCGCTTCCGGCATCACCGCGAGATGGCCGTATTCGGGATGCGTGAATCCGACGATGACCTGGGCTCCGGGCGTGCGGAAGCGGGCGATCTGGGCCGGGCTGAAGCGGAAGCGCACGAATTGCACGCTGGAGGCCTTGCCCTCGGCGGTGGTGCGGTCCTGGTCCTCTTCCGGCTCACCGGGAATGCGCTCGCCGCCGACCTCGATGAACGCCGTCTCCTCGACGCCGCCCAGCCGGCCCAGCACGCGGGCGCGGCGCAGCGGATCGTCGATCTCGAACATGACCGTCGCCGTCAGCTCGTTGCCCTGAGGGATCAGCGGGTTGTAGGCATCGAGCTCGCCCTGGACCTGCTCCTCGCCGCCCTTCTCGATGTGCAGCATCTCGTGGATCTGCAGCCACATCGTGTCCCAGGACTCGAAGAGGAAGATGGCGAACGGCCCGACCTCGAGCCGTCGGTGCTTCTTCAGCGCGACGGTGGCCGAGCGCCGTTCCTTCCGGACCTTGGCATAGTCCGCCATCGACAGAACGTCGCTTTTGGCAATCGCACGCTTCATCGCTTCACTCGATTCCATAGGCACGGGCGAAGAGCTGGATCGGATGCAGCGCCTCCCCCGGCACGTCGACGCCGTCCAGCCGCTCCATCCCCTGGAGGATGTGGGAGGCCGCAAGCGGACACTCCGAGACGACGTGAGGGCGCTTCAGCTTGGCCACCTGCTGGGCGACCGGCTTCCCGACCTTGATCGCAATCTCGAAGTTCTCGACCATCACGCCCCAAGAACCACCGTGACCGGAGCAGCGTTCCACCACGGCGACCTGGGCGTTGGGGACGAGGCGCAGCATCTCGGCCGCCTTCGGCCCCATGTTCTGGGCGCGGGCGTGGCAGGCGAGATGGACGGTGACGCCGCCGTCGAGCGGCGTCAGCCCCGGTGCCAGACCTTCGCGCTTGGCGATGTCGACGACGTATTCGCTGATGTCGAAGCTGGCCTGGGACAGCCGCTTGATGTCGGGGTCGTCGGGAAGGATCAGCGGCCACTCGAACTTCAGCATCAGCGCGCACGAGGGCACCAGCGCGACGATGTCGTAGCCCCGCTCGACATAAGGCAGGAGCGCCCGGGCGACGTTCTTCGCCTTCGCCGCCACCTTCGGGAGATCTCCCTGCTCCAGCTGCGGCATGCCGCAGCATTCGGGATAGACCACCTCGCAGGCGACGCCGTTTCGGGCGAGCACGCCGAGCGCCGCCTCGCCGATCGCGGGGTTGTTGTAGTTGACGAAGCAGGTGGCGTAGAGCGCGACCTTGCGCCCGCGGGCCGGCGCGTTGGCGGAGACCTCGGGCGGCGCCTCCTTGGCCCGCTTGGCGAAGGTCTTGCCGTGGAACTTCGGCAGATCGGCGTCGCGATGGACGCCGGCGACCGTCTCGAGGAGGGGCCGGGTCAGCCGGTTGCCGCGGTCGGAGGCCCAGTTGGCGATCGGCGCCGCCAGGCTCGCGAGCGTGCCGTTGCGGTCGGTCTTGGTGAGCTGCGTGGCGCCGATCGGCGCTCCCTCCTTCCGCAGATGAACGGCGCGGTAGCGCAGCATCAGGTGAGGGAAGTCGAGCGCCCACTCATGCGGCGGCACGTAGGGGCATTTGGTCATGAAGCAGAGATCGCAGAGCGTGCACGCGTCCACGACCTTGCCGAATTCCGAGCTCGGAACGCCTTCCATCTCGGCGTCGCCGGCGGCGTCGATCAGGTCGAACAGCCGTGGGAAGGAGTCGCAAAGATTGAAGCAGCGCCGACACCCGTGGCAGATGTCGAAGACGCGGCGAAGCTCCTTGTCGAGCTTCTCCTCGTCGTAGAAATCGGGATTGCCCCAATCGAGAGGATGGCGAACCGGCGCCTCGAGGCTGCCTTCGCGCATGCGTCATCCCTCCGGAAAACGGGAACGCGCGGAAGCCCCCCGGCCTCCGCGCGCCCTCCAATACTTAGGCGAGGCCGTCGAGGGCCTTCTGGAACCGGCCGGCGTGGCTCTTCTCCGCCTTCGCCAGCGTCTCGAACCAGTCGGCGATCTCAGCCTGGCCTTCCTGGCGGGCAGTCCTGGCCATGCCCGGGTACATGTCGGTGTACTCGTGCGTCTCGCCGGCGATCGACGCCTTCAGGTTCTGGGCCGTGGTGCCGATCGGAAGCCCGGTCGCCGGGTCGCCGGTCTCCTCGAGGAACTCGAGATGGCCGTGGGCATGGCCGGTCTCGCCTTCGGCGGTCGAGCGGAACACCGCCGACACGTCGTTGTAGCCCTCGACATCCGCCTTCTGGGCGAAATAGAGATAGCGCCGATTCGCCTGGCTCTCGCCGGCGAAGGCCGCCTTCAGGTTCGCCTCGGTCTTCGAGCCCTTCAATCCTGCCATCTGTTCCTCCTCCAAAGCTGTGCGGGAGCGGCGATGCGCCGTCCCTCGCAGACAATTCTAGGAACCGCGCCGGAGCCCGTCAACGATTTTAGAATTGCTCTAAAATGAATGGCAACGCAAAGCGGCAAGCCGCTGCTCAGGCCTTCTGGCGGAGCCGGACGACCACGTCGACCCGCTCGACCTCGAGCCCCTCCGGAACCACCGGCAGGCCGCTGATGGCCAGCGTTCCCGCCGGGATGTCGATCAGGCTGCCGGTGGCGACGGCGAGCACGTGATGGTGGTCGGAGGTGTTGGTGTCGAAGTAGGAGCGCCCGGCCTCGACCACGACCTCGCGCAAGAGCCCGGCGCGGGTGAACTGGTTGAGGGTGTTGTAGACCGTCGCCAGCGACACCACGACCCGGGCCGTCTTGGCCTCGGCATGCAGCTGCTCGGCCGAGACATGGCGGTCGCCGCGGCTGAACAGCAGCTTCGCCAGCGCCAGGCGCTGGCGCGTCGGGCGCAGACCGGCCTTCTTCAGCCGCTCGAGCGGCTCGGCGAAGGGTCGGGGTTCGGCGACGGCTAGGCTCATAGACGGGATATGGGGCCGATCGAGGTCAAGAGGAAGCCTTGCCGGCTCAATCGCCGGTCGTCAAGCGGTGGACCAGCTGACCCACCGTCGGGACGAAGCCGCCGGCATAGAAGGGATCGTCGGCAAAGCGGAAGGCGTTGTGGCCGGCGAACATCAGCTGGGTCTCGCAATCCTCGGAATGGCTGATCGCCTGCAGGGTCTTCTGGATGCAGTAGGAGCGCGGATCAGCCTTCTTGCCGGTGGTCCCCTCTTCATTCTGCGCCCAGTTGGAGAAGCCGCAGGCCGAGAGGCAGCCCATGCAGTCGACCTGGTCCTTGTGGATCTCCTGCGCCTGGGCCGGCGTCACGAAGATCAGCGTCGAATCCGGCGTCCGCAGCGCCTGGGTGAAGCCCTGGCCGACCCAGCCGGTCGCCCGTTCGGCGTCATGCGCGGTCAGGAAGACCTCGCGCCCGCGGGCGCCGACCTTGAACGAGGTGTCGTGGTCGCCCACCGCATGGGTCTGGTAGGCGACCTGGCGCTCGGAACGGGCCTTCAGGTCCATCAGGAACGGGTTCCTGACCGCCGAGGAATAGAAACCGGTCGGGCTGAAGCGGTTGAGCCAGATGTCGCCCTCCTTGAGGGTCATCAGCTTCCGCCTCCAGGCCTCGGAGATCGGGCTCTCCTGGGTCAGCAGCGGCCGCGTTCCGAACTGGAACCCGACCTTGCCGATCTCCGGATTGCCGATGAAGTGCTCCCATTCGCGCAGGTACCAGACCCCCCCGGCCATGATGATCGGGGTCTCGGCGAGGCCGACCTCGTCCATCACCTTCCGGAGCTCGCGGACGCGCGGATAGGGATCCTCCGGCTTCTCCGGATCCTCGACGTTGGAAAGGCCGTTGTGGCCGCCGGCCAGCCAGGGATCCTCGTAGACGACGCCGCCGAGCCAGTCGCGGAACTTGTGATACGCGCGCTTCCACAGCGCGCGGAAGGCGCGGGCCGAGGAGACGATCGGGTAGTAGTAGACGCCGTAGTTCTCGCAGAGCTCGGCCAGGCGATAGGGCATGCCGGCGCCGCAGGTGACGCCGTGGATGAGGCCCTTGCTGCCCTCCAGGATGCCGTGCAGCACCCGCTCGGCCGCACCCATCTCCCAGAGCACGTTCATGTGGATGCGGCCCTGGCCGCTCGCCATCTCGTAAGCGACGCGGGCCTGTGTGATCCCACCCTTGATCGAGGAGGCGATCAGCTCCTCGTGGCGCTCGCGCCGGGTCTTGCCGTGGTAGATCCACGGCACGGTCCTGCCCGATGGATCACGCGCATCGGCATTGACGCCCGAGAAGGTGCCGACGCCGCCGGCCGCCGCCCAGGCACCGGAGCTCTCGCCATTCGACACCGAGATGCCCTTGCCCCCTTCGATCAGGGGCAGCACCTCGCGTCCGGAAATCACGATGGGATTCAGCGCCTTCATTCTCTCTCGAAGCCTTGATCCGGACCGCACCCCGAGGGGTCGGCCGCGCTCACCCGCCCTCTAATATACTGCGCTCCGCCCAAGCCAAAGAGGGTTCTCACCAATTCCACTCCCGACCAGGGGACATCGGGTCGCGGGCGCATGATGCGGCCGGCAGATGACAGCCGCCCCGAAGTCGGCTTTAGTCCTGTCGCTCCGGAGATGACGTGGGCGGCGCGAGGAGCCGTGCGCGGCCTGGCGAAAGGTCGCGGGCGAGGCCGTCATACCCGCAAGGCGGAGAGATATGGACATGAAGGCCATCCTTGGCGTGCTCGCCGCGACGCTCGTCGCCGGCGCCGCCGCGGCGCAGCCGGTCAAGCTCGGCGAACTCAACAGCTACAAGGTGTTTGCCGCCTTCCTCGAGCCCTACAAGAAGGGCATGGAATTGGCGACCGGCGAGATCAACGCCGCCGGCGGCATTCTCGGCCGGCCGCTCGAGGTCGTCATCCGGGACGACGGCGGAACTCCGGGCGATGCCGTCCGCGTCGCCGAGGAGCTGCTGACCCGCGAAGGGGTGACGGCGCTCGCCGGCACCTTCGCCTCCAACGTCGGCCTCGCCGTCGCCGACCTCGCCAAGCAACGGAAGGTGCTGTTTATCGCCGCCGAGCCGCTGACCGACAAGATCGTCTGGGACAACGGCAACCGCTACACCTTCCGGCTTCGCCCCTCCACCTACATGCAGACGGCGATGCTGGTGCCCGAGGCGGCCAAGCTGGCGAAGCAGCGCTGGGCCATCGTCTATCCCAACTATGAATACGGCCAGTCGGCGACCGCGGCGTTCAAGAAGCTGCTGGGCGAGCGCCAGGCCGGCGTGCAGTTCATCGCCGAGCAGGCGCCCGCGCTCGGCCGGATCGACGCCGGCGCCGTGGTCCAGGCGCTGGAAGAGGCGAAGCCCGATGCGATCTTCTCCTCCCTCTTCGGCCCCGACCTCGCCAAGTTCGTGCGCGAAGGCAATCTCCGCGGCCTGTTCAAGGGCCGCCCGGTCTTCAACCTGCTGGGCGGCGAGCCGGAATACCTGGACCCGCTGAAGGACGAGACGCCCGAGGGGTGGGTCGTCACCGGGTATCCCTGGCAGAGCATCCAGACGCCCGACCACGCCCGCTTCCTCGCGGCATACCAGGCGAAGTTCAACGACTACCCGCGTCTCGGCTCGGTGGTCGGCTATGCCGCCATCCACAGCTTCGCCGCGGCGGCGAAGAAGGCCGGATCGCTGGACACCGAAAAGCTGGTGGAGGCGATGAAGGGGCTGACGCTGCCGTCGCCCTTCGGCCCCGTCACCTACCGGGCGATCGACCACCAGTCGACCATGGGGGCCTATGTCGGCAGGCTCGCCCTCAAGGACGGCAAGGGCGTCATGGTCGACTGGAGCTTCGCCGACGGCGCCGGGTTCCTGCCGGCCGACGACGTCGTGCTCAAGCTCCGGCCGAAGGAATAGTCGGTCTCGCGCCTCTCCCTCGGCGTTGCCGGGGGAGGGCGCAGGTGGGAGCTTTCCATGACCGCTGCCGCGCTCGCCTCCTACCTGCTGACGGGACTCGCCGGCGCGTCGTCGCTGTTCCTGGTGGCGGCCGGGCTGTCGCTGATCTTCGGCGTCACCCGCATCGTCAACTTCGCCCACGGCTCCTTCTTCATGCTCGGCCTCTACCTGGCGGCGACGCTGGTCGAGGCCTTCGGGCGCACGCCGCTCGGGTTCTGGGGCGGGGTGCTGCTGGCGTCGGCCGCCGTCGGCGTCTTCGGGACGATCGTCGAGATCCTCATCCTCCGGCGCCTGTACGGCGCACCGGAGCTGCTGCAGCTGCTAGCGACCTTCGCCGTCGTCCTGATCGTGAAGGACGCCGCGCTCTGGCTCTGGGGGCCGGAGGACGTGCTGGGGCCACGCGCGCCCGGCCTCAGAGGCGCGGTCGTCATCTTCGGCCGTGCCGTCCCGGAATACGACCTGCTGCTGATCGCCCTCGGCCCCGCTGTCCTCGGCGCGCTGTGGCTGCTGCTGGCCCGGACCCGCTTCGGCCGGCTGGTCCGCGCGGCGACCGAGGATCGCGAGATGGCATCTGCCCTCGGCGTCGACCAGGCCCGGCTGTTCACGCTGGTCTTCGCGCTGGGCTCGGCGCTGGCGGGCCTCGGCGGCGCCCTTCAGCTGCCGCGGGAGCCCGCGAGCCTCGGGCTCGATCTCGCGATCGTCGCCGACGCCTTCGTCGTCGTCGTCGTGGGCGGGCTCGGCAGCCTCCCCGGCGCGTTCCTCGCGGCCCTGCTGATCGCCGAGCTCAAGGCGCTCTGCATCGGGCTCGGCGTCTCCAAGCTGACGCTGGTGATCGAGTTCCTGGTCATGGCGATCGTTCTCGCCATCCGCCCCCATGGCCTCCTCGGCCGGCCGGAAGCGGCGCCACGGGCGAGCGCGGTCGACGCCGACGGCGCGGGCTCGACGCCGCCGCTTGCCTGGATCCTGCTTGGCGCGGCCTGTCTGCTGCCGCTCGTCCTCGGCGGCTACCCCCTGGTGCTGGCCATCGACGTGCTGATCCTCGCCCTCTTCGCCGCCAGCCTTCGCTGGCTGGTCGGCCCGGCCGGCCTCGTCTCCTTCGGCCATGCCGCCTTCTTCGGGCTCGGCGCCTATGCCGCGGGGATCGCCACGGTGAAGCTCGGCTGGCCGATGGCGGCATCGCTCGCGCTCGCGCCGGTCGCCGCCGGGATCGGCGCGATCGCCTTCAGCCTGGTCGCCGTCCGCCTTTCCGGCGTCTACCTCGCCATGCTGTCGCTGGCCTTCGCCCAGATCGTCTGGTCGCTGGCCTTCCAGTGGGACGCGCTGACGGGAGGGTCCAACGGCCTGGTCGGCGTCTGGCCTAGCGCCGACGTCTCCGGCAAGCCCGCCTACTACCTGCTGACCCTGGCGGTGGTCGCGCTCGCCTGGCTTGCGCTTCGCCGGTTCGAGCGGGGGCGGCTCGGCCACGCCATCCGCGCCGTCCGCGATTCCCCGCTGAGAGCCGAGGCCGTAGGCCTCGACGTGTCGGGGCTCAGGCGTGCCGCCCTCCTCGTCTCCGGTGCATTGGCCGGCCTCGCCGGTGGTCTCTTCGCCTTCTCCAAAGGCAGCCTGTCACCGGAGACGCTCTCGATCCCGCGCTCGGTCGACGGGCTGGTGATGGTGCTGCTGGGCGGGCTCGCCTCGCCCTTCGGCCCGATCCTCGGCGCCGGTCTCTTCACCTGGCTTCAGGACGAGGCGGCGCGGCGAGTCGACTTCTGGCGGGCGCTGGTCGGGCTCGTCATCCTCGCTCTCGTCTTCTTCGTGCCGCGCGGTCTTGCCGGTTTTTTCGGGACCCACCGGCGATGACCCTGCTTTCGGCGGCCGGCCTGACCAAGGCCTATGGTGGCGTCCGCGCCGTCGATGGCGTCGATCTCGCGGTCGATGCCGGCCAGATGGTGGCGATGATCGGTCCCAACGGCGCCGGCAAGTCGACCTGCTTCGGCATGATCGGCGGCCAGATCCGGCCAGATGCGGGCCGGGTGCAGCTGGACGGCGTCGACATCACCGCCTACTTGCCAAAGGCCCGCGCGCGCCTCGGCCTCGGCCGTACCTTCCAGGTCGCCCAGGTCTTCACCTCGATGTCCGTGGGAGAGAACCTGGCCGTCGCCACCCGCGGCGCCGCGCTGCCGTTGCTGCTCGACCGCGTCGGTCTCGCCGGCGCCGCCGACCGTCCGGCCGCGGCGCTCGCCTATGCCGACATCAAGCGGCTCGAGCTGGCGCTCGCGCTGGCGACCGGCCCGCGTCTGTTGCTGATGGACGAACCGACCGCCGGCATGGCGCCGGCCGAGCGCCGCTCCCTGATGACGCTGATCGCCGGGCTCGCCCGCGACGATGGCCTCGCCGTCCTGTTCACCGAGCACGACATTGACGTGGTCTTCGGCCATGCCAACCGCATCCTCGTGCTCGACCGTGGCAAGCTCATCGCCGCCGGAGCGCCGGCCGCGATCCGCGCCGACGCACGCGTGCGCGCCGTCTATCTCGGGCATGGAGACGGCTCATGCTGACCGTCGCCGGCCTCGAGGCGGCCTATGGCCGGGCCCAGGTCCTGTTCGGCGTCGACCTCGCGCTCGGTCCCGGCGAGGTGCTGGTCCTGCTCGGCCGCAACGGCGCCGGCAAGTCGACCACGCTGAAGGCGATCATGGGGCTGCTGACACCCACCGCCGGCACCGTGACCTTCGACGGGCACAGCATCGCGGGCAAGCCGCCGCACGAGATCGCCCGGCTCGGCCTCGGCTATGTTCCGGAAGATCGGCGCGTCTTCGCCGGCCTCACCGTCGCCGAGAACCTGGATGTCGGCCGTCAGCCGGATCGCCTAGGGGCGCCCGCTTGGAACGAGGACCGACTCTTCCGGCTGTTTCCGCGCCTAGCCGAGCTTCGCAGCCGGCGCGCCGGCCAGATGTCCGGCGGCGAGCAGCAGATGCTGACCGTGGCGCGCACGCTGATGGGCAACCCGCGCGGCCTGCTCCTGGACGAGCCGTCGGAGGGCCTGGCCCCCGTGGTCGTCGACGCGATGGCCGACGCCGTGCTCGCCCTCAAGCGCGAAGGGCTCGCCGTCCTGCTTTCCGAACAGAATCTGCGCTTCGCGCTTCGCGTCGCCGATCGTGCCGCGATCATCGAGCAAGGCCGCATCCGCTTCGTCGGCCCCATCGCCGCGCTCGCTGCCGACGAGAGCCTGGCCAGGGCCTATCTGGCGGTCTAGGCGAGCACGATCCGCGGGAAGTAGAACGAGACCACCCAGTTCGGCTGGTCGACGATCTCGCTGATGCGGAGATCGCCGCAGACGCTGCAGAGCATGTAGGCGTCGACCGCGGCCATGCCGGTCTTCTTCGCCAGGAGATCGACCATCGACTGCACGGCGACGCGGGCGCCGGCCATCAGGTCGGGGCCGATGCCGGTGGTCACCTCGTAGCCGGCCCCGTCCAGGTGGCGCGAGACCGGACCCGGCGTGGTGAAACGGGGCATCGCGAGGTTCGCGCCGCGCACCAGGTCGAGCTTGAGGGTGACTTCCATCGGGCTTTCGATGGCGGTGCCACAGACCTCGCCGTCGCCCTGGGCGGCATGGGTATCGCCGATCGAGAACAGCGCGCCCGCAACCGCGACCGGGAGGTAGAGCTCGGTCCCGGCCGCCATGTCGCGGATGTCCATGTTGCCGCCGACCGCACGCGGCGGGACGATCGAGTGCTGGCCGGCCTCGGCCGGGGCGACGCCGATGGTCCCGGCGAAGGGCTTCAACGGCACGCGCCCGCCGGGCCCGAAGAGCGCGGGCGCCAGGCTGTCGGCATCGTATTTCCAGAGATGCAGCGCCGGGTCCTTGAACTGGTCGGCAAGCAGGCCGAAGCCCGGGATGTTGGCGGTCCAGCCCCAGCCGGAGGGGCGGAAGGAGACCAGCGTCACCTTGAGCGCATCGCCCGGCTGGGCGCCGTCGACCAGCACGGGCCCGGTCACCGGGTTGACCTTGCCGAAGTCCATGCGGGTGACATCGGCCAGCACCGAGGCCGGCGAGAGCTGTCCGCCGGAGGCCTCCGCCACCTCGAAGGTGACGGTCTCGCCGGGGGCGACGGTCAGCACCGGCGGAAACGAATTGTTCCAGCCGATATGCCCCTGGTGACGGTGGAGCGTATGGCCGTGTCGGTGACTGCTCATGCCCTGATCCTCACGATTTCGATTTGAGGAATCTGACGAGGTCCGTCAGTACCGGCGTGTTGCCGCGGAACAGCGGCGCCAGCGCGACGACGATGCCCGCATGCCCGACGCCGGCATATTCGATGGTCTCGACCGGCGCGCCGAGCTCGTTCAGGCGACGGCCGAGGTTGCGGGTGTTCCGGGGATAGACCGTCGTATCCATGTCGCCCGTCGCCAGCAGCATGGGCGGGGCGTCCTTGCGGGCGAAGGCGATCGGCTGGGTCCGGCTCGGATCGGGCGCGGCGAAGATCGCTTCCAGGGTCTTCGAGGTCAGCGGCAGGAAGTCGTAGGGGCCGGCAAGGCCGACGACGCCCGAGAGCGACCCCGGGGAAACGCCTTCGCGGCCGAGATACCCGGCGTCGAGAGCCAGCATCACGGCGTTGTAGGCGCCCGCCGAATGGCCGGCGAGGAAGAGGCGGTCCGGATCCCCTCCCTGCGTCCCGGCATTGGCGCGGACCCAGGCGACCGCCTTGGCCGAGTCCTCGAGGAAGGCCGGGAACGGGACTTCCGGATAGACCCTATAGTCCGGCACGGCGACGACATATCCCTGCTCGACCAGCGCCAGCGCGGCGAAGCGGTAGTTGGCCTTGTCGCCGCCTTCCCAGCCGCCGCCGTAGAAGAAGACGACCACCGGCGCCCTCCCGGCCCCGTCTTTCGGACGGTAGAGATCGAGGCGCTGGCGCGGGTGAGTGCCATAGGCGATCTCGGTCCGATCATGTTCAGGCTCGGGGCTGACCCAGTTGAGCAGACCGAGCGGCGAGCAGCCGGCGGCGAGAAGCACGACGGCGGCGACCGCGAACGCGGCGCGTCGCATCAATCGGGTCGCCCGCGTTTCTGGGGGGCTACCTGCTCGAGGAATCCGCGCAGCTCCTCGGCAGCTTCGTTGTCGATGGTGAAGCGGAGCTGGGTTCCCTCTTCGGTGACGCGCACGACCTCGCTCTTGAGCTCGCGTCTGACCCCGGCGACACGGAGCGCCACGCCGGCCCCGGCGGCCAGATTGATCGCCAGATCCATCATGGCGCCGCCGAGGGAGAGGTTGCGGACGCGAGCGGGCTCGCTGCGTCCGGCGAACTTGGCCTCGGCCACCACGTCCACCTCGAAGCGCTCGTGGAGCCGGCGGTTGCCGAGCGCCGTCGCCCGCACGGACTGGATCAGTTGGCTCTTCAGATGCTCCAGGTCCTGGACCGAACGCTGGGCCAAGACGTGAAGCTCGCCGGAGAGGCTGCGGAGAATCTCCGCCATCGCCACCAGCTCGGCGACCGCGCCACGGTCCGCGCCGTCATCGGCGGACTGCAAGGCCGCCGCCCGCTCGGTCGCCCGGTCGGCGACCTGGGTCAGCTCGTGCGCCATGTCGCGGACCCGCTCGGCATGGTCGGCCACCGGCCGGAACGCGCCGTGAAGGTCGCGATCAACGGCGTCCGCCATGGCGGCGGCATCACGACGCAGCTGATCTTCCCGTTCGCTCATTCTAGGTATACGGCGTTCAGTTGTGTCCGGATGCCTACTCTAGCCGAATACGGCCAAGCCGCCTATAGAAGGCCGCCATGACCGCCGCGCCCCGTCCCGACATCCGCCTCGTGCCCGGCCGCCACAAGCGCGCGCTCGAGGGGCATCCCTGGATCTACTCGAACGAAATCGAGATGACGGCGGCCGCGAAGGCACTGCCGCGGGGCACGGTCGTCCGCTTCGTCGGCCACGACAACCGGCCGCTCGGGGCCGGGTTCTTCGACCCGCATTCGCTGATCGCCGGGCGCCTGCTCGAGCGCGACGGCGATGCGGTGCTCGACGAGGCGTGGCTCGGCCACCGCGTCGGCCGGGCGCTCGCGCTTCGCCAGCGGCTCTTCGCCGAGCCGTACTATCGCCTGGTTCACGCCGAGGCCGACGGGTTGCCGGGAACGGTGATCGACCGCTTCGGCGACGTCGTCGTGGCGCAGGTCAACTCCGCCGGCATGGACAAGCTCTCGGACGCACTGATCCGGACCATCGATGCCGCGATGTCTCCCGCCGCCATCGTCATCCGTAACGACAGCGCGCTCCGCTCGGTCGAGGGGCTGTCTGAAGGGGTGCGCATCGCCAAGGGGACGATCGACAGGCCCATCCGCTTCGAGGAGAACGGCGTCGCCTTCCTCGCCGATGTCACCGAAGGCCAGAAGACCGGTTGGTTCTTCGACCAGCGCGACAACCGCAAGGCGGTCGCCGCGCTGGCCGAGGGCTCGCGCGTGCTCGATGTCTATGCGCATACCGGGGGCTTCGGGCTGCAGGCCGCCGCCGCCGGCGCCGCCGAGGCCGTGCTGGTCGACCGCTCCGAGCTGGCCCTGGAGCTGGCGAGGCAGGCCGCCGAGCTCAACGGACTCGGCGAGCGCTGCCGTTTCGTCCAGGCCGAAGCCTTTCGCGAACTGGAGCGCCTCGCCGCCGCCGGCGAGCGCTTCGATGTCGTCGTCGTCGACCCTCCCGCCTTCGTCAAGGCGAAGAAGGACCTGATCACCGGCCTCAAGGGCTATCGCAAGCTGGCGGAGATGGCGGCGCGGCTGGTGACGCCCGGCGGCTTCCTGTTCGCGGCCTCGTGCTCGCACAACGTCGATGCGCCGTCGTTCCTGAACGAGGTGACCCGCGGCATCGGGCGCGCCCGTCGCTCCGGCCGCATCCTCCGCCAGGCCGGCGCCGCCTCCGATCATCCGGTGCATCCGCTGCTGCCGGAGTCGGCCTATCTCAAGGCCGTGCTGTTGCAGCTCGACTAGACGGCCAGCTGCCAGGTCCGCGAGACCATGTGCAGCCTGAATCCCAGATCCTCATTTATCTTGAGCATCGGCGCGTTGCTGTCGGCATTGCCGGTGTCGACGAAGCGGATCATCGGCCGATCCCGGCGCACGCGTTCCAGCATCGTCGCCTTCAGCCAGCGCCCGAGACCGTGCCCGCGGTAGCGAGGAAGCACACCGGTGTTGCCCTGGGCGAGATGCGACGGACGGTCGGAATGCCAGAACACCTCGGTGAAGCCGGCAAGCGCACCGGTCGCCGTCTCCCGAGCGTAGAGGACCCAGCGCGAGACCTTGGCGATCGTCAGCTCCTTCATGCCCTGGCGGACCTGGTCGGCGGTGACGCGGTGGTCGTCGACCTTGAGACTGCCGCGCGGCGCCGTGTTCATCGTCCCGAACATCTCGGCGATGGCGTCGAGCTCTCCCTCAGGAAGCCCGTCGATCCAATAGTCGAGCGTGAAGTCGCGGGCGCGATCCTGGGCGACCCTGATCATCCCCTCGATCAAGCCGGGATTCATCGTCGTGAGATCAAGGCGATTGATGCGCGCCTCGAACGCCATCTCCGCGCCGGTGCGAGCGACGAAGGCGTCGCCGGCCGGGACTTGGCTCGCCGTCTCTAGCGTCAGCAATGTCCGGCCGCGACGGCGGGTTTCAGCGACGATCTCGGCCAGCAGCTTCGTGCCGATCCCGCGTCGGCGCCGATCCGGCCGAACATAGATCGACCCGTTGCCGACATGCGGGTTGTCGCCGGTCACGCCGAATCCCGCGTGCCCATGGGCGATGATGTCGCCCGCCCCCTCCTCGACCCGCCAGTCCTGGCGTTCTCGGAACGGTGATCGTTCGCGCAGCCTCTCCTCGTTGAATGCGATCGGCTCGCGATCCGGCCAGAACTCGAGGTCGGCGGCGATGAAGAAAGCATAGAGGGCCTTCAGCGTCGCCGTCTCTGCGGCGTAGAAGTCGTAACCTCGAATGACGGGCTCGCCCAGCACGATCAACGCTCGGCGAGGATGAAGAGCCGACGGAAGGGAAACAGTGTCGAGCCTTCCGCCTCGCGCGGATAGGCCGCCCGCAGGCCGTCGCGATAGCGCTCGACGAATTGCGGCCGGAGCGTCTCGTCCAGTGCATCCAGGACGGGGCGGAGCGCGGTTCCCGTGGTCCAGGCCAGAACCGGATCGTCGCCGCTCAGGGCCTGCAGATAGTCGATCTCCCAGATGTCCAGCTTCGCGACCAGTGGCTTCAGCATGCGCCAGTACGTGTCGGGGGATGCGACCGGATCGTGACGGAGCTTGCCGGCCAGCGGCGCCTTGAACGGCGGCTCCTCCGACAGCCGGGCGATGATCCTGTGCGAGGGCTGGTCGTGGTTGTGCGGCATCTGGATGGCGAGGACGCCGCCGGGGGCGACCTGGCGGACCAGCCGCGGGAACAGCCGGTCGTGATCGGAGAGCCATTGCAGGCAGGCATTGGAGAAGAGGAGGTCGACCGAGGGGGTGGCGATCCAGGCGGCGACGTCGCCCTCGACGTAGCGGACGTGGCCCTTCAAGGCCTGCGCCTTCTTCAGCATGTCGGGAGAGGAGTCGAGGCCGGTCACCTCGGCCTCGGGCCAGCGTCCGGCCAGAATTCCGGTGACCTCGCCGGGGCCGCAGCCGAGGTCGACGATGCGGTTGGGATCGAGGTCGGGAATGCGTCCGATCAGGTCGAGCGCGGGTCTCAGCCGATGGTCGCCGAACTTGGCGTACTGGGCCGGGTCCCAGCTCGGCATCAGTGTCCGGATTCGAGCTTGTCGTAGCCCCGGCGGATCAGGCCCATGATGAACAGCACGGCGAAGCCGGCGTAGATGAGGCCCGCGAGATAGCCGCCCTGGCTACGGGCATGCGACGCGACGAACAGGGCGTAGAGCGCGCTCGCGCCGATCAGCCCGCCCAGTATCCACTTTCCAGTACCCGCCACCGTCTCGTCTCCCCTCTGGTAAGCCTAGCGCCGCGCCACCATCAGCTTCTTGATCTCGGCGATCGCCTTCGCCGGATTCAGGCTCTTCGGGCATGTGCGCGTGCAGTTCATGATCGTGTGGCAACGATAGAGCCGGAACGGATCCTCGAGCGCGTCCAGCCGCTCGCCCGTCGCCTCATCGCGCGAATCCGCGATCCAGCGATAGGCCTGCAGCAGGATCGCCGGGCCCAGATAGCGGTCGCCGTTCCACCAGTAGCTTGGGCAGCTGGTCGTGCAGCAGAAGCACAGCACGCATTCCCAGAGGCCGTCGAGCCTGGCCCGCTCGTCGAGGCTCTGCCGGCGCTCGGCATCCGGCGGCGGCGCCGTCTCCGTCTGCAGCCAGGGCTTGATCGACGTGTATTGCGCGTAGGGCACCGAGAGGTCCGGCACCAGATCTTTGACCACCGGCATGTGCGGCAGCGGGTAGATGTCGATCGTGCCGTCGACCTCGTCGATCGGCTTCAGGCACGCCAGGGTGTTGGTGCCATCGATGTTCATCGCGCACGAGCCGCAGATACCCTCGCGGCAGGAGCGGCGGAAGGTCACCGTCGAGTCGATCTCCGACTTGATCTTGATCAGCGCGTCCAGGACCATCGGCGCGCATTGGTCGCGGTCGATCTCGAACGTGTCCAGCCGCGGGTTCGCGCCGGTGTCCGGGTCCCAGCGATAGATGCGGAACGTCGCGACGCGCTTGGTGCCGGCCGGCGCCTTGTGGACCTTGCCCTCGGTCACCTTGGAGTTGGCGGGAAGCGTGAACTCAGCCATGGCGGAGCCTCTCAGTAGACCCGCGCCTTGGGCGGGATGACCTGGATTTCGTTCGACAGCGTGTACATGTGGACGTCGCGGTATCCCAGCCTCGCCTTGCCCTTGTCGTCGAGCCAGGCGAGCGAATGCTTCATCCAGTTGACGTCGTCGCGCTCCTGGAAGTCATCGCGGGCATGGGCGCCGCGGCTCTCCTTGCGCGCCTCGCCCGAGGCCAGCGTGACGATCGACTGGGCGATGAGGTTGTCGAGCTCCAGGGCCTCGACCAGGTCGGAGTTCCAGATCATCGAGCGGTCGGAGATGCCGAGATCGGCCATCGCCGCATACACGCCGTCGATCTTCCTGATCCCGGCTTCCAGGGTCTTCTGGTCACGGAAGACCGCCGCATGGGCCTGCATCGCCTTCTGCATCTCGAGGCGGAGCTGGCCGGTCGGACGACCGCCCTTGGCGTTGCGGATGCGGTCGAGACGGGCGACCGCCTGATCGCCGGCGGAGGCGGAGAGCGGCTTGTGCGCCTCGCCGGGCTTCACCAGCTCGGCCGCGCGGTGGGCGGCGGCGCGGCCGAAGACAACGAGGTCGAGCAGCGAGTTGGTGCCGAGACGGTTGGCGCCGTGGACGGAGACGCAGGCGGCCTCGCCGATGGCCATCAGGCCGGGGCAGACGGCGTCCGGGTTGCCCGGGGTCGGGCGGATCGCCTCGCCGTGATAGTTCGTCGGCACGCCGCCCATGTTGTAGTGGACGGTCGGCTGCACCGGGATCGGCTCGCGCGTCACGTCGACGCCGGCGAAGATGCGCGCCGTCTCCGAGATGCCGGGCAGGCGCTCGTGCAGCACCTTGGGATCGAGATGCTCCAGATGGAGCATGATGTGGTCCTTCTCAGGGCCACAGCCGCGGCCTTCGTTGGCCTCGACCGTCATGGCGCGGCTCACCACGTCGCGGCTGGCGAGGTCCTTCGCCGACGGCGCGTAGCGCTCCATGAAGCGCTCGCCCTCGGAGTTGGTCAGGTATCCGCCCTCGCCGCGGGCGCCCTCGGTGATCAGGCAGCCGGCGCCGTAGATCCCGGTCGGGTGGAACTGCACGAACTCCATGTCCTGGAGCGGCACGCCGGCACGGAGCGCCATGGCGTTGCCGTCGCCGGTGCAGGTATGCGCCGAGGTGCAGGTCTGATAGGCGCGGCCGTAGCCCCCGGTCGCCAGCACGGTCTGGTGCGCGCGGAAGCGATGAAGCGTGCCGTCGTCGAGGTTCCAGGCCATCACGCCGCGGCAGGCGCCGTCCTCGTCGATGATCAGGTCGAGGGCGAAGTATTCGACAAAGAACTCGGCGCCGTGGCGAAGCGACTGCTGGTAGAGCGTGTGCAGGATGGCATGGCCGGTGCGGTCGGCCGCGGCGCAGGCCCGCTTGGCCAGGCCTTTGCCGCCTTCGAGCGTGTGGCCGCCGAAGGGGCGCTGATAGATCTTGCCCTCGGGCGTGCGCGAGAACGGCACGCCGAAGTGCTCGAGCTCGATCACTGCCGGGATGGCGTTCCGGCACATGTACTCGATCGCGTCCTGATCGCCGAACCAGTCGGAGCCCTTGACGGTGTCGTACATGTGGTAGCGCCAGTTGTCGCCGTCGCCCATGTTGCCGAGCGCGGCGCCGACGCCGCCCTGGGCGGCCACCGTGTGGCTTCGGGTCGGGAAGACCTTGGTGACGCAGGCCGTCTTCAGGCCGGCCGCGGTCATGCCGAGCGTCGCGCGGAGGCCGGCGCCGCCGGCGCCGACCACCACCACGTCATAGGTGTGGTCGACGATGTTGTAAGCTTGGGGCATGACCTACTCTCCGAAGGAGATCTTGCAGACGGCGAAGACGCCGGCGACGCCGAGCGCCACCGTCGCCAGCGACAGCAGCATGAGGATCGCGACCTTGACGCCCTCGGCATGGATGTAGTCCTCGACCACCACCTGGAGCCCGAGCTTGCCGTGCCAGAGGCCGGCGAGGAGGAGCAGGATCATCGGCACCGAGGCGGCCGGCGAGGCGACCCAGAGATAGGCGGTCTCGAAATTCGCCCCGGCGAGCGAGACCATGGATGCGACGAACCACAGGGTCAGCGGGATCATGGCGACAGCGGTGACGCGCTGCATCCACCAGTGCTCGGTGCCGGTCTTGGCCGATCCCAGGCCCCTGACACGGGCGATCGCGGTGCGCATGGCCATGGTGAGTCTCCTTCCCTCAGCGGCCGCCGAGGCCCATCAGGCCGACGATCCAGGCGAGGATCGTAAGCCCGACGGCGGCGCCGACGGTGACCCAGCCCGACGCGTAGACCTGCGGGATCTCGAAGCCGTAGCCCATGTCCCAGGCCAGGTGCCGGATGCCGTTGGCGAGGTGGTAGAAGAGGCAGAAGGACCAGACGAACAGGCAGAGATAGCCGAACCAGGAGCCGGCAATGGCCTGCGCCATCTCGAAGGCATCGGGCCCGCTCGCCAGCGCCAGCAGCCATAAGACGAGCGCCACCGCGCCGGCCGAGAGCGCCACCCCTGTCGCCCGGTGGGCGATCGACATCACCGAGGTGATCTGGGGCTTGTAGACCTGGAGATGCGGCGAGAGCGGCCGCTGGGCGGATGCCATCTGAGTTCCCCTGGGGAAGAAGGCGCGCCCCGCGCGCCCGGAAATCCTTGATATCTGTTGAGATAGACCCGGTCGGGGTGGGCCGTCAACGCCCGGGAGACGGCGATGAACCCTTCGACTTCGGCTTCAGGCGCACGCCGAAGCCGGCCAGGATCGCAAGCGCGCAGATGCAAACCCCGACGGCGATGGCACGAGTCACCGGATAGACGATCCCTTCCGCCCCGAGCGTCGGCGCGAATCCGGCCATGTTGACCCCAAGACCGGCGACGGCCGCCCCGAGGGCGTAGCCGCTGGCGAGAACCGTCTGCAACATGGTGGTGGCGACATCCCGCTCGCCCGGCCGGGCCGACTCCATGATCGCCTGGCTGAGAAACGCCCAGCAGCCGGCGAAGCCCGTGCCGATCAGGATCTGGCAGGGCACCAGCATCCAGGGCATGTCGTGGCGGATGGCGAGGGCGATGCCGACGAGGCCGGCCGTCACCAGCACCGGCCCCAGCCGGATCAGGACGAGGCGGCGTCCAGGATCGTCGACGCTGGCGAAGATCAGCGCCGAGCCGCTCCAGGACATCGCCATCGTCGCGTGGATGAGCCCGGCAACCGTCGGCCCGTATCCCCAGAGACTCTGCGCGGTGATGTTGAGATAGACGGACGCCGAGGCATGGGCGACCGGCATCAGCAGGATCATCCACAGGCCGGCGCCGACCGTGGTCGTGAACGAGAAGGCGTCGCTGGGGAAGAGCCGGTCGGAGCGGCGGCGGTCGAAGGCGAAGACGCCGACCAGGACCGCGGCCGCCCCGAGAATCAGAAGCGTCGCCGAGGCGGCTTCGTGGCTGATCGCGGCGACCGCGACCAGCATGATGCCGAAGCCGATGCCGCCGAGACGCCCGAGGGGGACGCTCTTGGCCCTGGGATCGGCACTCCCCGCGTCGGCCGGCACGACGCGCGTGACCAGCGCCAGCAAAAGAAGTGTCGCGGGCACGTTGACGAAGAAGGCCATGCGCCACGACACGGTCTCGGTCAGCACGCCGGCGATCAGCGGGCCGCCGAACGAACCCAGCGCCCAGACCATCGCCTCGACACCGAAGACACGCGCGATCAGGCGCGAGGGAAACAGCACGGGAATGAAGATGTAGCAGAGAGCCGAGATGATCCCCTCGCCCACGCCCTGCAGCGCCCGGCCGGCGAGGAAGATCGGCATCGACGGCGCCATCCCGGCGATCAGCGTTCCGACAAGGAAGACCAGCGCCGGCAGGATCATCGCGCGCCGGCCGCCGACCATCTGCTTCAGGCGCGCGGCGCCAGCCCCACCGACGATCGACAGCACCGAATAGACCGTGAAGGACCAGCTCATCAGCTCGACGCCGCCGATCTCGATGACCGCGGCCGGCAGCGCAGTCGCCACCAGGAAGCCGTTGAAGGCGTGCAGCGCCACGCCGAGGCTGAGCGTGATCAGCGGCGCCGCGTTGCGGCGCTCGAACAGATCGCTCCAGCGGCTGGTCTCGGCATCGGTCACGGCTAAGGCCATGTCGGAAACGGGGCCCCGTTCTAGCGCACCGAATTTAAGAAGCAATCTCTATTTAAATTCAGTCACGAAGCGACGGAACCGGCGGGCGACCTCGGGCGGCTTGATCGTGGGCCGGCCGAGCCTGGCGAGCGATCCGGGCCTGATGCGGGCATGGATCAGGGCCGGCCCCACCCCCGCCAGCGCCGCCTGGGACGCCTCGGCCAGGCCCGCCGCATCGTCGACCGTCCAGGTCCGGGCATAGCCGCAGGCGCCGCCGACCCCGGCGAAGTCGACGCTGCCGGAGACGGTCGCCTGTCCGCCCGTCGAATCATGGACGCCGTTGTCGAGGACGATATGGAGCAGATTCCCCGGCCGGCGCGCGCCGATGGTCGCCATGTTGCCGAGCTTCATCAGCGCCGCGCCGTCGCCGTCGAGGACGACCACCGGCCGCGCCGTGTTGAGGGCGACACCGAGGCCGAGCGCGCTGGCCCCGCCCATCGAGCCGACCAGGTACAGATGCTGCGGGCGGTCGGCGAGGGTGAAAAGCTCGCGCCCGCATTTCCCTGTCGTGGCGACGACGGCGGCGGCCTCCGGCAACACCGGCAGCAGGGTCTCCAGCACCGCGAAGCGAGTGGGCTGCGGCCCGGCCCGGCGGAGATCGACATGCGCTGTCCGAGGCGCGGACAGGGCCGGAACCGGAGGCGGTGCCTCGCCCTCGGCGACCGAGCCATGCCCGATGACGAAAGCGAACGACCGGTCTTGGGCCAGCGCCGCCTCGGCTGCGTCGAGAGCGGGCTCGATCGCCTCGACCGTGGTGGGAAACGGTCGGAACGGCACGCGCATCAGCCCCAGGAGTCCGTGGGTGATCTCGCCCATCAGCTCGTGCTGGGGCTCGTCCTTAAGGCCGGGCTCGCCGCGCCAGGTGACGCCGAGCAGGAGCGGGATCCGGAACGGATGAAGCAGCGAGGTGATCGGGTTCACCATGTTGCCGAGGCCGGAGTTCTGGCAAAGCACCACCGGCTTCCGCCCGGCGAGCCAGGCGCCCGCCGCGATCGCCACCGCCTCGCCCTCGCTGGTGGCAGCGACGTAGCGGCTGCCGCCGCGGTGGATCGCCTGGTCGATGAACGCGGTCAGGAAGGAGCAGGGAACGCCGGTGAAGGCATCGAAGCCGCGCCGGTCCATCGCGTCGAGGATCCGATCGGCGGAGATCACGGCGCCGTCCTGCCGGAGATCCAGGTGGCGAGGGCCGCGACGATTTCGCCGGCACGAAGCGGGCCCGAGGATGGCACGTGAGCGGCCTGCTCGATGCCGTCGGGAAGGATCGTCGGAAATCGCCGAACGGCCTCGGCCGGCGTCAGCCGCTCGAACGGCACACCCGCGGCCGACAGGCTCAAAATGCCGGCCCCGACGATGACGACCTTCATCGACATGCCGCCTCAGTGCTGCAGGATCGAGCCCAGGAACTGCTTGGTCCGAGCGTTCTGCGGATCGGTGATCATATCGGCCGGGGGCCGATCCTCCACGATCTTGCCGCCGTCCATGAAGATCATGCGATGGCCGACATGGCGGGCGAAGCCGATCTCGTGGGTGACGACCAGCATGGTCCGTCCTTCGGTCGCCAGATCCTCCATGACCGTGAGCACGTCGCCGACCGTCTCCGGATCGAGGGCCGAGGTCGGCTCGTCGAACATCAGGAGATGCGGGTTCATGGCGAGCGCGCGGGCGATGGCGACGCGCTGCTGCTCGCCGCCGGAAAGCTGGCTCGGAAAGGCATGCGCCCGGTGCTCGAGCCTGACCTTGCGGAAGAGGCCGCGGGCACGCTCCTCGACCTCCTTGGCCGGCTCGCCCAGCACCTTGACCGGCGCCAGCATGACGTTTTCGAGCGCGCTCAAATGCGGATAGAGGTTGAAGCTCTGGAAGATCATGCCGATGCGCCGGCGGATCGCATGGATGGTGCGCGAGCGCGAGAGGACCGGCTGCTCCTCGAACAGGATGCTGCCGCCCTGGATGTCCTCGAGACCGTTGACGCAGCGGAGCAGCGTCGACTTGCCGGTGCCGCTGGGGCCGACGATGACCACGACCTGGCCAGGGACGACGTCGAGATCGACGCCGTCGATGACGATGTGCGGTCCGTAGCGCTTGACGAGCCCTGCGATCTTGAGGACCGGCGGTGCGGGATCAGTGGACATACCTGAACCTCCTCTCCAGCGCGGTCCCGACCAGCGAGATCGAGTAGTTGATGATGAAATACAGGATCGCGATGATCAGCAGCACCTCGAAGCTGATGCCGGTGGTCTCGCGGACCAGGAGCCCGGACTTGGTCAGCTCGACGTAGCCGATGATCGAGGCCAGCGAAGAATCTTTCAGGGTCGAGATGTAGACGCCGACCGACGGCGGCAGCATCACCCGGATCGCCTGCGGCCAGACGACGTAGCGGAACAACTGGTCATACCGCATGCCCGACGAATAGGCCGCCTGCCACTGCCCGTGGCTCACGCTCTCGATCCCGGCACGGACGACCTCGCTCATCAAGGCGCTCGCGGTCAACGTCAGCGCGATCGTCGCCGCGGCAAAGGGCGAGAGATCGAGCTGGAGCGCGAAGGAGAGGCCGTAGAAGCAGCCGAAGAACAGCACCAGCGGCGGCACCGAGCGGAAGACCTCGGTGTAGACCACGGCCAGCCAGCGCAGGGCCGTCCACTTCGAGATGCGCATCATGCCGACGACGAAGCCGAGGGCGCCGCCGAGCAGCAGCGCCAGCCAGCTGATCCAGAGCGTGATCGCCACGCCCTTCAGGAACACGAACCAGTATGCCGCGACCTGCGGGCTCATCGGCGGGCTCCGACCGGGGCCTTCGACAAGAGCCAGTTGCCGGTGACGATGCGGCCGATGTTGATGGCCTGGGCCAGCAGCACGTAGATGACGCCGACGGCGAAGAACGCCTCCATGTAGCGGAAGGTCTCGTCGCCGGCGCGGCGCATCCAGGTGGTCACCTCCTCGACGCCGATGACGGAGGCCAGCGACGAGCTGATGACGATGCCGATGATCAGGTTGCCGAGCGGCGCATAGATGATGCGGAAGACCTGCGGGAAGACGACGTAGCGGTAGAGCTGGAGCCCGGTCATGCCTTGCGAGCGCGCCGCCTCGTACTGGCCGCGAGGAATGGCCAGCAGCCCGCCGCGGAAGATCTCCGTCATGTAGGCGCCGGCGTTGAGCGTGAGCGCGATCAGGGCCGAGTTGAAGCCGTCGACCCGCAAGCCCACCTGCGCCAGGCCGAAGAAGATCAGGTAGATGACGACCAGCAGCGGAATGTTGCGCAGCACCTCGACATAGGCAGCGCCGGCGAAGCGGAGGATGAGGCTGGCGCTGACGCGGCAGAGCGCGCCCAGCATGCCGACCAGGATCGAGAGGAGGATGGCGAGCGCGCTGAGCCAGAGCGTCGAGAGAACGGCTCCGGGCAGCGGGCCGGTATACGGCAACAGGCCGGCGAGGTTGAATTCGTACATCGTCCGGTGAGGGCGGGAAGACGATTGGGGGCGCCGCCTCGGGCCTCGATGCCCTTGGCGGCGCCCGACCGATCAGTATTTCTGCTGGATCGGCGGCAGTTCGTAGCCGAAATGCTTCTTGAACAGGCGCGCGTTGTCGCCCGACGCATTGAAGTTCTTCACGAAGATGTTGAGCACCCGCCACCAGTCGAAATCGCCGGCGGGAAGGCCGATCGAGATCTCCTCGTAGCTCCAGTTGCCCGGAAGGTTGCGGTACTTGTCGCCGTCCTTCGCCATGTAGGAGGCGTTCTGCAGGCTGTCCTGAAGGTGGGAGTCGACCTGGCCCGACTGCATCGCCAGATAGGCGTCGCCGACGGTGTCGAAGCGGACCTTCTGAGCCCTCGGTGCCGTGGTCGCGCTGATGCCTTCGGCGGTGCCGCCGCGGGCGAAGCCGATCTTGTACTTCGGGTCGTTCAGCTGCTCGACGCTCTGCAGCGGCGAGTCCTTTTTGACCATGTAGATGCTGCCGACCACGACATAGGGATCGGTGAAGGCGATGACCTTGGAGCGCTCGACGTTCGCGGTGAAGTTGGCGAAGGTCACGTCGGCGCGCTTGGTCTGCAGCGCGGTGATGCGGCCGGGGACGTCGACGACGATGAACTCGGCCTTCACCTTCAGTTGCTCGGCCAGCATGTTGGCGACGTCGATGTCGTAGCCGACCGGCTTGCCGTCGGTGCCGAGGCTCGAGTAGGGCGGGTTGCCGCCGATGGTGGCGATCCGGATCGTGCCGCGCTTCAGCACGTCGGAGAGGACGCCGCCCTGCGGCTGCTGGGCTTCGGCCGCCGACGACAGGGCGACCAGGCCGACAAACAGGCCGGTAGCAACGGTAGCAAGCACGCTTCTGCGCATGACTTTCATGTTCCGTCTCCCAATGGTTCCCTCGAAAGGACGATCGCGCACAACCTGTCGTCGCTCGCACGCTCGTCGCATTGCTGCCGGCGTCCGTTGCGATGGATTTTACGTTGAAAAAAGCAGAACACCCGCCATTGGCCAAGTCAAGCCAACGGCCAGGAGGCTGAAACGACGGCGGCCGGAGCCGCTCAGTCGTCGGCCGGCTCCGCCGTCACCAGGCGGAAGCGATGCGCCGGGTAGACGCCGAGGATCTTGAAGGTGCCCTTGCGGCTGAAGAAGGCCAGCTCCTCCAGCGCCAGCTTCATCGGCCGCTGGTCGGGATGGCCCTCGGCCTCGACATAGAACTGCGCCGCCTCGAAGAAGCCCCCGACCATGTAGCTCTCGAGCTTGGTCAGGTTGATGCCGTTGGTGGCGAAGCCGCCGAGCGACTTGTAGAGCGAGGCCGGCACGCTGCGGACCCGGTAGAGGAACGAGGTGATGAACTTCCGGCCGTCGTCCTTGGGCCACGCGGCCTCTCGCGCCATCATCAGGAAGCGGGTGGTGTTGTGCTCCTCGTCCTCGATGTTCCGGGCGAGCGAGACGAGACCGTAGATCTCGCCCGAGAGCGACGACGAGATGGCGGCAAGGGTGGGGTCGCCCGCCTCCGCCACTTCCTTGGCGGCGGTGGCGGAATCGCCGCTGACGATCGGTGTGTAGCCCATCTTCTGCAGATAGCGCCGGCACTGGCCGATCGGCTGGACGTGGCTCTTGACCGTCTTGATGGTCTGGAGCGTCGCCCCCTTCGGCGCCAGCAGGTGATGCTCGATCCGCTGGAAATGCTCGCCGACGATATGCAGGTCGGACTCGGGCAGCAAGTGATGGACGTCGGCGATGCGGCCGGCGAGCGAGTTGTCGACGGGGATCATCGCCAGGCCGGCTCGGCCGTCAGAGGCCGCAGCGAAGACCTCGGGAAAGCTGACGCAGCCGAGGGTCTCCTCGCCCGGAAAGGCGGTGCGGCAGGCGAGGTCGGAATACGAGCCGGGCTGGCCCAGATAGGCGATGCGGGTCATGGCCGAGTTTTTGGGAGGTTACCGCCGCGGCATCAGGAGAAGCCGCGCGCGCTCAAGATCGCCGGGAGTATCGACACCGAGTGGAACGGTGTCAACGAGCGCCACGTCGATGCGCATGCCGTTTTCGAGCGCGCGCAGCTGCTCCAGGCGCTCGCGTTTCTCCAGCAGCCCCTGGGGCAGCGAGATGAACCGCCTCAGCGCGTCGCGCCGGTACGCATAGAGGCCGATGTGATGGTAGATCGGCCCCTCGCCCGAAGGGACGGTCGAGCGGCTGAAGTAGTAGGCGCGGGCGACGGTCTGGCCGGGCGCGAAGGCGACCACCGGCTTGACCACGGCCGGGTCGGTCCGTTCGTGGTCGGAGCCGACCCTGGCGCAGACCGTGCCGATGTCGACGGCGGGGTCGGCCAGCGCCTCGAAAGCGGCGCGCACCGTCCGCGGGTCGACCGTCGGCAGGTCGCCCTGGACGTTGACGACCGCGTCGTGGCGGCCGTCGGGGTCGAGACGCTCGAGCGCCTCGAAGATGCGGTCGGAGCCGGTCGGATGGTCCGGCCGGGTCAGGATGGCGTTGCCGCCGACCCGCTCGATGGCGCGCACGATTTCGGGCTCGCCGCAGGCGACGTGGACCGGCCCGATCTCTGCCTCGACGGCACGGCGCCAGACATGGACGATCATCGGCTCGCCGTGGATGTCGGCCAGCGGCTTGTTCGGAAGCCGCGTGGAGGCCATCCGTGCCGGGATCAGGACGATCGGCATCTGGGGCAGGCTCATGCCAAATCCCTCTTTGTTTTCCGCCAAATGCGGCAATATGCCGCTGGCGGGCCAGACCTCGGCCCGGCATTGTTCGGGGCGCCCGGCCAGGGGCGTTATAGCGATGGCGCTTCCGGCCGCGAAGGGGCATTTTCCCTTACGACAGCGCGCCCAAGCACGAGGATTCGAGATGGCGAGCCAGGAAGCGAACAAGATTGCCGGGGCCATTCTGATGTCCGGCCTGATTGCCATGGCGAGCGGCTTCATCGCCCGCTCCCTGGTCGTTCCGGTCGAGCTCAAGCAGCTGGCCTACGCCGTCGAGAAGCCGGACGCGCCCGCAGCCGGGCAGGTCGCCGCCGCACCGGTGGCAGTGCCGCCGATCTCGCCGCTGCTGGCCAAGGCCGATCTCGCCGTCGGCGAGGCCTCGGCCAAGAAATGCGCCGCCTGCCACACCTTCGACAAGGGCGGCCCCAACCGGGTCGGCCCGAACCTCTACGACGTGGTCGGCCGCAAGCCCGGCCAGGTCGCCGGCTTCGCCTATTCCAAGCCGTTGATGGCCGTCGCCGAGGAATGGAACTACGAGCATCTGAACAAGTATCTCAACAATCCGAAAGCGACGATCCCCGGCAACAAGATGGCCTTCGCCGGCATTCCGAAGCCGGACGAGCGCGCCGCGCTCATCGCCTGGCTCCGCTCGAAGTCGGATTCGCCGAAGCCGCTGCCTTAAAGCGGCAGCCATGCGCTGCCCTGACGAGCTCGTCGCCTTCGCCGGTCGCCTGGCGGAGGCGAGCGGGCCGGTCATCAGCAAGTACTTTCGCACTCCCATCGGCGTCGAGGACAAGGCCGATTCGAGCCCCGTCACCATCGCCGACCGCGAAACCGAGCTCGCCGTCCGCGCCCTGATCGAGCGCGAATACCCCGACCACGGCATCATCGGCGAGGAGCACGGCGCAACCAGGCCGGGCGCCTCGCACCAATGGGTCATCGACCCGATCGACGGCACCAAGGCCTTCATCACCGGCAAGCCGATGTTCGGCACGCTGGTGGCGCTGCTCCGCGACGGCATCCCGATCCTCGGTATGATCGACCAGCCGGTGACGCGCGAACGCTGGCTGGGAGCGACCGGTCATGCCAGCACCTTCAACGGCAGCCCGGCACGGGTCCGCGCCTGCCCGGACCTGGCCAAGGCGGTGGTGAATGCGACCCATCCGGACCAGTTCCGGAAGCCGCCGGCCGAGCGCTTCTGGCGGGTCGCCTCCACATCCAAGCTCATGCTCTGGGGCGGCGACTGCTATGCCTACGGCCTCCTGGCCATCGGCCATATCGACCTGGTGATCGAATACGGCCTCAAGCTCTATGACTTTGCCGCGCTGGTGCCGGTGGTCCAGGGCGCCGGCGGCGTCATGAGCGACTGGCAGGGACGGCCGCTGACCGGCTCGTCTCAAGGAGACGTGATCGCCGCCGGGGACGAACGCACCCACCGTCAGGCCCTCGACCGCCTCGCCGCCTGAGGAACCTTGCCCTAAACTCCGCCGCTCGGAGTTGGGGCTTGAGGAGGTCGGAATGCGGAAGATCGCAGTATTGGCGGGGGCTCTGGGGCTGGCGGCGATACCGGCCTTTGCCGACGATCCCAAGCCGGTCCACGGCATCGCCATGCATGGCGAGCCCAAATACCAGGCCGGCTTCCCTCATCTCGATTATGTCGATCCGAAGGCTCCCAAGGGCGGCCAGATCACGCTTTCCGCGATTGGCACCTTCGACAATCTCAACTCCTTCGTATTGAAAGGGATCGCCGCCGCCGGCCTCGGTCTCATCTACGACACGCTTGCCACAGGCACCTCGGACGAAGCCTTCACCTCGTACGGATTGATCGCCGAGTCGATGGAAGTGCCCGACGACCGCACCTGGGTGATCTTCAACCTTCGTCCCGAAGCGCGCTTCCACGACGGCAAGGCGATCACGCCAGAGGACGTGATCTTCACCTTCGAGACACTGAAGACGAAAGGTCATCCGCTCTATCGCAGCTACTACGCAGACGTCGCCAAGGTCGAGAAGCTCGGCGACCGCAAAGTGAAGCTGAGCTTTTCCAGCAAGACCAATCGCGAGCTGCCGCTGATCGTCGGCCAGGCCGTCATCCTCCCTCGCCACTATTGGGAGGGGCGCGACTTCGAGCGGACGACGTTGGAGCCGCCCCCCGGCAGCGGCGCCTACAAGATCGCCAGCGTGGATGCCGGCAAGTCGATCACCTATCAGCGGGTTGCCGACTACTGGGGCAAGGACCTGCCGATCAATCGTGGCCGCGAGAACGTCGAGATCATCAAGTACGAGTATTTCCGGGATCCCACCGTCGCCTTCGAGGCGTTCAAGGCCGGGCAGACCGATTTCCGCCTAGAGAACTCCTCGCGGCAATGGGCCACCTCCTACGACATACCCGCGGTCAAGGACGGCCTTCTCAAGCGCCAGGAGATCTCTCACGAGCTTCCCGCGGGCATGCAGGGGTTCGCCTTCAACACTCGACGTCCGCAGTTCAAGGACCCGCGCGTGCGCCAGGCGATCGCACTCGCATTCGATTTCGAGTGGAGCAACAAGACGCTTTTCTACGGATTCTACAAGCGGTCGCTCAGCTACTTCTCGAACTCAGACCTGGGCTCGCGTGGCCTTCCCCAGGGCGAGGAGCTGAAGATCCTCGAGCGCTACCGCGGCAAGGTGCCTGAAGAGGTCTTCGGCAAGGAGTACAGGCTGCCGGCCACCGACGGCTCCGGCAACCTCTCGCGCGAGCAGCTCCGCGAGGCCTTCCGGCTGCTGAAGGAGGCCGGCTGGGAGATCAAGGGCAGGGCCCTGACCAACGCCCAGGGGCAGGCCTTCGAATTCGAGATCCTGCTGCAGGCCGATCCCAACTGGGAGCGGATCACTCTGCCTTTCGTCAAGAATCTGGAGCGGCTCGGCATCAACGCCAGGGTCCGCGCCGTCGACGCCTCGCAGAACCAGAAGCGCGAGGACGAGTTCGACTTCGACATGACCGTCGCGGTCTTCGGCCAGTCGCAGTCGCCCGGCAACGAGCAACGTGACTTCTGGCATTCGAGCACCGCCGACACGCACGGCAGCCGCAATCTGATGGGCATCAAGGACCCGGTGATCGACGAGTTGATCGAGCTCGTGATCGAGGCCCCGGACCGCGAGTCCCTGATCAACCGCACCCGCGCCCTCGATCGCGTGCTGCTGTGGGGACACTACGTCGTTCCGCACTGGCACCTCGGCAAGTGGTGGCTCGCCTACTGGGACAAGTTCGACCGGCCGCAAACCCTGCCGAGATTTAGCCCCGGCTTCCCTGACATCTGGTGGGTCGACGGCGCGCGCGCCTCGGCGCTTGCGACCAAACGAGGACAGGCCAGGAACTGAGCCTTCAAGCCGTGCTCGCTTATATCCTTCGTCGTCTGCTGCTGATGATCCCGACCCTGTTCGGGATCATGATCATCAACTTTGTCGTCGTGCAGGCGGCTCCTGGCGGGCCGGTCGAGCAGGTGATTGCCCAGATCAAGGGCAAGGAGACCTCGGCCACCGCGCGCATCACCGGCCCCGGCGGCGACGCCGGCGGCGGCGGCCAGCAGCAGAGCACAGGCAGGGCCGGTGGCGAGCAGAGCACCTACCGTGGCGCCCGCGGCCTAGACCCCGAGCTGATCAAGCAGCTCGAGCGCCAGTTCGGGTTTGACCGGCCGGCGCATGAGCGCTTCGTCCTGATGATCGAGAACTATCTTCGCTTCGACTTCGGCAGCAGCTTCTTCCGCGATCGTCGCGTCGTCGATCTGGTGCTCGAGAAGTTGCCGGTGTCGATCTCGCTCGGCCTGTGGACCACTCTGCTGGTCTATCTCATCTCGATCCCGCTCGGTATCCGCAAGGCGGTCCGCGACGGCACCGCCTTCGACGTCTGGAGCTCGGCGGCGATCATCGTCGGCTACGCCATTCCCGGATTTCTCTTTGCCATTCTCCTGGTCGTCCTGTTCGCCGGCGGCAGTTTCTGGAGCCTGTTCCCCTTGCGCGGTCTCGTCTCCGATCACTGGCGCGAGATGTCGTTGCCGCAGCTCGCCCTCGACTATGCCTGGCATATGGCGCTGCCGGTCGTGGCGATGGTGATCGGCGGCTTCGCAAGCCTGACCATGCTGACCAAGAACACCTTCCTCGAGGAGATCAACAAGCAGTACGTGATGACCGCGCGCGCCAAGGGCCTTTCGGAGCGGCGCGTCCTCTACGGCCACGTCTTCCGCAACGCCATGCTGCTGGTCGTGGCCGGGTTCCCCGCGGCCTTCATCGGCATCCTCTTCACCGGCTCTGTGCTGATCGAGGTGATCTTCTCGCTCGACGGGCTCGGGCTCCTAGGATTCGAGGCGGCGATCAACCGCGACTATCCAATCATGTTCGGAACGCTGTACGTCTTCACGCTTCTCGGCCTGATCCTCGGCCTGATCGGCGACCTCATGTACGTCGCCATCGACCCCCGTATCGATTTCGCCAAGCGCGAGGGCTAAGGCGAGATGGCGACCGATCGCATCCTCGGCATGAAGGTCACGCCACTGACCCGGCGACGGCTCTACAATTTCCGCGCCAACCGGCGTGGGTTCTGGTCGCTGTGGATCTTTCTCGCGATCTTCGCCGTGACCCTCTTCGCCGAGTTCATCGCCAGCGACAGGCCGATACTCGTCAGCTACGACGGCGGCCTTTATGTCCCCGCCCTTGTCAGCTACCCGGAAACGACCTTTGGCGGCGAGTTCCCGACCGAAGCGGACTATCACGACCCCGAGGTGCGGCGCCTGATCGAGGCCAAAGGCTGGATACTTTGGCCGGTGATCCCCTACAGCTACGACACGATCGTCAGGGATCTGGGGCGGCCGGCGCCTTCGCCGCCATCGACGCGAAACTGGCTGGGCACTGACGACCAGGGTCGCGACGTCATGGCCCGACTGTTCTACGGATTCCGCATCTCGGTTCTGTTCGGCCTGGTGCTGACGCTCTTCTCGACCGCCGTCGGCGTCGCCGCCGGCGCAGTGCAGGGCTATTTCGGCGGGCTCGTCGATCTCCTGTTCCAACGCTTCATGGAGATCTGGTCGGGGCTTCCGGTCCTCTATCTGCTGATCATCCTGGCTTCGGTGGTCGAACCGACCTTCTGGTGGCTTCTCGGACTCATGTTGCTGTTTTCCTGGATGTCGCTGGTCGGCGTGGTCCGGGCCGAATTCCTGCGTGCACGCAATTTCGACTATGTGCGCGCCGCCCGCGCGCTCGGCCTCTCCCCCTTCACCATCATCCGGCGCCACGTGCTTCCGAACGCCATGGTGGCGACCCTCACGTTCATGCCGTTCGTGCTCAACAGCTCGATCACCACGCTGACCTCGCTCGACTTCCTGGGGTTCGGCCTTCCGCCGGGCTCACCGTCGCTCGGCGAGCTCCTGGCCCAGGGAAAGAACAATCTGCACGCCCCCTGGCTCGGCATCACCGGGTTCATGGTGCTGGCCCTCATGCTGAGCCTGCTTGTCTTCGTCGGCGAAGCCGTCCGCGACGCCTTCGACCCGCGGAAGACCGTCGCATGACGGCGCTGCTCGAGGTGGAGGACCTGTCGGTCACCTTCCGGACGTCCGTAGCGGGCGTCGAAGCGGTGAAGCACGTCTCCTTCACCCTAGAGCGTGGCGAGACCCTGGCGCTGGTCGGCGAGTCCGGCTCCGGAAAGTCGGTGACCGCGCTCTCGATCCTGCAGCTCCTCCCCTACCCTGTCGCCTCGCACCCTTCGGGCTCGGTCCGCTTCGATGGCAAGGAGCTGATGGGCGCCGCGCCGGAAACCCTGATGCGGATCCGGGGTGATCGCATCTCGATGGTGTTCCAGGAGCCGATGACCTCGCTCAACCCGCTGCATACGGTCGAGCGGCAGATCGGCGAGATCCTGATGCTGCACAAGCAGATGGGCGGCAGCGCTGCGCGTGCGCGCATCGTCGAACTGCTGCACCTGGTCGGCATCGCCGACGGCGAGCGCCGGCTCGATGCCTTTCCCCACCAGCTCTCAGGTGGACAGCGCCAGCGCGTGATGATCGCCATGGCGCTCGCCAACGAGCCCGACATCCTGATCGCCGACGAGCCGACCACCGCCCTCGACGTCACCATCCAGGCTCAGATCCTGGCGTTGATCCGCGACCTTCAGCAGAGGCTCGGCCTCGCCATGCTGCTGATCAGCCACGACCTCAGCATCGTCGCCAAGGTCGCCCAGCGGGTCGCGGTGATGAGCCGGGGCGAGATCGTCGAGCAAGGCCCGGTGTCCGAGGTGTTCGCCCGGCCGCAGCACGCCTATACGCGGCATCTGCTGGCGAGCGAGCCCAAAGGGGCGCCCGAGCCAGCCGATCCGGAGGCACCCGTTCTCCTCGCCTCCGACCAGCTCAAGGTCTGGTTCCCGATCAAGGCCGGCATCTTCCGCCGTACCGTCGACCACATCAAGGCGGTCGACGGGATCACCATGGAGATCCGCAGCGGCGAGACGCTGGGCGTGGTCGGCGAATCCGGCTCCGGCAAGACGACGCTGGGTCTGGCCCTGTTGCGCCTGCAGCGATCGGAAGGCGGCATCCAATTCGACGGGCAAGAGATCGCCGGCATCGGCGGCGGGCGCCTCAGGCCGCTCCGGCGCCAGATGCAGGTCGTCTTCCAGGATCCCTACGGCTCGCTCAGCCCCCGCATGTCCATCGGCGAGATCGTCGGCGAGGGCCTCGAGGTGCATGAGCCCGGGGTCTCGGACGAGGAGCGGGAAAAGCGGATTGCCGAGGCGCTGACCGAAGTCGGCCTCGACCCGGACGCCCGCGACCGCTACCCGCACGAGTTCTCCGGCGGCCAGCGCCAGCGCGTCGCCATCGCCCGCGCGCTCGTGCTGAAGCCCCGGCTGATCGTACTGGACGAGCCGACCTCGGCCCTCGACCGCTCGGTCCAGGCCCAGATCGTCGATTTGCTCCGCGATCTGCAGCGCCGCCACGGCCTCACCTACCTGTTCATCAGCCATGATCTGAAGGTCGTCCGCGCCATGTCGCACCGGATCATGGTGCTGAAGAACGGCAAGCTGATCGAGGAAGGGCCGGCCGAGGAAATCCTGACCGCGCCCCGGCATCCCTACACCCAGGCCCTGCTCGCCGCGGCCTTCGACCTGGAGACGGCGCCGGCCGGCGTGGTAAGCACCTGACCCGAAACCGGGTGACGGACATGGCCGGCGCACGCCTCTACCTCTACGACACCACGCTCCGAGACGGCGCCCAGACCCAGGGTGTCGACTTCTCGGCCGAGGACAAGCGCGCCATCGCCGAGGCGCTCGACCGGCTCGGCATCGACTACATCGAGGGCGGCTGGCCCGGCGCCAACCCGACCGACGACCGCTTCTTCGCGGACAAGCCAGACCTCAGGACCGCGCGCCTCGCCGCCTTCGGCATGACCCGCCGGTCCGGGCGCAGTGCCGCCAACGATCCCGGCCTCGCCGCCACGCTCGGCGCCGGCGCCCCCGTCGCGACACTGGTCGGCAAGTCCTGGGACTTCCAGGTGACGATCGCCCTCGGCGTCCCCCTCGACGAGAACCTGGCGATGATCGCCGAGTCGGTCGCCCATGCGGCGACGAAGGTCCGGGAGGTGGTGTTCGACGCCGAGCACTTCTTCGACGGCTGGAAGGCCAGCCGCGACTATGCGCTCGCCGGCCTGGAAGCCGCCCACAAGGCCGGCGCCCGCTGGCTGGTCCTCTGCGATACCAACGGCGGCACGCTGCCGCACGAGATCGAGGAGATCGTCCGCGACGCCGCTGCGCGGGTACCGGCGGACCGGCTCGGCATCCACTGCCATGACGACACCGGCAACGCCGTCGCCAACTCGCTCGCCGCCGTCCGCGCCGGCGCGCGCATGATCCAGGGGACGCTGAACGGGCTCGGCGAGCGTTGCGGTAACGCCAACCTGGTGACGCTGATCCCGACCCTGATCCTGAAGATGGGATTCGAGACCGGCGTCGATGCCGACGGCCTCCGCCACCTCGCCCAGGTCTCGCGCCTGCTGGACGAGCGGCTGAACCGGGCACCGCTGCGCCAGGCCCCCTATGTCGGGGAGTCGGCCTTCGCGCACAAGGGCGGGCTGCACGCGTCCGCGGTCGAGAAGGACACGCGGGCCTATGAGCACATCGATCCCGGCCTGGTCGGCAACCGCCGCCACGTCGTCGTCTCCGACCAGGCCGGGCGCTCGAACCTGATGGCGCGGTTCCGCGAGATCGGTCTCGAGGTCTCGGGCGACGATCCGCGCCTGCCGAAGCTGATCGAACACGTGAAGGCACGCGAATCCCAGGGCTATGCCTTCGACGGCGCCGAGGCGAGCTTCGAGCTGCTCGCCCGCCGCGCCTTCGGCCAGGTGCCTGAGTATTTCGCCGTCAGGCGCTTTCGGGTCATGGACGAGCGCCGCTTCAATGCCCAGGGCGAGCTGGTCACCGAATCCGAGGCGACGGTGACGCTCGGCATCGGCAACGTGCTGCACCACGAGGTCGCGATGGGCAACGGCCCGGTCAACGCGCTGGACACCGCACTCAGGAAGGCGCTCGGCAACCTCTATCCGATGCTCGATCAGGTGCGTCTGGTCGACTACAAGGTCCGCATCCTGACCCAGGCCGGCGGCACCAACGCGGTCACGCGGGTGATGATCGAAAGCGCCGACGGCAACGGCCGGCGCTGGAACACGGTCGGCGTCTCGCCCAACATCATCGACGCCTCGGTCGACGCGCTTTCCGACAGCATCACCTGGAAGCTGCTGAAGGAGGGCGTGCCGGTGGCCGCCGCTGCCTAGGAGCCTAGATGGCCGGGACCAATCGCAAGCAGGCAGGGCTCGGCGGCGGACCGCCGGTGATCCTGCATCAGCCCCAGCTCGGCGAGAACATCGGGCTCGCCGCCCGCGCCATGCTCAACTGCGGCCTGACTGAGATGCGGCTGGTCGCCCCCCGCGACGGCTGGCCGAACGAGCGGGCGCGCGCCGCCGCCTCCGGCGCCAACGAGGTGATCGACGGCGCCCGGGTCTTCCCGCGGCTCGAGGATGCGCTGGCCGACCTGACCCATGTCTTCGCCACCACCGCTAGGCCCCGCGACATGGTGAAGCCGGTGCTGACCCCGCGGGCGGCCGCCGTCGGTCTCCGCACGTTGATCGCCGACGGACAAAAGCCCGGGCTCCTGTTCGGGCCGGAGCGGATGGGCCTCACCAACGACGACATCCCGCTTGCCGACACCATCGTCGCCGTGCCGCTGAACCCCGCCTTCTCCTCCCTCAATCTCGCCCAGGCGGTGCTGCTCGTCGGATACGAGTGGCTGCAGGCGGCCGACGCGACCCCCGACCGCCAGCACTGGGGCGGCGGCGACGAGCCGGCGGCGAAGGCCGAGCTGATGAACTTCATGGAGCGCTTCGAGGCCGAGCTCGACGATTGCGGCTTCCTGCGCAACCTCGACCAGCGCCCGACAATGGTCAGGAACCTCCGCAATCTGTTCCAGCGGGCGCGCCCGACCAGCCAGGAGCTGCGCACGCTTCACGGCGCCATCCGCTGCCTGGTCGACAAGCGGAAGTTCGACGGCTAGTCGCCGCTCTTCGTGTCCGCCAACACCATATCCATGGCGCGGCGGAGCCGGCGGGCGAGCTCGCCGATCTCGGCCTCGGTGATGATCAGCGGCGGCGCCAATACCACGCACTTGTCGAGTGGGCGGGTGATGATGCCGATCTCCAATCCGGCCTCGTAGACCTTCTTGGCGACGCCGCCGACCCTGAGGCTGGCGACGTTGCCCTCGCCCGGTTCGGGTTTCCGCTTGAACTCGATCGCACCGCCCAGACCGAGATGGCGTGTGGTCTCGACCAGGGGATGGTCCTCGAGGCCGGCGAGCGCCTTGGTCCAGGCCGGGATCACCGACTGCACATGCTTGACGATCTGGCGCCGCTCGAAGATCTCCAGCGTCTTGAGCGCGACGGCGGCGGCGACCGGATGGGCATGGTAGGTGCCGCTGTGGGCGAACCAGCCGTTCTCGTCGCTGCCCGTCTCCAGCCGACGGTAGAAGTCATCGGACATCAGCACGGCCGAGATCGGCTGATAGGCCCCCGACATGCCCTTGGCCGAGGTGAGGCAATCCGCCTCGATGCCCAGCGTCTCGCTGCCCCACATCCGGCCGGTCCGGCCGAAGCCGGTGACGACCTCGTCGACGAAGAGCCGGACGCCGTAGCGGTCGAGCACCCGCTTGATCTTCTGGAAGTAACCGGCAGGCGGCGGGCACCAGCCGGCCGAGGTCGACACCGGCTCGGCAAGGAAGGCCCCGACCGTCTCCGGCCCCGCCGACTCGATGGTCTGGCGGACCTCCTCGGCGAGACGGTCGGAATAGGCCTCCTCGCTCTCGCCCGGCGCTGCGCCGGTCGGGTGGCTGACATAGAGGCAGTCGTCGGTCGGGACGGCGAAGCTCCGGTGCAACGGCGAGCCGCCGCCGAGCGCCGTCGTCATGATGGTGCCGCCGTGATAGCTGCCCCGGCGCGAGATCACCTTGCGCCGCCTGGGTTCGCCACCATAGACGTTGGCGTACCAGAGGAACTTGACCAGGCTGTCGTTCGCCTCAGAGCCCGTGGCGGCGAAGGCGACGTGGGTCTTGGGGATCGGGGAGATCGCCGCCAGCCGCTCGGCCAGCTCCATCACCACCGGGACTGTACGGTGCGAGGCCGAGGGATACATCGGCAGGGCGCGCAGCTGGCGGATCGCCGCCTCAACCAGCTCCTCGTCGCTGAAGCCGAGCGCCGCGCAGTAGAAGGACGACACCGCCTCGATATAGTCACGCCCGCGCTCGTCGATGACGAAGATGCCCCGCCCCCCGGTCAGGACCAGCGGCCTCTCGGTCCTGAGCTTCTTCAGGTCCGAGAAACCTATCATCATGTTATCGTTGCGATAATTCGCGCCGCGCAAAGCCGTGGACATCGCCGTCGCCCGCTCTTTGGGATCACCGTCCGAGAGAGCCTACACGGGGTCACCGGACGTTTGACAAGCGAATCCCGGTCCCTATACTCCGCCGCTTCCTTCCCGGGAACGCGAACGCGTCCAACGAGGCGCGTTCCGGCCATTGGCCCTACCGGGACAAACAAACAGCCCAATACGGAGCAACCATGGCAAAGCGTGAGAACGCCAAGTACAAGATCAACCGCCGGCTCGGAGTCAATCTCTGGGGCCGGCCGAAGAGCCCGGTCAACCGCCGCGAATACGGCCCGGGCCAGCACGGCCAGCGCCGCAAGAAGCCGTCCGACTACGGCATCCAGCTGATGGCCAAGCAGAAGCTGAAGGGCTACTACGGCAACATCGGCGAGCGCCAGTTCCGCCGCCTCTACGACGAGGCCGTGCGCCGCAAGGGCGACACCGGCGCCAACCTGATCGAGCTGCTCGAGCGCCGCCTCGACACCGTCGTCTACCGCATGAAGTTCGTCGTGACGGTCTTCGCCGCGCGCCAATTCGTCAACCACGGCCACATCAAGGTCAACGGCCGCCGGGTCAACATCGGCTCCTACATGGTCAAGGACGGCGACACCATCGAGGTGAAGGAAGCGTCGAAGACGCTGAACGTCGTGCTCGAAGCGGTCCAGTCCGGCGAGCGCGACGTACCCGACTACATCGAGGTCGACCACAAGGCGATGAAGGGCAAGTTCACGCGGAAGCCCGCGCTCGAGGACGTGCCGTTCCCGGTGCAGATGGAGCCGAACCAGGTCGTCGAGTTCTACTCGCGCTGATCTCGGTTTCCTGAGCTTCGAAGCGAGGGCGTCGCCGGAAGGCGGCGCCCTTCTTCCTTCCGGTCAGCCGATCCCGTCGGTCCCGGCGCCGCAGACCACGGCGCAGACCTTGGCGCCCTTGGGCAGCTCGAGCTTGCCGGTCAGCAACGCCGCGAGAGAAGCGGCGCCGGAGAGCTCGGCGGCGATGCCGAGCTCCTTCCACAGCCAGCGGGCCGCATCCCGCATCTCGTCATCTGTGACCAGCACGATGCGTTCCACGTGCTTCCCGATCAGGTCGAGATTGATCTGATCGGAGCGCTTCGCCGACAGGGTGCTGACCTTGCTCTCGATCTTGTCGAGGGTGACGAGTTTGCCCGCCTTCAGGCTGTCATGCAGCGTCGGTGCGCCCGTCGGCTCGATGCCGACGATCCGCACCCCCGGCTTCGCCGACTTGATCGCAGCGGCGACACCGGCCGCGAAGCCGCCGCCGCCGATCGCCGTCAGGACCACATCGACGTCGGGCAGATCCTCCAGCACCTCGAGCCCGAGCGTGCCCTGTCCCAGGATCACCGACTCGTCCCCGAACGGATGAATGTAGGTCATGCCCTCGCGCTCGGCATGGCGCTTGGCCTCGGCGTTGGAGTCGTCCCACACCTCGCCGAAGGTGATCGGCTCGGCCCCGAAGGCCCGGATCGTCGCCGCCTTCTCCGGCGGCGCGCTTTTCGGCAGGTAGACGACGGCGCGGGTCTTGGCGATCCAGCCGGCATAGGCGACCGCCTTGCCGTGGTTGCCGCCCGACGCGGTGATGATGCCCTTACGGATCGCGACATCCGGCAGGCTCTTCAGCGCGTTGACCGCGCCGCGCGGCTTGAACGAGCCGGTGATCTGCAGGCATTCGAGCTTGAGCGCGATGTCGGGCCCGATGGTGACCGGACCGCAGCTCGGCATCATCGGCGTGCGGCGGACGAGCCCCTTGATGCGCGCCGCCGCGGCGCGGAAATCGGCCAGCGTATAACCCATGGGAGGTGCCTAGGCGGAGGGTTGGACGAGGTGGCAGGCGACGTAGTGGCCGCCGCCGACATCGACCAGCGGCGGCTCGATCGCCTTGCAGCGCGCCTCGGCATAGGGGCAGCGCGTGTGGAAGCGGCAGCCCGACGGCGGGTTGAGCGGACTCGGCACGTCGCCGCCCAGGACCACGCGCGCGATCTTCTGATGATCGGGATTGGCGACCGGGATCGCCGAGAGAAGCGCCTGGGTATACGGGTGCTTCGGCGCCGCGTAGAGGCTGTGCTTGTCGGTCAGCTCGACGATCTTGCCGAGATACATCACCGCTACGCGGTCGGCGATGTGACGGATGACGGCGAGGTTGTGGCTGATGAAGAGATAGGTGAGCCCGAATTCCTTCTGCAGGTCCTGCATCAGGTTGATGACCTGGGCCTGGATCGAGACGTCGAGCGCCGAGACCGGCTCGTCGCAGACAATGAACTGCGGGCGGAGCGCGAGTGCGCGCGCGATGCCGATGCGCTGGCGCTGGCCGCCGGAGAACTCGTGCGGGTAGCGGTTGGCATAGCTCCGCGCCAGCCCGACGATATCCAGCAGCTCGTGCGCCCGCGCCCGGCGCGAGGCACTGTTGCCGATGCTGTGGATCACCAGCGGCTCGGTGATGATGTTCTCGACCGTCATCCGGGGATTCAAGGACGAGAACGGGTCCTGGAAGATGATCTGCAGCTCGCGCCGACGCGCGCGCATCTCCTTCGGCGAGACCCGGGCGAGATCGGTGCCGTCGTAGCGGAGCGCTCCGGAAGTAGGATCGATCAGACGGAGCATGAGCCGGCCGGTGGTCGACTTGCCGCAGCCGGACTCGCCTACCAGGCCGAGCGTCTCGCCGCGGGCGACGGTGAAGCTGATCCCGTCGACCGCCCGCACCGTTCCGGCATCGCCCGAGGAGAAGAATCCCTTCTTGATGGGGAAGTGCTTGACGAGGTTGTCGACCTCGATGAAGGGCGCCGTCGCCGCCGCGGTCATGGCCGGTCCTCGTAGCCGGTATGGCGGATGCAGGCGGCGCGATGGGCCGGCGCCAGCTCGACCAGCTTCGGCTCGATGACGGCGCAGGGCGCCTTGGCGTATTTGCAGCGCGGATGGAACCGGCAACCGGGCGGGAAGTCATGCGGGCTCGGGATCGTGCCCTCGATCGCCGAGAGGCGGTCGACGACATGGTCGAGCTGCGGCACCGAGGCGAGCAGGCCTTCGGCGTAGGGATGCAGCGGCGTGCGGAAGATGTCGCGTACCGGGCCGGTCTCGGCGACACGGCCGGCATACATGACGATGACCCGCTGGACGAACTCGGCGACGACGCCGAGGTCATGAGTGATCAGGACGACCGCCATGCCGAGCTCCTTCTGGAGCTGGCGGAGCAGGTCGAGGATCTGCGCCTGGATGGTGACGTCGAGCGCGGTGGTCGGCTCGTCGGCGATCAGGAGCTTGGGATTGCAGGCGAGCGCGATGGCGATCATCACGCGCTGGCGCATGCCACCCGACATCTGGTGCGGATACTCGTCGACCCGCCGCTCGGCAGACGGGATCTCCACCAGCTTCAGAAGGTCGATGGCGCGCCGGCGAGCGGCCGAACGGTCGAGGCCCTGGTGCTGGCGCAGCGTCTCCATGATCTGGTCGCCGACCGTGAACACCGGGTTCAGCGAGGTCATCGGCTCCTGGAAGATCATCGAGATGCGTGCACCGCGGATCTTCCGCATCTCCGCTTCCGACTTGGCCAGCAGGTCCTCGCCCTCGAACATGACCGAGCCGTTCGGGATGCGGCCGGGATGCGCGATCAGCCGCATGATCGAGAGCGCGGTCACGCTCTTCCCCGAGCCCGACTCGCCGACGATGCCCAGCACCTCGCCGGCGGCGAGATCGAAGCTGACGCGGTCGACCACGGTGGCCGATCCGAAGGCGGTCGAGAGATCACGGACCGACAGCAGCGGCGAGCTCATCGTTCCACCTTCATGCGCGGGTCGAGGACGTCACGGAGACCGTCACCGAGGAGGTTGAGGCCGAGGACGGTGAAGGCGATGGCGATCCCCGGATAGAGCGAGATCCACGGCGCCTCGCGGATGTAGTTGCGGCCTTCGGAGATGATGTTGCCCCAGGTCGGCGTCGGCGGCGGCGGACCGACGCCGATGAAGGAGAGCACGGCTTCGGCCAGGACCGCGAGCGCGAAAATGAAGGTGAGCTGCACGATCAGCGGCGCCATCGAGTTGACCAGCACGTGGCGGAAGAGGATACGGAGATGGCCCGCGCCGGAGGCGAGCGCCGCCTGCACATAGTCCATCTCGCGGACCACCAGCACGGACGCGCGCACGATGCGTGCCGTCCGCGGCGTATAGGCGACGGTCAGCGCGATCACCGCATTGAACTCCGATGGGCCGAGGGTCGCTGCCAGCGCGATCGCGAGCAGGATCGCCGGGAAGGCCATGAGGCCATCCATCACCCGCATGATCGGGTTGTCGAGCTTGCGGAAGTACCCGGCCGAGGCGCCGATCAGGGTGCCGAACACCGCGTTCATGATGACGACCATGAGGGCGATGCGGAGGCTGACCTGACTGCCGTAGATCACGCGCGACAGCACGTCCCGGCCAAAATTGTCGGTGCCGAGCCAGTAGATGGCATTCGGCTCGCCCAGCCGGTAGCGGAAGTTGTTCTGGTTCGGCAGGTGCGGCGCCAGCACCCCCGCCAGGATCGCCATCAGAACCACGACCAAGAAAAGAATTAAGCCAGTAAGGAACAGCCGGTGCTTGAACAGCCGGTGGATCAGGCTCGACCGGCGGACGCGGTCGAGGAAGAGGGCGAGCCGGCTCTCAGTCATAGCGGATGCGGGGGTCGAGATAGGCATAGAGGATGTCGACGACGATGTTGACCGCGACGAAGATCGAGGCGATCAGCAGCAGGCCGCCCTGGATCACCGGGAAGTCGCGCCGGAGGATGGCGCCGATGATCAGCCGGCCGGCGCCGGGAAGCGAGAACACCTGCTCGACGACGACCGCGCCGCCGAGGAGGATGCCGACGATCAGGCCGATCACGGTGACGACCGGGATCAGCGTGTTGGCTAGCGCGTGGCGGCCGACCACGACCCATTCGGGCATGCCCTTGGCGCGTGCAGTGCGGATGTAGTCCTGGCGCAGCACTTCCAGCATGGTGGCGCGCGTGATGCGCGCGATCAGCCCCGTCTGAGTGAAGCCCAGCGCCAGCGCGGGCATCGCCATCGAGCGGAGCCAGCCGGTGAAGCTCTCGGACATCGGCACATAACCGCCAGTCGGCAGCCAGCCCAGCGAGACGGCGAAGACGTAGATCATGACCAGGCCAAGCCAGAAGTCAGGCACCGAGAGGCCGAGCAACGCGACCGTCATGGCAGTCTGGTCGATTGCCGTGTTCTGCTTGACCGCTCCGATGACGCCGAGGGACACGCCGACGAAGATGGCCATGAAGAGGCCGGCGGCAGTCAGCGACAGCGTCACCGGTGCCCGCTCGATCATCGCCTCCATGACCCCTCGTCCCAGCAGGATCGAGCGGCCGAGATCGCCATGGGCAAGGCGCTCGTAGTAGGTCAGCATCTGCTCGTGGAACGGCCGGTTCAGCCCCAGATCGTTGCGGATCCGCTCCACCTCGCCGCTGCTGGCGCCGGGGCCCGCGATCTCGGAGGCCGGGTCGCCGGGAACGAGAAAAATGATGAGGAAGGAGACAAGGGAGACGACGACCAGCACGGGAATCGCCGACAGGAGTCGATAGACTAGGTAACGAAGCATCGGCTCTAGCGGCCCCCCTCCCCTTTCCGGCGCCTCGATCTTACGAGCACCCGAAGCCGCGGACCATAAGACAAGCCTTCCCCTCGGCGCAACCCTATCATAAAACAATGTTCCGATCGGAAAACGACGCGAGATTGCCTGATTCATGGACGCCCGGCTCATCGTCAATCCCCGCTTCGCCGAGACCGGCTACGGTGCGCGCGAGAGCGCCGTGCTCTCGGAGACCGACTACCAGACGGCCGAGCGCGCAATCCTCGCCTGGCCCGAATATGCGGCGACGCCGCTGGTCGACCGTCCGGACCTCGCCGAACACCTTCGCGTCGGCTCCGTCCGTATCAAATACGAGGGCGCCCGCTTCGCCGTTCAGAGCTTCAAGGCGCTGGGGCCGGCCTATGCCGCCCAGCGCCTGGTCGAGCAGGCGAAGCCGCCGGTGATCCTCTCCTCGGCGACCTCGGGCAATCACGGCCGGGCCGTCGCCTGGGCCGCCAGCCGGCTCGGCGTCGCCTGCCGCATCTACATGAACGAGGGCGTGAGCCCCGGCCGTGCCCGGGCGATCGAGGCGTTCGGAGCGACCGTGATCCGCGTTCCCGGCACCTACGACGACGCGCTCGCCCGCTGCCATCAGGACGCCGAGAACGACGGCAGCTACGTCATCTCCGACGTCGCCCAGGCCGCATATCCGGACGTGCCGGCACACACCATGCACGGCTATGCGGTGCTCGGTCAGGAACTCGTGGATACCGCCGACGACGCCACCCACGTCTTCGTCGGTGCCGGCATCGGGGCGTTGGCAGGCGCCGTGGTCGCGCGGCTCTGGCAGCGCCTGGGAGCCGGGCGGCCGCGGGTCGTCGTCGTCGAGCCGCTGACCGCCGATGCGGTCTATCAGAGCGCCGCAAAGGGCAAGCTGTCGCGGACCGACGGGACGCTGAACACCGTCATGGACGGGCTCTCGGTCGGGACCGCCTCGCATCTCGCCTGGGAGATCCTGGACGGCGGCGCCTTCGGCTTCCTCGGCATCCCGGACCCGCCGGCGGTCATGGCCATGCGTCTTGCCCATCGGGGCTCGTCGTCGCTGGTGATCGGCGAGACCGGGATTGCCGGCCTTGCGGGAGCGCTGGTCGCCTCCGAGGACGAGGCGATGCGCCGGGCGCTCGGCCTCGGCGCCGACTCCAAGATCGTCGCCATCGCCTGCGAGGGACCGACCGACCTCGAGGTCTTCCACCGCCTGCTCGACGGAGCCTCGGCATGACCGGCCCCCGCATCGCCATCGGCGCGCTCCTGTTCGAGGGCAACACGCTGTCGCCGGTGGTCACCGGACGCGCCGACTTCGCCAGCAAGTACCTGGCCTCCGGCGCCGAGATCCCGGCCAGGCTGGCCGCCACCAACACCGAGGTCGGCGGCGCCCTCGAGGTGCTCCGGGGTGCGGATGCCGACATCGTCCCCCTCATCGCCACCCACGGCGGCGCCGGCGGACGGGTCGCGGCCAAGTGCTATGCCGAGTTCCGGGACGAGCTGCTGGAGCGCCTCAAGGCCGCCGGCAAGGTCGACGGCGTCTACCTGGCGCTGCACGGCGCCTTCATCGCCGAGGGGACCGACGACGCCGAGGCCGAGATCCTGGCCGCGGTCGCCGCCATCGTCGGCCGGGACGTGCCGATCGCCGTCTCCTGCGACCTGCACGGCCACATCACGGCGGAGATGCTGCGCCATGCCTGCATCCTGGTCGGCTACCAGGAGTACCCACACGACGACACCCGCGAGACCGGGGGCCGGGCCGCGACGCTGCTCATGCGGACGATCCGGGGCCAGATCCGGCCGGTGACCCGGCTCCGGCGCGCGCCGATGATCCTGCCGGCCCAGCGCCAGCGGACCAAAGGCACCGGGCCGATGATGGACATCGTCAGGCTCGCCCGCAGCCGCGAGGCCGACGGCACCGTGCTGTCCGCCAGCTACTTCGCCGTCCAGCCCTGGCTCGACCTGCCGGGCGTCGGCGTGACCGGCGTCGCCGTCGCCGACGGCGATCCCGCCGTCGCCGATCGGGTCGCCGGCGAGATCGTCGAGCTCTACTGGAAGAAGCGCCGCGAGTTCCTGGTGCCGACCGAGCAGCCGGCCGAGGCGATCCGAAAGGGCCGGAGCTTGGCCGGAGGGCCGGTCATCCTGGCCGATGCCGCAGATTGCGTCGGCGGCGGCGCCTCGGGCGATTCTGCCGTGGTCCTCAGCGCCCTGCTCGCCCATGCCCCGGACCAGAGCGCCGCCATCCACATCGTCGATCCCGCAACCGTGGCGGAGGCCCGCCGGGTCGGAGCTGGCGGTCGGTTCCAGGCCCGCCTCGGCAACCGCGTCGCGACCGCCGGCGGCCCGCCCGTGGTGGCCGAGGTGACGGTCGAGCGAGTCGAACCCAACGCCCGGTTCCGCTACTCCGGCGGCCTGATGGGCGGCGTCGAGGCATCGATGGGGGATTCGGCACTACTCGCCATCGGGCCGATCCGGGTGCTCTGCACGTCGCTCTCCTCCTACGAGTATTCCGACGAGCATTTCCAGGCCCTGGGCCTGGATGCCCGGCGGATGAAGTTCCTGGTGGTCAAGAACCCGATGAACTACCAGCAGGCCTATGCCGGCGCGCCGGCCATGTTTGTGCTGGACACGCCCGGGCCCACCACGTGCAATCTGGCCTCGGTCGGCTGGCGCCGGCTCGACCGGCCGTGCTTCCCGATGGAGGACGGCTTCGAGCCGGTCTTCACCCCCGGCTGACGAGCGTCCGGCTTGCCTTTTCGCATACGAAAAGCCACATTGTCGGCCGCTTCGGATGAACGGCATTTGGCTAGGGACAAGATGCGACGGAACGATATCGGGCAGGCGCGGATCGATCTCGCGGCTGCTCTGCGCTGGGCCCATCGGCTCGGCTGGCAGACCGGAGTCTGCAATCACTTCAGCATGATGGTGCCGGGATCGGAGGATCTGTTCCTCGTCAATCCCGAGGGCCTCTACTGGTCGGAAGTCACCGCCTCCAACCTGGTCGTCTGCGACCTCGACGGCAAGGTGGTCGAGGGCTCGCACACGGTCGAGGCGACTGCCTTCTACCTGCACGCGCCGATCCACCGGGCCAACAAGAAGCACCAGGTGGTGCTTCACACCCACATGCCCTATGCGACCGCCCTCTGCCTGATCGAGGACGGGCGGATCGAGCCGGTGAACCAGTCGGCGATGCCCTACATTGACCGCACCGCCTATGACGAGGACTATTCCGGCCTCGCCCTTTCCTACGAGGAAGGCACCCGGGTCGCCAGGCTGATGGGCGACAACACCACGGTCATGATGCGGAACCACGGCCCCCTGGTGGCCGGCGGCACCATGCCCGAGGCCTTCGACCGGCTCTACTTCCTGGAAGAGATCTGCAAGGTGCAGCTGCTGGCAGCCCAGTCCGGCCGGCCGTTGAAGAAGGTGCAGCAGCCGGTGATCGAGGACGTGCGCCGCGTCTTCGAGAGCGATCCCGGCTACTCGGACAAGCACTTCGCCGGAATCAAGCGCCGGCTCGACACGCTCGAGCCGGACTACAAGAACTGAGGAGAGTTCTAAGATGACCGCCGTTCTGAAGATGCCGCAGAAGGACTCGGCCGAATGGAAGGCGCGGACCGAGCTGGCCGCCACCTTCCGCATCGCCAATCGGCTGGGCTGGAACGAGGGCATCGCCAACCATTTCTCGGTCCAGGTCGGACCCGACCGCTACCTGCTCAACCCCTATGAGCTGCATTTCCGCGAGATCACCGCGTCCAACCTGCTGGTGGTGAACGGCGCCGGCGACGTGATCTCGGGCGAGGGCCAGGTGCGGCGCGTCGCCTTCTATCTGCACCCGCGCCTGCACACGCTGCTGCCCAGAGCGACCGCGATCATCCACGCGCATCCGCCCTACGCCACCGCGATCACCTGCGTGAAGGGCGGCCGGCTCGACCCCGCGCACGCGATCGCCATGGGGCTGGCCAAGCAGATCTGCTACGACAACGAGATGGGCGGGCCGGTCGACGACAACGAGCTCAAGCGCATCACCGGCCTGGTCGGCAACAAGACCGTGGTCATGCACGGCATGCACGGCATGACCACGCTCGGCGCCACCGTCGCCGATGCCTTCGACGCCTTCTACTTCACCGAGCGCTGGGCGATGTACACGGTTCTGGCCCGCCAGACCGGCCAGGAGCTGCACGCGCTGCCCGAGCGCCTGTTCAAGGACTCGCCGACGCGCGACAAGGATTTGAGCCCGCCGGCGCAGCAGGCACACCTGAACGCCTGGATGCGCGTCCTCGACATGGACGAGGGCGACTACAAGAACTGAGGAGCCCGGCCATGACCGCCGTTCTGAAGATGCCGCAGAAGGACTCGGCCGAATGGAAGGCGCGGACCGAGCTGGCCGCCACCTTCCGCATCGCCAATCGGCTGGGCTGGAACGAGGGCATCGCCAACCACTTCTCGGTCCAGATCGCTCCCGACCGTTACCTGCTGAACCCCTATGAGCTGCACTTCCGCGAAGTCACCGCATCCAACCTGCTGGTGGTGAACGGCGCCGGCGACGTGATCTCGGGCGAAGGTCAGGTCCGTCGCGTCGCCTTCTACCTGCACCCGCGTCTGCACACGCTGTTGCCGCGGGCGGCCGCGATCATCCACGCGCACCCGCCGTATGCGACCGCCGTCGCCTGCGTGAAGAACGGCCGCCTCGATCCCGCCCACGGCATCGCCGCCATGCTGGCGAAGCAGATCTGCTACGACGATCAGCTCGGCGGACCGGTTGACGAGGGCGAGATCCAGCGCGTGGTCGGCCTGATCGGCGACAAGACCGTGATCATGCACGCGATGCACGGCCTGACCGCCACCGGCGCCACCGTCGCCGATGCCTTCGACTCCTTCTACTTCACCGAGCGCTGGGCCATGTACACGGTCATCGCGCGCCAGACCCGGCAGACGCTGCACAGCGTCCCGCAATCGCAATGGGCCGACAAGCCGGTCCGCGACAAGGACCTGACGCCGTCTGCCCAACAGGCGCACCTCAACGCCTGGATGCGCGTCCTCGACATGGACGAGGCGGACTACAAGACCTGACGGCGAGGCGCCCATGGGCGAGATCGTCAACCTGTCGAAGACCAGGAAGGCCCGCACCCGCGCCGAGCGCGAGGCCCAGGCCATGGCCAACCGGCTGAAGTTCGGCCGATCCAAGGCCGAGATCGAGCGAAAGCGGCAGGAGGAAGCGCGCGCCGAGCGGGTGCATGAAGCCCACAAGCTCGAGAAGGACGACGTCTAGGGAGCGCCCTCCTCGAGCTCCCACCCTCGGCTTGCCGGGGGAGGGTTCCGAAGGGACGAGTTTCAATCGCCGAGCGCCACGCCTTCGCGCCTGGGATCGGCGCCGCCGCTGAGGCCCTTCCGCGTCACCACGATGCCCTGTATGCCCGAGGTGAACTCGGCGATCCGGGTCTCATGCCCGAATGCCTTGAGCGAGGCGGCGATAGCCGCCGCTGACGGACCGTTCTCGATCTCCGTCGGTCCGTTGCGACTACCGATGTTGGGGAAGGAGATCGCCGACTGGATGTCGTGGCCCCAGTCCAGCGTCGCCACGATCACCTTGGCGACGTAGTTGATGATGACGCTGCCGCCGGGCGAGCCCACCACCATCACCAGGCGGCGGTTGCGGTCGAAGACCAGGGTCGGCGCCATCGAGCTTCGCGGGCGCTTGCCGGCCTCGACCCGGTTGGCGACGGGCTTGCCGTTCTCCTCCGGCGAGAAGGAGAAGTCGGTCAGCTGGTTGTTGAGCAGGAATCCGCGCACCATCAGGCGCGAGCCGAAACCGTCCTCGATCGTCGTCGTCATCGAGACGGCGTTGCCCCAGCGGTCGACGATGGAGATCTGCGTGGTCGACGGCAGCTCCAGCGCATCGTCGGTGCCGAGCGAAGCCGTCGTCTGCGGCGGCGTACCGGGCTGGGCCACCTTGAGCGACGCATCCGGCCTGATCTGCGTAGCGCGGCCTTTGAGGTAGCTGCGGTCGGTCAGGCCCTTTACCGGCACGGGGAAGAAATCGGAGTCGGCCATGTAGAGGCCCCGATCGGCATAGGCGAGCCGCTCGGCCTCGGTCATCAGGTGGAGCCCACGGATCGACCACGGCGCTTCCGCCTTGAGATCGAAGCTCTCCAGCATGCCGAGGATCTGCAGCAGCGTGAGCCCGCCGGATGACGGCGGCCCCATGCCGCAGACTTCCCAGACCCGGTAGGGGCCGCAGACCGCCGCGCGCTCCTTCGCCCGGTAGCCGGCGAGGTCGGCCTCGGTCAGGTCGCCGGCATTGGCGGCGCCGCGCACGGCCGCGACGATGTCGCGGGCGAGGTCGCCGGTATAGAAGGCATCCGGCCCGGCGTTGGCGACGAGCTTGAGCGTATCGGCCAGAGGCCGGTTGACGAGGATCGTGCCGACCGGTTTCGGGCTGCCGTCGGCATCGTAGAAATAGGCCTTCGCCGCCGGCGTCTTCGCCAGATGCTGCTCCGTCTTGAGCAGTCCGTTGAGCCGCGGCGAGATCGGGAAGCCTTTTTCAGCGAGCTCGATCGCCGGATCGAACAACCTGGCCCAGGGAAGCTTGCCATGGGCCTTGTGCGCCAGCTCGAGGCCTCGAAGCACGCCGGGCACGCCGACCGACTTGCCGCCGACCACGGCATCGTAGAAACGGAGCGGCTTGCCGTCGGGCCCTAGGAAACGATCGGGCTTCGCCGCCGCCGGCGCCGTCTCGCGCGCATCGACGGTGGTGAGCGCCTTCTTCCCGGCGTTCCAGATCACCAGGAAGGCGCCGCCGCCGATGCCCGACGATTGCGGCTCGACCAGGTTCAGCACCATCTGGGTGGCGATCGCCGCGTCGACCGCCGAGCCGCCGGCACGCAGGATGCGCCGGCCGGCCTCGGCCGCCAGCGGATTGGCGGCCGCGACCATCTGGTGGCGCGCGTGGACGAGCGTCTTGCCGGCCGTGCCGGTCGCGGGCACCGGCTGCGAGGGCTGCTGGGCAGCGAGGGGATCGGCGAGAAGGAGAGAGAGTAGGCAGAACGAAAGCGCGCGCGCGAGCGTCGTCATGACCTGCCTCCTGGTTGGCGTCAGCGTCCCCGGCGGCGCACGATCGGGTCGACCGCCTGCGCCTCCATGTCCCAGGGGAAGAGAATCCAGGTGTCCTGGCTGACCTCGGTGACGAAGGTGTCGACCAGCGGCCGGCCGGCCGGCTTGGCATAGACGGTGGCGAAATGCGCCTTGGGCAGCATGGCGCGGACGACCTTGGCGGTGACGCCGGTGTCGACCAGATCGTCGACGATCAGCCAGCCCTCGCCGTCGCCGTCGGCACGCTTCAGCACGTTGAGCTTGCCCTGGCTGCGGTCCTCGTAGCTGGAGATGCAGACCGTATCGATCAGCCGGATATCGAGCTCGCGGGCGACCACCGTCGCCGGCACCATGCCGCCGCGGGTGATGGCGACCAGGCCCTGCCACGGCCCCTTCTCGAGCAGCCTCCAGGCGAGTGCCCGAGAATCCCGGTGCAGCTCTTCCCAGGAGACGGGGAACATCCGGGGCGGTCGGGGATGGTCGGTCACGATGGCCTCACGCGTGGGACGCACCATAGTAGAGGGTGACGGTGTGGCGCGCCTCGGCGAAGAAAAGCCAGCGCTCGACCACCACGCCGGTGGACCCGAGCACGGCCGCGAGCAGCGACATGAAGGTAGCCGGCCCTGTTCCGCTGACGTTCGCCAGCAGCGACAGCAGGATCGGCACGCCGAATCCCGCGACCAGGACGAGAAGGCGAAGCCGCGCCGAATGCTTGCGGGCAACGCGGAATCCCATCTCCTTCTGGAGGTAGTTCGATTCGGTGTGCGGCGGGTCCAGCATCCTGACCTTGCCGATGGTGCCGAGGCCGGTCGCGGTCTCCGGCGTGCTATCGGCGCGGCCGCGGTCGAGGAAAGCCCAGTAGCCGCGTTTCAGCGCCGAGCCGGCGAGGCCGAGCATCGCGACAAGCAGGCTGACGCCCGGCATCTGGAGGTCGAAGGCGAAGACGAGCAGCGCCAGCCAGAGAGCGCCCGCGTAGAAGCCGAGCACCAGGTAGATCGGCACGGTCCACGGGTTGCGCCAGGCATGGACCGGCTTGAGCGACGCATAGATCATCGCCGTGCAGATGGTGGTGACGACGGCACCGACGATGGTGAGCACCGCCGCCGCCGCCGAGATGCTGCCGCCGAGGACCCAGTATCCGGCGAAGACCAGCGCCGGCACGAAGGTCGCGATCGCCGCCACGCCCTCGCGGCTGAGCCAGGAGCTGCGCCACTGGGTAAGGGCCCGCCAGGCGCGCTCCGGATGGCCGAGATGGCCGAGGGAGGAGAGGAGGCCGGCACCGACCAGGCCGAGGCCGAGGCCGAAGGCGCAGAGGCCGAAGCCGGGGCTGGCGGCCAGGTGCCCGGCCAGCGCGCCTGCGGCCAGAAGCGCCAGCAAGCCGTAGCCGGTGCCCGACGCCGCGGTGAAGAAGATGATGGAAACTGCGGGATGCATCAGCGCGACAGCATGCGATCGAGCCAGGCGAGGAAGCCCTTGGCGGCAACCTCCTCCGACGGCATCAACGCCGGCGCCGCCTGACGCTTCGGCATCCGCGGCGGCAGGTACTTGTTGACCGGCTTATAACCGAGCTCCGGCATCAGGTCGTAGCCCTGGCGCGCCGCGACAAGCCTTGAGACGTCGCTCTCGGGATCGCCGAGATCGCCGAAGTGGCGGGCCGAGACCGGGCATGTCGAGACGCAGGCCGGCACGCGATCGACCTCCTCCATCGTCTCGTTGTAGATGCGGTCGATGCAGAGCGTGCACTTCTTCATCACGCCGTCGGTTTCGTCGAACTCGCGGGCGCCGTAGGGGCAGGCCCAGGAGCAAAGCTTGCAGCCGATGCAGGTGTCCGGGTTGACGAGCACGATGCCGTCCTCGGCGCGCTTGTAGGACGCCCCGGTCGGACAGACGGTGACGCAGTCCGGCGTCTCGCAGTGCAGGCACGAGCGCGGGAAATGCACGGTGCGCCCGCAGTCGTGGTCGCCGGCCTCGAAGGAATGGACCCGGTTGAACCAGACGCCGTCGACGTCCTTGCCATAGGGGTCGAGGTCGGTCAGCGGCGCGGAATGACCGCCGGCGTTCCATTCCTTGCAGTTGACCGCGCAGGCATGACAGCCGACGCAGATGTCGAGGTCGATGACGAGGCCTAGTTTCTTCGCGCCCGGAGATGCCGGTAGGCTGGTCATGACCGGCCCCGAAAGCGTGCGCCATAGCGAAGCAGACCCGTCGGCTCCGTCGCGCCCGGCGGGCGCGGGAGGGACTGAAACTGCGGTTCCGATACCGGCGGGCCGTCGGCTTTGCCGATGCGGACACGGAGGTCGTACCAGGCGGCCTGGCCGGTGACGGGGTCGGCGTTGGGGGCGCCGTCGGCGAGCACGTCGCCGATCAGGTGGTTCAGCAGGAATCCCCGCTGCGACTCCGGCGCGTCCTTGGCGAGCCCCCAGGTGCCGGAGCGCTTGCCGATGGCGTTCCAGGTCCAGATGGTCTCGTCGTTGACGCCATCCATCAGACGCACCTGGGCTTTCACCCGGCCGAGCCGGCTCTCGATCCAGATCCAGTCGTCGTCGGCGATGCCTTCGCGTTCGCCCAGACGCCGCCCGACATAGATGCGGTTGGCGCCGTGGATCTGGCGGAGCCAAGCGTTCTGCGAGCCCCAGGAGTGGTACATGGCCATCGGCCGCTGGGTCAGCGCCGAAAGCGGGAAGCCGTCGGCCGTCTCGTGCTCGAAGGGCGGATACCAGATCGGCAGCGGGTCGAAGAATTTCTCGGTGCGTGCCCGCAGCCGGTCCGGCGGCTGCACCGGGCCGTGCCCCTGTGCCGCGAGGCGGAACTTCTGCATCGGCTCGACATAGAGCTGGAGAATGATCGGATCGGTCGACCCGACGAAGCCGACACTCTTGGCATAGGCGAGATAGGACTGGTTGGCGTGCTTGAAGTACCGCTGGTCCGGCGCGAGCTCGTGCTGCCAGAAGCAGCCATTGTCGATGTAGCGCTTCAGCTGGTCGGGATTGGGCGCGCCTGCGCCGTCGCTGCTGCCGTCGGCGCCACGCCAGCCGGCGAGCGAGCCGATGCCGGGTGCCCGCTCGTGCCTGACGAGATAGTCGGAATAGCCCCCCGGATACCTGGCCGAGCCGTCGTCGTTGACCATGCCCGGCAGGCCGAGACGGACGCCGAGGTCGAGGACCACGTCCTGGAAGGCACGGACGTCACGGTCGGGCGTCACCACCGGCTGGCGGATGGCGTCGGCGGCGCCGTCCGCGTCGCTGATCGGACGGTCGAGCAGCGAGACGCAGTCCCAGCGCTCGAGATACGTGGTGTCGGGCAGGACCAGGTCGGCGTAGGACACCATCTCGGACGCATAGGCGTCCGAGTAGATGATGTGCGGGATCCTGTAGGCGCCGGACGAGTCCTTGTCGGTGAGCATGGCCATGGTCTCCGGCACGTTCATCGCCGAATTCCAGCTCATGTTCGCCATGTACATGAACAGCGTGTCGATCGGGTACGGATCGCCGGCCCATGCGTTCCGGATCACGTGATGCATCAGCCCATGGGCGGCGATCGGCGCCTCCCACGAGAACGCCTTGTCGATGCGGCAGGGCGTGCCGTCGGCCTCGACCAGAAGATCCTCGGGGCCGGTGGTGAAGCCCAGCGGCGGGCCCTTCATCGCCTGGCCCGGCGCGACCTGACCGGGCTTGCCCGCGGGCCTCACCGCCGGCGGCGCCGGCCTCGGGTAGGGCGGGCGGTAGCGGAAGCCGCCGGGCACGTCGATGGTGCCGAGCAGAGTCTGCAGCATGTGGATGGCGCGGCAGGTGTGGAAGCCGTTGGCATGGGCTGAGATGCCGCGCATCGCATGCATGGCGACGGGCCGGCCGACCATGGTCTGGTGACGGCGCCCGGCCCAGTCGGTCCAGGGCACGTCGAGCGTGACGGTCTCGGAGAACGCTACTTCGGCCAACTCGGCGGCGATGCGCCGGATCGTCTCGGCCGACACGCCGGTGACCTCGGCCGCCTTCTCCGGTGCATAGGCGGGATCGAGGTAACGCTCAGCCAGCAACTGGAAGGACGGAATCGCCTCGCGTCCGTCGGCCAGGCGATAGGTCCCGGCCAGCGCCGGCGAGACCTCGGCCGAGAGCGCGTCGCCGACGGCGTTGGTGCGCTTGTCCCAGCAAAGCGGCCGGCCTTTGTCGTCGCGCGCGAAGAGCCCGTCCCCGGCCGTGCCCGGTGCCCGCACCACCAGCCACGGCGCGTTGGTGTAGCGGACGAGGTAATCGGCATCGATCCTGTCGGCCTTCAAGAGCTCATGCACCAGCGCCAGCACCAGCATGCCGTCGGTACCGGGCTTGACCCCGATCCATTCGTCGGCGATGGCCGAGTAGCCGGTCCGCACCGGATTGACCGAGACGAACTTGGCACCGCGCCCCTTCAGCTTGCCGAGCCCGATCTTGATCGGGTTGGAGGCATGATCCTCGGCGACGCCGAACATCAGGAAATAGCGGGCATGCTCCCAGTCAGGCTCGCCGAACTCCCAGAACGAGCCGCCGATGGTGTAGAGGCCCGCCGCGGCCATGTTGACCGAGCAGAACCCGCCGTGCGCTGCGTAGTTGGGCGTGCCGAAGGCGGACGCCCACCAGCCGGTCAGCGCCTGGCTCTGGTCGCGGCCGGTAAAGAAGGCAAGCTTGCGGGGATCGGTCTTCCGGATGTCGGCGAGCCAGCCGGTGGCGAGATCGAGGGCTTCCGCCCACTCGATCTCGCGGAACTCACCCGACCCGCGCTCGCCCGTGCGCAGCAATGGCTTCCTGAGCCGTGCCGGCGAGTTGTGCTGCATGATCCCGGCCGAGCCCTTGGCGCAGAGCACGCCCTTGTTCACCGGGTGGTCGCGGTTGCCCTCGATGTAGCGGAGCTGGCCGTCCTTCAGGTGCACCTTGATGCCGCAGCGGCAGGCGCACATGTAGCATGTGGTGGTCTTCACCTCGTCGGCGGTCTTGACCGACAGGTCGACGCGATCGGGGGGTGAAAGGAAACTCACGTGACCGCGTCCAGCTGCTCTGGCGTCAGGTTGCCGGGGACGATGGTGATGGGCACGCGAATCTTGCCGGCGGCCTTGCCGATCAGGTGGCTGATCAGCGGCCCCGGCCCCTCGGGACCGGTTCCGGCGCCGAGGACCAGGATCGAGATCGCCGGCTCTTCGTTCAGGATCTTCAGGAGCTCGTCCCTCCGGTTGCCTTCCTTGAGATAGACGACCGGAATCTGGCCTGATTCCTCGACGACGATGTCGGCGAGCTTCTGCAGGGTCTGCTCGGCCTCCTGACGCTTCTCCTCGCGCATGATCTCGCGGACACCCATGAAGTGCTCGAACTCCGAAGGATCGACGACATAGAGCAGCGCCACCCGCCCGCCGGTCGCCTTGGCCCGGCGGCTCGCATAGCGGAGCGCCACCCGCATCTCCTCGGTCTCGTCGACGACGACGAGGAAGGTGCGGTTGCTGCCGGGGGAGGGCGCGGATTCGCTCATGGCCATCAGAGTCTGCGGAAGGCGGCGGCCGCCGTCCAGCCCGCCGCCGCGGCCAGGAAGATCGCGACCAGGCCGTAGAACGCCGAATCCTTATGGGCGAAGTCGAAGACGTCGGCGCCGAAGCCGATCTTGCTGACCAGGAGCGGCGTGGTCTGCACGGTCACCACCTGGCCGTCGCGGACGAGATACATCTGGACCCGGTAGGCGCCGGTCGTGACCTTGGCCGGCAGCGCCATCCGGGCGCGGAACAGCCGCTCGCCGAGGAAGGTGACTTTGCCGGGCTCGCCGCCGTACAGGCCGTCGCGCTGGCGGGCGCGCACCAGAGCCTCGCGGAACTCAGGGATGTCGTCGCGCCTCGCCTCGGGGTTGGGCGGAAGCAGCCGGATGTGATCGACGCCGATCTGGTGGCGATCGAGCTGGTTGTGCGCCAGAATCTCGTTGATCGGCTTCGAGGCGGCGACGCCGTAGAAGGTCGGGGCATCGGCGAACAGCATCGATTCGCGGTTGACCCAGATGCCGGCCAATCGTCCCTTGCGGCGCACGATGGTCGGCTTGGGCGGCCCGGTCACCACCACGACCACGTCGCCGGGACCGTCGGTCGCCCCGAACATGACGATGTCGGCGCCGGTGAAGCCCGCGGTGATCGCGACAAGATGCTGGGAGAGGTCGGCGACCAACGGCTGGGCGCGCAGCGCCGTTCCGAGCGACAGCAGCATCGCGACTGCCGCGAGGGCCGTGACGCGTGCCGCCTTCATCCGTGGCCTTCCGGAGCCAGAGAGTAGAAGTCGTCGGGCGTCGTGAACAGGTCGAAGGCGAGCCTGAGCCCGACCGCGAGGACGAGAACCGCCAGCAGGATCCGAAGCTGCTCGCCCCTGAGCCGGGCGCCGAATCGGGTTCCGAGCTGGGCCCCAACGACGCCGCCGACGATCAGGAGGAGCGCCAGCATCACGTCGACGGTCTGGTTGGTGATCGACTGCAGTATGGTGACGTTGGCGGCGACGAACAGCGTCTGGAACAGCGAGGTGCCAACCACCATCTGCGTCGGCATGCCGAGGATGTAGATCATCGCCGGCACCAGGATGAAGCCGCCGCCGACGCCCATGATCGCAGTCAGGATGCCGATGACGAATCCGACGGTGAGCGGCAGCAGCGCGCTGATGTAGAGCTTGGAGCGGCGGAAGCGGAGCTTGAACGGCAGGCCGTGCAGCCAGTTGTGCTCGTGCAGCTTGCGCGTGCGCACGCCCGAGGTCGTCCGACGGAGCCAGGTGCGCGCGCTTTCAACCAGCATCAATCCGCCGACCCCGCCGAGGAAGAAGACGAAGCAGAGGCGGATCACCAGGTCGACCTGGCCGGCCTGGCGCAGCAGCGTGAAGATCCAGATGCCGAGCGCAGATCCGAGAAAGCCGCCGACCGTCAGCGCAATGCCCATCTGCACGTCGACATTCTGGCGCCGCCAATGGGCGAGCACGCCGGAGACGGAGGATGCCAGGATCTGCGCGGCACCAGTGCCGACGGCAACCGGCGCGGGCACGCCGAGGAAGATCAGGAGCGGCGTCATCAGGAAGCCGCCGCCGACGCCGAAGAGCCCGGACAGGAAGCCGACACCGCTGCCGATCACAAGAAGGGCGAACCAGTTGACCGAGAGCTCGGCGATCGGAAGATAGACGTGCATCAGGGACTGGGACGCGGAGACCGGCGGGACGTCGGCATACTGCGCCCTCGAACGTGCCGGCGCAAATGCTTAGCGCTCAGTCGGCAGCCCTTCGGCCCGCCAGCCCTTGAGCCCTCCGGCCAGCCGGAGGATGTCGCCCTTGTAGCCGCTCGACTGGAGGACCTGCGCCGCGACCCCGCACCGCACGCCGGCAGCGCAGTGCAGCACGAGCTGGGTACCCGGGGCGGGCTGGGCCTGGGCGGGGTCGAAGGCGGAGAGCGGCACCAGCCTGGCGCCGGGGATGCGCTCGGCCGCGAACTCGTTGGGCTCGCGCACGTCGACCAGCGTGACCTGCCCCTTGGCCATCAGATCCGCGACCGTCCGGCCATCGGTAAAGCTCACGCTCGCCATCACTCGTCCTCCCGGGAACGGTTCACTGCCCACCAGGGCCGCCCCGGCAACGGCCCCTTGGCATCGGGCGCCGCACGCGTTGCCGCCGATACCTGGTCGTTCCTTTGAGGGACAGTGGCCAGCACCTCGGCGACGGTTGGCGGCGGGCGCTTGCCGTAGCCGGGAGCGTCGTCATACACGGCCTGCATGGACCGGGCAATCCAGCCCGCATACTCCCGAAGATCGGTCTTGGTGATGGTCTCGGCGAGCAGCGGCAGCTCGGCCCAGGCGTTGTGCAGCCACTCGACCTTCTCGCGCGGGTTCTGCGTCCTGGCGAGGCTGGCCTTGCCCTGGTCAACCTTGGCCAGAGCCTGCCGCCGCACCGCCTGTGATTCGCGCACGACTTCGCGCAGCTGCTGGGCCTTTTCGACCGCGGCTCGGGCCAGCGTGCGGTTGCACTTGGTCGCGAGCTCGGCGATGCGCTCGAAGTCCTCCTCGGTCAGATCGGCCAGCCGCTTGTTGAAGTAAGTGAGATCGAGGCTTCGCGGCGACAGCGGCTGGGCGAGCTCGGCGATCTTGTTCACCGGCGCATTGCCGCCGGGCAGGAGCGCGCACTCGGCGGCGATCGCCGTCCGCGGAGGCGGCGACTGCGGCCGGATCGGCGCCGGCTGCTGCGCAAGCGCCGGGCCGGCGACCGTGATCGCAAAAAGGAAAGCAAGCCCTCCCATCCGCACCACTCTACTTCAGGTTCGCATCTCCGGCCAAAGGGGCCGTCCGGCCCTTACTGCAAGCGCCGCCGGGTTGCCGCCGATGCGGTAGGCGAGCTCAGCGGGACGGTCGATGTTCCAGACGACGAAGTCGGCGGCCTTGCCGGCCTCGAGCGTGCCATGGGAGGCGCCGAGCCCGAGGGCCGCCGCCCCCTCGCGCGTGACACCCGCCAGCGCCTCCTCCGGCGTCAGCCGGAACAGCGTCGCCGCCATGTTGAGGACCAGCAGCAGCGAGGTCATCGGCGAAGTGCCGGGATTGCAGTCGGTCGCCAGCGCGATCCGTACCCCCTCCCGTCGCAGGAGGTCGACGGGCGGCAGCCGGGTCTCGCGGATGAAGTAGAACGCCCCCGGCAGCAGGACGGCGACCGTGCCGGCCGCCGCCATCGCCCTCGCCCCGGCTTCGGAGAGGTGTTCGAGGTGATCGGCGGAAAGCGCGCCAAAGTTGGCGGCTAGCGCGGCGCCCCCCTGGTCGGAGAGCTGCTCGGCATGCAGCTTGACGGGAAGGCCGAGGCCGTGCGCGGCCTCGAACATCTGCCGGGTCTGGGCCGGCGTGAAGCCGATGCGGTCGCAGAAGGCATCCACCGCGTCGACCAGCCCTTCGGCGGCGATGCTCGGCAGGCTGTCCTGGCAGAGGAAGTCGATGAAGGCGTCGGCACGGCCCTCGAACTCCTGCGGGAGCGCATGCGCGCCGAGGAAGGTGGTGCGGACCGTCAGAGGCAGCGTCGCACCCAGCCGGCGGCCGACCCTCAGCATGCGTGCCTCGGTCTCGCGATCGAGACCGTAGCCGCTCTTGATCTCGATCGTGGTGACGCCCTCGGCCTGGAGATCGGCGATCCGCCGGCTGGCGCTGTCGTAGAGCGCATCCTCGCTGGCCGAGCGGGTTGCGGTCACGGTCGAGCGGATGCCGCCGCCGGCCAGCGCGATCTCCTCGTAGCTCGCCCCTTTCAGGCGAAGCTCGAACTCATGCGCCCGGTCGCCGCCGTGGACGATGTGGGTGTGGCAGTCGACGAGGCCGGGCGTGATCCACCGGCGCCCGCAGCCGCGGACCTCGCGGGCCAGCGACTCGGGCCGGCCGGGAAGATCGGTGCGCCGGCCGACCCAGGCCAGCCGCCCGTCAGTCACACCCAGGGCACCATCCTCGATCGCGCCATAGGGCAGACCGTCGGGAACCATTGTCGCCACCCGCGCGTCAAGCCAGAGCGTGTCCCACATTCCCGTCCATCTCCTTGTTGGCCATCTGCACGGTAGATAAGCTCCGCCGCCATGTCTCGCGAATCCCCTCGGCGCCTGCTCGCTCCGCTCGCCCTCCTGCCGGATGGCTGGAATGTCGATGTCGGCATCGACCTTAGTGCCGACGGATGGATCGCCGCGGTCACGCCCGGGGCCCTCCCAGCGGGCCGGGAACGCCTCGACGGCCCGGTGCTGCCGGGCCTGCCGAACCTGCACTCGCACGCCTTCCAACGGGCCATGGCGGGCCTGGCCGAGCATCGCGGCACCGACCCCGAGGATGACTTCTGGTCGTGGCGGCGGCTCATGTACGGCCTCGCCAATGCGCTCCGGCCGGAAGAGGTCCAGGCGATCGCAGCCCAGCTCTACGTCGAAATGCTGGAGGCGGGCTACACCGCGGTCGCCGAGTTCCACTACCTCCATCATCAGCCTGGCGGAGAGCCGTACGACGACCTGGCGGAGCTGTCCGAGCGGGTGATCGCCGCCGCCAAGGAGGGCGGCATCGGCATCACCCATCTGCCGGTCCTCTATCAGGCGGGCGGCTTCGGCGGCACGCCCGCCACCGCCGGCCAGCGCCGCTTTCTCAACTCGTCCGAGCGATTTTTGAAGCTGTTCGAGACCGTCAAGGCGCGCCACCAGGGCAACGCCGAGATCGCCGTCGGCATCGCCCCCCATTCGCTCCGCGCCGTGCCGCCGGACTCCCTTGCGGAGGTCGTCGGCGCGATCGAGACGACCACGCCCATCCATATCCACATCGCCGAGCAGACCGGCGAAGTGGAGCAATGCGTCGCCTGGTCCGGCCAGCGGCCGGTTGAGTGGCTGCTCGCCCATGCCCCCGTCGACCGGCGCTGGTGCCTGGTCCATGCGACCCATATGACCTCGCGCGAAATCAAGAAGGCGGCCGCGACCGGCGCGATTGCCGGCCTCTGCCCGACCACCGAGGCGAACCTCGGCGATGGCTTCTTCCCGGCCGAGGACTGGCTCGCCGCCAAAGGCGCCTTCGGCCTCGGCTCCGACAGCCACATCTCCGTCAATGGCTTCGAAGAACTGCGCTGGCTCGAATACGGACGCCGCCTGGTCGCCCGGCGGCGCAACCGGCTGACCAACCAGGGCGGTGCCCATGATCTCTACCAGGCGGCGCTCGCCGGCGGCGCCCGTGCGTCCGGACGCCCGATCGGCTGCATCGCCGCGCGCACCCGCGCCGACCTGGTCGTCCTCGACGGCGAGTCAGCGGTCCTGGCGGAAGTGCCGAAGGAGCGGCTGCTCGATGCGCTGGTCTTCGCCGGCAACGCCAACCCGGTGAAGCACGTGATGGTCGGCGGGCGGTGGCAGGTGCGCGACGGACGGCACGTCAACCGGGACGCGATCCGAGGCCGCTACCGCCACGCCGTCGCCGCGGTCAGGGGACGACTATGAGATCGCGCCTTCGAGCTCCAGCAGCTTCTGCTTGATCGGGATGCCGCCGGCATAGCCGGTCAGCGTGCCGTCGGTGCCGATGACCCGGTGGCAGGGCACGATCAGGGCGATCGGGTTGGTGGCGTTCGCCCGGCCGATCGCCCGGAAGGCGCCGGGGCGGCCGACCTTCGCCGCCAGCGCGGCATAGGTCGTGGTCTTGCCGAACGGGATCTTCAGCAGCGCCGCCCAGACCTGCTTCTGGAAATCCGTGCCCTTGGCGGCGAGCGGAAAGTCGAAGCTCCGGCGCTTGCCCGAGAAATACTCGGCGATCTGACGGGCGACGGGTGCGATGGCCTTGTCGTCGCGTTCGCCGCCTTCGGCGGCGATGCGCTCATGCTCGGCCTTGCTGAACCCTAGGTGAGTGAGCCGCCCGGCGCCGTCGATCGCGGCGGCGAGTGGCCCGACGGGCGTCTGGATGACGCCCCAGTACTGCTTGCTCATACCTGGAAAGATAGCGCCGGTCGGCCGACGCTTCTTCCCGGTTCTGGCTTTCGATATTGAGCTCAGGCGCGGTTCATCCGGTTCTCGACCAGGTCCTTGACCACGCCGGGATCGGCGAGCGTCGAGGTGTCGCCGAGCTGGTCGTGCTCGTTGGCGGCGATCTTCCGGAGAATGCGGCGCATGATCTTGCCCGAACGGGTCTTGGGCAGGCCCGGCGCCCATTGGATGAGGTCGGGGGTGGCGATCGGGCCGATCTCCTTCCGCACCCACTGGATCAGCTCCTTCCTGAGCTCCTCGGAGGTCGCCTCGCCGGCCTTCAGGGTCACATAGGCGTAGATGCCCTGGCCCTTGATCTCATGCGGATAGCCCACGACCGCGGCCTCGGCGACCTTCTTATGGGCGACCAGCGCGCTCTCGACCTCGGCGGTGCCGAGCCGGTGGCCGGAGACGTTGATGACGTCGTCGACGCGGCCGGTGATCCAGTAGTAGCCGTCGGCGTCGCGCTTGGCGCCGTCGCCGGTGAAGTACATGCCCTTGAAGGTGGCGAAGTAGGTCTGACCGAAGCGCTTGTGGTCGCCGTAGACCGTGCGCATCTGGCCCGGCCAGGAATCGAGCAGCACCAGATTGCCCTCGGCCGCGCCTTCGAGGAACTTGCCGTCGTTGTCGACGATCGCCGGGCGGACGCCGAAGAACGGCTTCGTCGCCGAGCCCGGCTTGGTCGGGATCGCGCCCGGCAGCGGGGTGATCAGGATCCCGCCGGTCTCGGTCTGCCACCAGGTGTCGACGATCGGGCAGCGGCCGTCGCCGACCACCCTGTGATACCAGAGCCAGGCTTCGGGGTTGATCGGCTCGCCGACCGAGCCCAGCAGCCTGAGGCTGTGCCGGTTCGAGGTCTTGACCGGCCCCTCGCCGTCGCGCATGAGCGCGCGGATCGCCGTCGGCGCGGTGTAGAAGATGTTGACCTTGTGCTTGTCGACCACCTGCCAGAATCGCGAGGTGTCCGGATAGTTCGGAACGCCCTCGAACATCACGGTCGTCGCGCCGTTGGCGAGCGGCCCGTAGACGATGTAGCTGTGGCCGGTAACCCAGCCGACGTCGGCGGTACACCAGTAGATGTCGCCGTCGTGGTAGTCGAAGACGTACTGGTGCGTCATCGAGGTGTAGACCATGTAGCCGCCGGTGGTGTGCAGCACCCCCTTGGGCTTTCCGGTCGAGCCCGACGTGTAGAGGATGAACAGCGGATCCTCCGCGCTCATCTCCTCCGGCGCACACTCGGCCGGCACCTTGGCGCATTCTTCGTGATACCAGAGGTCGCGACCCTTGACCCAGCCGATCTTGCCGCCGGTCCGCTTCACCACCACCACGGTCTTGACCGACGGGCATTGCAGCAGCGCCTCGTCGGTGTTCGCCTTAAGCGGGACCGGCTTGCCGCCGCGAAGGCCTTCGTCGGCGGTGATGACGGCGTTCGAGTCGCAATCCTGGATGCGATTGATCAGCGACTCCGGCGAGAAGCCGCCGAAGACCACCGAATGCACGGCGCCGATGCGTGCGCAGGCGAGCATGGCATAGGCCGCCTCCGGGATCATCGGCATGTAGATGGTGACCCGGTCGCCTTTCTTGACGCCGCGGGCCTTCAGCACGTTGGCGAGCCGGCAGACGTTCTCGTGAAGCTCCCGATATGTCACATGCTTGTGCTCGGCCGGATTGTCGCCCTCCCATAGAATGGCGGTCTGATTGCCGCGCGCCTTCAAGTGCCGGTCGATGCAATTGGCCGAGGCGTTGAGCGTGCCGTCGTAGTACCAGCGGATGCGGATGTCGCCGGTGAAGTCGACGTCCTTCACCTTGGTGAAGGGCTTCATCCAGTCGATCCGCTTCGCCTGCTCGGCCCAGAA
>CAMBVS010000016.1 GCA_945871425.1 Rhizobium sp. Q54 | reverse complement strand
GCCTCGATCCGCGCCTGGTGCTCGTGCTGGATCTCGTGGCTGCGGTCGCGGACGGCGAGCCCGAGGACCAGCGCGCGCTCGGATTCGTCCAGGAGATTCGAGAGCACGCGCGTAAGGCGGGGACTGCCCGATGCTTCCGCCACCGCCAGATGGAAGGCGCGATTGGCCTTGAGAAAGGCCCGCTCGCTCGACGGGTCGCCCGGCTGGTAGTCGGCCCGGCAGGCAGCATCCAGGCGCTTCAGCAGGGCGGCGTCGATGCCGCGCTCGGCGCCGAGCCGCGCCGCCAGCGGCTCGAGCGAACGACGGAGCCGGAAGACATCCAGGACATCGGCCAGCGTCACCGGCGCCACCCGCCAGCCGCGCCTGGCGACGGCGGCGACCAAGCCATCCTGGGCAAGACGAGCCAACGCGGCGCGGACGGGCGCCTTGCCGAACCCGAGGGAAAGCGCCAGCTCGGCCTCGCTCACCGCGGCCCCGGCCGGAAGCTGTCCCTCGATGATCCGGACCTTCAAGGTCGCGTAGGCCGCATCACCCAGCGTCTGCGGTTCGGGCACCGCCTCGGGTTTCTTTCTGGCGCTCACCCGTCCTACCTACTCCCCTTCCCTGCCATGCGGAAGAGGGTCTTGTGACATGTCAGGGGCCATTGTATAGGATGCCATAGAAACGCGGGGGACATGTCATGGCCAATCCCTTTACCGACCATCCGAACGCCGTCGGCGAGACCTATCTTCAGCACAGCCGGGTCGCGGGAACCGTCGGCTTCCGGATGATCGGGGCCGGCCTCGCCTGCCTCGTGCATGCGGCGCTGCCCTTCCTCTTCGTCACCACGGGATCCCGCACCATCCTGGCGCTCGCGGACAAGATCAGCGCCGGCCGGCGGAAGGAGCGGGCGGAGGGCATCCTGGCCGAGCTTCGAACCGCAGGCGTCGACGCCGACTAGCAACCGTCAGCCGCCCTTGACGCCGCCGGCGGTGAGACCGCCGACGATCTCCTTCTGGATGAACAGCGTCAGGATCAGCACCGGCGCCGTGACCAGGAGAGCGGCCGCGGCAAGTGGCCCCCAGGCGACCTGCTCGAAGGTCAGCATGTTGAAGACGGCGACCGGCAGCGTCCGCGTCGTCCGGCCGCCGAGCACGGCGCCGAAGATGAAATTGTTCCACGAGAAGATGATCGAGAGGATGGCGCCGACCATGATCCCCGGCCGTGCCAGCGGCAGCGCCACGTAGCGGAAGGCCTGCCAGAGAGTGCACCCGTCGATCAGCGCCGCCTCCTCGAGATCCGGCGGCTGGCTTTCGAAGAAGCCGATCATGACATAGATGAAGATCGGCACCGTCAGCACCAGATGGGTGATGACGATCGGCCACACCGTGCCGGTCAGCCCGATCCATTGGAACAGGATGTAGAGCGGAATCAGGTAGCTCAAGCCCGGCGTGATGCGGGCGATCAGGGTCAGCACGGCGATCTTGTGGGCCTGCGCCTTGGCGATGCCGTAGCCGGCCGGGACGCCGACCAGGATGGCGATCAGCGTCGAGATGCCCGATACGATCAGGCTGTTGACGAAGTAGAGATCGAAGCTGTTCTTCTCGAACACGTCCAGGAAGTTCGCCAGCGTCGGCGGACTCGGGATGAACACCGGCGGAAAGGCCATGTTGTCGACCTCGGTCTTCAGCGAGAGCGACAGCATCCACAACATCACCAGGATCGCCGGCGAGACGATCACGAAGACCGCGAACGCGAAGCCGAGATTCGAGATCGCGTGCTTCACCCTCACGCCGAGGGACCGGCGGGACCTCATGTCCACTTCGCCTTCTGCCGGAGGAACAGCAGCACCAGCGTCAGCAGGATGATCAGAACGAAGAAGACGATGGTGACGGCCGAGGCATAGCCGATGTTGTAGAAGGAAAACGCCTGTAGATAGAGGTAGATGTTGATCGTTTCGGATGCCGTGCCAGGCCCGCCGGAAGTGATGACGTAGATCGTGTCGAAGGCCTTCAGCGCGTCGATCATGCGGATGACGACCGCGACCAGGATGAATGGCATGATCAGCGGCAGCGTGATGTGACGGAACATCTGCCAGGCGCTGGCGCCGTCGATCTTGGCCGACTCATAAGGCTCGACCGGCACCGAGGCGAGACCGCCGAGCACGATCAGCATAACCAGCGGCGTCCAGTGCCAGACCTCGACCGCGACTAGGCTCGGGATCACCGTGTCCGGCGAATAGACCCAGAGCTGCGGCGGGATGCCGACGAGGCTGAGCAGATAGTTCAACACGCCGAGCTGCGGGTGGAACATCATCGTCCACACCAGCGCGACGGCGACCGGCGTCGCCATCATCGGCAGGATGAAGATGGCGCGGAACAGCCCGCGCAGCGGAAAGCGCTCGTTGAAGATGAGCGCGGCGATGGTGCCGAAGACGACCGGCAGGATCACGGCAAGCGCGGTGAAGTAGAGCGTATGGCCGATCGACTCGATGAAGCGCGGATCATTGGCCAGCTTGGTGAAGTTGGCGAATCCCACGAACTCCCGCGCCTGGCCGATCTTCCAGTCGTAGAAGCTCATGTAGATCGTGAAGATCCATGGGAACACGATCACCGCCGCCGTGATCACCAGCGCCGGATAGGCGAATGGCAGATAGTTCCGATCGAAGCCGGGGCCGCGCGCCGGCGCCGCTTCGGCGGACACGGCCTTCGTCTCGACTGTGCTCGTCTGAGTCATGGCCAAGTCTCAAGGACCCCCTCCCGCCGCGGTCCCGCGACGGGAGGGTGTGCCTAACGGACTGGTCAGCTCGCCTCGGACTTCTGCAGCACCGGAGCGAAGGCTTCGGTCGCCTTCACCAGCTCCGCCTTGGCGTCGGCACCGCCGATGGTGTTGGTGAGGCCGACGCCGAAGACGTCGCGGAACTCGGTCACCGGCACGATCTCCGGCAGGCCGGGACGCCCGATCGCAGTCGATTCCTGCAGACAGGTGAGCCACTCGCGCGGCAGCTTGAGGCCGGCGATGACGTCCTTGTCGGTGTAAGAGGAACCACGGCATGGCGAGCCGCCGCCCGACTGCAGCAGCCGCGCGCACATCAGCTTGCTGGTCGCCCATTGGCAGTAGAGATAAGCCGCTTCCTTTTTCTTGCTGGCAGCGGCGATGCCGATGCCGTCACCGAAGGTCGCGGAGTGCCGCGCCTTCGGGCCGGCGGGCATGATGCCGTAGCCGACCTTGCCGACGACCCGGGACTTGGCCGGATCCTCGAGCGGCGGAGCGAAACCGATGCCGTCGAGCCACATGCCGATCTTGCCCTGGCTGAACGAGGTCTGGGACTCGTTCCAGTTGAAGCCGACGGTGCCCGGCGGGGCGAAGTCCTTGTTGAGCTTCTTGTAGTACTCGGCCGCGGCGATCGCTTCCGGAGTCGTGGTCTGGAGGGTGACGGTCTTCGGATTCACCGGGTCCATGTCATGGCCGAGCATGAAGCTGGTCCACACCGGGACGTTGGCGTTCTTGAGGCCGCGAGAGACCCAGCCATATTGCCCGGCCGCCTTGTCCGTCAGCTTCTCCGCCGCCATCAGGATTTCCTCGAAGGTCTTCGGGAAGGCGAGGCCCTTGGCGGCGAACAGCTCCTTGTTCCAGTAGATCATCCAGGGATCGATGTTCAGCGGCAGGGTGTCCATACGACCGTCGCCCTGGGTCGCCCAACGGAGCCCGCCGGCGGTGAAGTCCGCGAAGTCGTAGTCCGGCGCCGTGAGCGAGGCATCGGCCAGCAGCGGCTTCATGTCGACCAGCCACTTGGACTTGCCGAACAGACGCTTCTGGACGTGCCATGACTCCGTGATCACGTCGAACTGCGGACTGCCGGAGTTGAACTGGATGACGGCCTGCTGGCGGTGCTGCTGCTCGGGCACCGCCTCGGACCCGACCTTGATGCCGGTGAGCTCGGTGAATTCCTTTTCGTGCCGGCGGAGGTTTTCCGCGCGCGGCCCGAGCGTCAGCGACACCTCGATGCTCTGGCCGGCGAACTTCTTCCAGTTGAAGCCTCCGGTCTGCGCCGTCGCCGTCTTCATGATCGCGGGCGCCGCGAACACGCCGGCCGCGCCGGCGCCGATCTTGAGCGCCGTGCGCCGGGTAACCCTCGTCTTCCTGTCGTCCATTCTCTTTTCCTCCCGTTGGCAATTGTGTTGGTAAGTCTGCGACGATGCCTGCAACCTGTCGAGATCAGTCGGCCGCCAGCGCCGCCGGCCCGAGCGCCTTCGCCGCCGCGACCAGTCGCCGCTGCTCGGCCTCGCTGGCCGTGACCAGCGGCGGGCGGACGTTGAGCCAGCGTCGGTCGCCCGTCTGGTCGGCCAGCATCGCCTTGATCGCAGGCACGAAAGGCACGTCCGTCACCAGCGTGCAGAGCTTGTCGACGGCCTCGACGAGGCCGGCCTCCTCGGGCTTGCCGGTCGCGTCGTAGAGCTGACGGATCAAGGCGGGGCGGATATTGGCGACGCCGCAGATGGTGCCGACGCCGCCGGCCTTGAGCAGGCGGGGAATGAAGGGCTCGTGGCCGACCATGATGGCGAGGCCGGGCGTGAGCCTCAGCATCTCCGCCGTGTTCTGCCAATCGCCGGAGGAATCCTTCACGCCGGCGATAAGGCCGGGATAGGCCTTCGCCAGCCTCGCCACCACCGCCGGGCTGACCCCGACCGCGGACACCTGGGGGATGTGATAGAGGATGATCCGCGTGTCGATGCCCTTCAGCATGTCGCAGAGCCTGGCGAACGAGGCGTAGACGCCGTCGTCGCTCAACCCCTTGAAGAAGAACGGCGGCAGGACCAGCACGCCGGCAACGCCGAGGGCGGCTGCGTGGCGGGTGAGCGCCGCCGTCTCCGGCAGGGCCGAAGTCGCCGTGCCGACGGTAACGCGCGCCGCCGGGATGCCCGAGGCCAGAAGCCGCTCCAGCGCCTCCCGGCGCTCGTCGATCGAGAAGGACTGGCCTTCGCCGGAGGTGCCGAACAGGGTGACGCCGTCGACGCCCTTGTCGAACAGGTTGCGGCAATGGGCGACCAGAAGGTCGTAGGCGATGCGGCCGTCGGATTCGAGCGGCGTCATCAGCGCAGTCCAGACGCCGCGGAGCGGCGGCCGGGCAGAAGAAGTCGTCATCGGGCAACCTTTGCGGAACGAGGGCGGGAACGGGGAGCGGCGGGCGGAACCGAGGCGTCGACGGTCTGGACGCCCATGGCCCGGTTGCGGGCGCTGGTCAGGTGACGCTCGAGCGCAACGACGGCGCGGGCGGAATCGCGGGCACGAAGAGCCGCGATGATGTCGCCATGCTCCTTCAAAGCCGGCATCAGGCTGTCCGGCGACAGCAGCACGCGATCAAGACGGATCAGACGGATCTTGATGGAGTTGACCCGGTAGATCGCCGACAGGATGTCGTTGCCGAGAGAATCGATCAGCGTGTCGTGGAAGGCCCAGTCGGTCGTCTGCGCCTCTTCAAGGAGCTCGCGGCTGATGCCCTTTCGCGACTTGGCGACGATGCGGTCGTAGGCATCCGCCAGCGCCTCGATCTCCTCGGTCCTGGCCTTCACGGCAAAACTGGCGATCGCCTCCTTCTCCAGGATGATACGGAGCTGGAAGGCATTGCGGACCAGCTTCAGGTCGACCGCGGCGATCTGCATGCCGCGCTGGGGAATGGTGACGATCAGGCCGTCGGCCTCGAGCCTCGGGATCAGCTCGCGGATGGCGCCGAGCGGCATGCCCGTCAGCGCCACCAGCTCGCGCTGGGAGACGAACTGGCCGGGGCGCAGGTCGAGCGCCATCAGCCGTTGCTGGAAGCTCTCATAGGCCTTTTCGCGAAGCTTCATCGAGGCCGAGTGTACGCACTGACATGTCAGTCCGGCAAGGTCCGTTTGCCAGCGACCGGGGGGCATGCGCTATCGTCGCTCCGCCATGCTCAAAGGCGTCGATCCCCTCCTCTCGCCCGACCTGCTGCACGCGCTCGCCGCCATGGGCCACGGTGACGAGATCGTCGTCGTCGACGCGCATTTCCCCGGCGCCGCCATCGCCCGGCGGCTGATCCGCATGGACGGCGTCGACGCCACCCGCGTCATCCACGCCATCGCCTCGGTGATGCCGCTCGATACCTTCGTCGAGGCGCCGGCGGCGGGGATGCAGGTGGTCGACGATCCAAAGAAGGTCCCGGACGCGGTCATCGATTTCGGCCGCGTGCTCGATGCCGCCGAAGGCCGCAAGGTCGGGATCGCGATGATCGAACGCCACGCCTTCTATGACCGCAGCCGCGCCGCCTACGCCATCGTGCAGACGGGAGAGCTGCGCACCTATGCCAACCTGATCTTGAAGAAGGGCTTGGTCGGGCATCCATGACCGGCGCGCTGCTGGCCACGCGGCGCCTCGGCCGCTCGGGCGTCGAGATCACCCGCCTCGGCTTCGGGGGTGCTCCTCTCGGCAACCTGTTCTCGGTGGTGGCCGAGCGTTCGGCCGAGGAGGCGCTCGATGCCGCGTGGAATGCCGGGTGGCGCTACTTCGACACTGCTCCCCTCTATGGCCACGGTCTCGGGGAACGGCGAGTCGGCCGCTACCTCAGAACCAAGCCGCGTGACGCCTACCGCCTGTCGACCAAGGTCGGGCGGCTCCTGGTGGCGCAGGACGCCAAGGTCGACGGCGGCGCCTATGTCGACGTGCCGAACGCCGCTCCCGTCTACGACTACAGCCGGGACGGGACGCTCCGCTCGGTCGAGGCGAGCCTGGAGCGTCTCGGGGTCGGCCGCATCGACATCCTGCTGATCCACGACATCGACCGCTTCACCCATGGCGCGGAGCAGCCGCGCCGCTTCAAGGAAGCGATGGACGGTGCCTACCCCGCCCTGGCCGACCTCCGTGCCCAGGGCGTCGTCGGCGCCATCGGCCTCGGCGTCAACGACTGGCAGGTCTGCGAGGCCGTCGCCCGCGTCGCCGACATCGACTGCGTGCTGCTGGCGGGCCGCTACACCTTGCTGGAGCAGAAGCCGCTCGCGAGCTTCCTGCCGCTCTGCGGCGAGAAAGGCATCTCCGTCATCGCCGGCGGCGTCTTCAACTCCGGAATCCTCGCGACCGGGCCGACGTCCGGCGCCTACTACAACTATGCTCCGGCACCGCCGGAGATCCTCGGCCGCGTCGCTGCGATCGAGCGCATCTGCCAGGCGCATAACGTACCGCTCGCGGCCGCAGCCCTCCGCTTCCCGCTCGCTCATCCGGCGATCGCCGGCGCGGTCGTCGGGGCCCGCACCGCCAGAGAGGTGAATGCCAGCCAAAGCCTCCTCGCCGATCCGCTCCCGCCGGCCCTCTGGGCCGATCTCAAATCCGAGCGGCTGATCGCCGCGGGCGCGCCGACACCGTGACGGAGCGGATCGATGCCCATCAGCACTACTGGCGGCTCGATCGCGGCGACTATCACTGGCTGACGCCGGCGCTTACCGCCATTTACAGCGACTTCGGGCCGGCCGATCTCGCCCCTCACCTCCAGGCCTATGGCATCGAACGCACGGTGCTGGTACAGGCAGCGCCGACCGAAGCCGAGACCCGATTCCTGCTCGACCTCGCGGCGACGACGGAATCGATCGCCGGCGTCGTCGGCTGGATCGACATGGAGGCGGCGGAGGCACCCGCAAGCATCGAGCGTCTCACCGCGGAGCGGAAGCTGGTCGGCCTCCGGCCGATGATCCACGACATCGCTGATCCTCGCTGGATGCTGTCCCCGCACTTGGCTCCCGCTTTCGCCGCCATCAAACGGGTCGGGCTGGTGTTCGACGCACTGGTCCGGCCAGTGCATCTGCGGCCGCTCCTGACCTTGGTCGGCCGTCACCCCGATCTCTCCATCGTGATCGACCACGGCGCCAAGCCCGCGATCGCCCGCTGGTCGCGGAGCGATGACGATTTCGCCGACTGGGCGCAGAAGATGCGGCGTCTCGGTCGCAAAATGGCGGTCGCCTGCAAGACATCCGGCCTGGTGACCGAGGCCGCGCAGGACTGGAAGGCGGACGACCTCACCCCCTATCTCGACGTCCTGCTGGACGCCTTCGGGCCCGACCGCCTGCTGTTCGGCAGCGACTGGCCGGTCGTCAATCTAGCCGGCGGCTATGCGCGCTGGACGGAGGCCCTGCTGGCCTGGCTCGACCGCCGGCTCGATCCGTCGGCCCAGGCCGGGGTCCTCGGCGGCAACGCCGCGCGGATCTACAAGCTGGCCGGGCGCTAGTTTCACGGTTCGGCGGGGTCTTCCGCTTGCAACCACCCGATTCAGGCCGCAATACGTCACCTCGTCGTTCCCGGCCGTCAGCGATGGAGATCCGGCGCATGGTTCACTACACGCCGCTCATCACCACCGTCGTCGTCGGCCTGGCGATGGCCACGCGTGCCATCACCGGTGCCGCCGGCGTCGACGCGTGAGAGCTTAGGCCAGCAGCTTCTTCCGCTCGGGGTCGTAGGGCGCCTTGTCGGTCCGGGTGGCACCGATGCGCCGCATGAAGGCCTCGACCTCATAGCTCCCGGCCTTGGCATCCTCGGCCGCCACGTAGCCGTAGACAATGCTCTTGCCGATGGTGTGACCGTAGCCGCCGCTGGACGTGACGCCGAGCACGCGGCCATCGCTCGAGAAGATCGCCTCGCCGCCATAGACCGGCACCGGCTCGTCCAGGAGCAGCGTAACCAGCCGCCGCTTCGGTCCCTCGGCTTTGGCACGCATCAGCGCATCGCGGCCGATGAAGTCGCCCTTGTTCAGGGCCACGGCGAAACCGAGCCCGGCCTCGTAGGGCGTGTAGTCGGGCGTGATGTCGGCGCCCCAGTAGAGATAGCGTTTCTCCAGCCGGAGCGTCTCGATGGTGCGGTAGCCGGCATCGGCGATACCTAACTCGGCCCCAGCCTCGCTGAGCGCCTCGTAGACATGGGCCGCGTACTCGACCGGCATATGCAGTTCCCAGCCGAGCTCGCCGACATAGGTGATGCGGACGGCCAGCGCCGGCGCATAGCCGATGCGGAGCTCGTGGGCACCGAGATAGGGGAAGGCGGCGTTCGAGACGTCACCCTCGACCACCTTCGCCAGAACGTCGCGAGACCGCGGGCCGCAGATGTTGATGACGGCGCGGGCCGAGGTCACGTCGCGGAAGGCGACCGAGCCGTCCGTCGGCAGGTGCCGCTGGATCCAGCTGCCGTCACGGACGCCGAAGCCCGAGCCAGTCACGACGTAGAAGCGGTTCTCGTCAAGCCGCATGAAGGTGAGATCGGCCTCGATGCCGCCGCGGATGTTGCAGAGCTGGGTGTAGATCGCGCTTCCCGCCGGCTTGTCCAGGTCGTTGGCGGCGATCCGCTGGAGCGCCTGGAAGGCGCCGGGGCCGTCGATCTCGAACTTGGAGAAGGAGGACTGGTCGAACAGTGTGACGCGCTCGCGCGTGGCCTTGTGCTCGGCCGCCACCGCATCGAACCATGAGGGACGGCCCTCGAAGGACGGCACGTCGACCGGCTTGGTGCCAACGGGCGCGAACCAGTTGGGCCGTTCCCAGCCGAAGCGCGAGCCGAACACCGCGCCTTTGGCCTTCAGCAGCGGGTAGAGCGGGCTCCGCCGCCCGCTCCGCCCGGTCGACAGCTCCTCGACCGGCCAGTGGATCAGGTAGTAGCGGTGATAGCTCTCGACTGCACGCTCGTAGCGGTAGCGGCCGCTCATGTGATGGAGGCCGAAGCGGCGGATGTCGAAGGCCCAGAGGTCGCGCTCGGGCTCGCCATGGACGATCCACTGGGCGATGGCGCGGCCGGCGCCGCCGGAGGCGGCGATGCCCGAGGTGAAGCCGCAGGCGACGAACATGTTGTCGAGCTCGGGCGCGAGACCGAGGATCGGCTCGCCGTCCGGAGAGATCGGAATTGCCCCGTTGATCAGGGTGCGGATGCCCAGCGTATTCAGGATCGGCAGGCGCTCGGCTGCCGGCAGCGCGATCTGCTCGAAGCGCTCGAAGTTCGGCGGCAGCAGCTCGCGGCCGAAGTCGAAGGAGGCGCCGCCGCGGCCGAAGGGAACCGTGTTCGGCTCCCAGCCGCCGACCACCAGCGCCGCCACGTCGGGCTTCAGGTAGAAGGCCTTGTCGGGGTCGCGCAGCGTCGGCAGGCCCTTCGGGATCTGGTCTGACTTCTCCGTCACCATGTACTGGTGCTCGACCGCGACCGCCGGCACCTTGACCCCGGCCATGGCGCCGATGCGGTCGGCCCACATGCCGGCGGCGTTCACCAGAATCTCGCACTCGACCGCGCCGTGATCGGTGAGCACGCGGGTCGCCCGCCGCCCCCTGGTCTCGATGCCCGTGACCAGCACGCCCTCGACCAGCTTCGCGCCGCCTGCCCGCGCCCCCTTGGCCATCGCCATGGTGAGGCCGGTCGGGTCGACATAGCCGTCGGTCGGCACGAAGACCGCACCGACGACGCCATCGAGCGTGATCAGCGGGAACATCTTCTGCGCCTCGGCCGGGCCGACCGTGTGGATGTCGAAGCCGAAGCTGCGGGCGGTCGAGACCGAGCGCTTGAGCTCGCTCCAGCGTGCCTCGGAAGAGGCCAGCCGCAGGCTGCCCGCCGGCTTCCACTCGGTCTCCTGTCCGGTCTCGGCGGCGAGACGGCCGTAGAGGGCAACCGAGTCCTGCATCAGTCGGGTCAGGTTGCGCTTGGAGCGAAGCTGGCCGACCAGTCCGGCCGCATGCCAGGTGGCGCCGTGGGTGAGGCCGCTCTTCTCCAGGAGGAGGACGTCCGTCTCGCCCTCCTTCACAAGATGATAGGCGATCGAGCAGCCGACGGCGCCGCCGCCGATGATGACGATGCGGGCCCGGCTCGGCAGCTTCACTGACGTCACGTCGTCACCTCGCGGAGATACCAGTCGACGAAGTGGGCGACGTTCTGCTCGCGAGTCAACGAGTAGCGGCCGGGGACGTAATGTGACGACGACACCCCCTGCTGGTTCCACTGGCAGATGTCCCAGTCCTGCTCCGAGGTCAGCTTCCAGATCGGCAGCAGGCGGTCGAGCGTGTAGTCACGGCCTTCGACCGCCTCGCGGTCGACGAACCAGAGGACACGCACATGGGTTTCGGCCGGTCCGATCGCGGTCAACCGGCTGGCGCAGGCATAGTCGTCGTTGGCGTGCTGCCAGAAGTTCGGGAAGATCGTCGTGCGGAGCGTGCCGGCATCACGCTCCTTGAAGCCGCCCATCAGCGGCGCGACCGGCCTACCGTCCATGCTTTGGGTCGTGAACCCCTTCATCAGCGGAGTCCGGTGGCAGCGCCAGTGGCTGCCGGTCATGGTCGACTGGGCGTCGCCCTCGTCGAGGCCGAGCGAACGGAAGCGCGCATTGGCTTCGGCGACGATCTGCTCCATCTCCGCCTTGAGCTTCGGATCGAAACAGCCGTTGTCTCGGTGAACGTCGTAGGTGGCGAGGTTGTACTCCCGATGGTTCGGCGGGCAGTGATAGCATTCGCGATTGTTCTCGAAGACCAGCTTCCAGTTGGCCTTCACCACGTAGTCGATCTGATGGGCGACCTTCGCGCGTTCGAGGCCGTGCGGCGTCAGCTTGCGGGCAATGGTGGCAAGGCCGTCCTCGAAGTCGACCGGGTTGTCGGAGAGCGAGATGAAGATGAGGCCGGCGACGGCGCGCACCTTGACCGGATGCAGAGACAGCTCGCTGCGATCGACGCCGAAGTCGCTCTTGGTGTCCATCATCAGCTGGCCGTCGAGGCCGTAGGTCCAGGCGTGGTAGGGGCAGACCAGCCGGCGGCTGTTGCCGGTCTCGGCCGGACAGACCCGGCTGCCGCGATGGCGGCAGGTGTTGTGGAAGGCGCGGATCTCGCCCTTCTCGTCGCGGACGACGATGACCGAGTCCGAGCCGACGTCGTAGGTCAGCCAGTCTCCGGTGCGCGGGATCTGGCAGGCATGGCCGGCATAGAGCCAGTAGCGGCCCCAGATCCGCCGCATGTCCTCCTGGAAGACATCGGGCGAGGTGTAGAACTCGCGCTGCAGCGGGCCGCCGGCCCGGTGCTGGGCCGCCATCGCCCGAACGTAGTCGCGCCGGGCCATCTCGGTCGGGGCAAGCAGCGTGTCCATGACCTCCTCCTTCACGCCGGCCCTTGTCCTCGGCCGCCGCGGCTGAGAATCTATCCCCCGGCCCCGCCTCCGACACGAAAGCAATCCTGGGTCTGAGACCCGCCCTTAGCTTATGCAGAGCCCACGCCGCCGACGCCTTCCGCCGCTGAACTGGCTTCGCGCCTTCGAGGCCGCCGCCCGCCATCTCTCGTTCACCGAGGCCGGCGAGGAGCTGGGCGTGACCCAGGCGGCGGTCAGCCAGCAGGTGCGCCAGCTCGAGGATTGGCTCGGCGCCCAGCTGTTCAAGCGCTTGCCGCGGGCGTTGGCTCTCACCGATGCCGGCATCGCCTACCTGCCGATCGTGCAAGACGGGATCGAGCGCATCGACCTCGGCACCACCGAGATCTTCGGCCGTCCCGAGGGGCGCCCGGTGACGCTGCGAGCCACCGCCACGCTGGCCGCCCTCTGGCTGGCGCCGATGCTGGCACGGTTCCGCGCCGAGCATCCGGAGGTCGCCGTCCGCGTCACCACGCTCTACGCCCCGGTCGACTTCGGCCAGGATGGCGTCGACATCGAGATCCGCTACGGCGCCGGCGCCTGGCCCGGGGTCAAGGCGCACCGGCTGTTCGACGAGGCTTTCTTTCCAGTGGCGAGCCCCGTCTATCTTGCCGGCGCACCGTCGCTCAAGAGCCCGACCGACCTGCCCGGCCATCGGCTGGTTCATGCGATCGGCGAGCGCGAAGGCTGGGGAACCTATCTCGGTCTGGCCGGCGTCGCCGGGATGGACACCGCCGGCGGCATCCAATGCGACAGCCTGGTGGTGGCGCTGAACGCCGCGGCGGCGGGGGCCGGAGTCGCACTGGCGACATCGCCGGTCGCCGACGCCCTGATCGCCTCCGGCACCTTTGTCGACCTGTTCGGCCGCCGCTGGCCCGCCCGTCTCGCCCACCATCTTGTTGTTCCGGAGGTCGCCGATCCGTCGCGCGAGGTCGCCCTCGTCGCCGGCTGGCTGCTGGCCCGAAAATAACCTGCCCGGAGAGTCCCATGTCCCGCGCCGCCGCCATCGCCCGCGCCCATCGCCATTTCGACGACGGCACCTTCTTCGCCGACTTGAAGCGGCGCATCGCCTTCCATACCGAAAGCCAGGTGCCGGAGAGCCGGCCGCATCTCTACGGCTACCTCAGGGAGGAGATCGGCCCCAAGCTGTCCGCGCTCGGCTACAGGACGAAGGTTCACGAGAACCCGGTCGTCCCTGGAGGGCCGTTCCTGACGGCCGAGCGGTGGGAGGGCGAAGGCCTGCCGACCGTGCTCACCTACGGCCATGGCGACGTCGTCCGCGGCCAGGAGGGAAGCTGGGCGGAAAATCGCGATCCCTGGATGCTGCAGAAGGTGGGCGAGCGCTGGTACGGCCGTGGCACAGCCGACAACAAGAGCCAGCACAGCATCAACCTCGCTGCGCTCGGCTTCGTGCTGGCGGAGCGCGGCCGACTCGGCTTCAATTCCCGCATCCTGATCGAGACCAGCGAAGAGATCGGGTCGCCCGGCCTCGCCGAGTTCTGCGCGCAGGCGAGGGACGAGCTAACCGCCGACATCCTCATCGGTTCGGACGGCCCTCGCCTCTCGCCCGAGCGCCCGACGATCTTCATGGGCACGCGCGGCGCCCTCAACTTCGACCTCACGGTCAATCTTCGAAAGGGCGGCCATCACTCCGGCAACTGGGGCGGGCTGCTCGCCAATCCCGGCGTCATCCTGGCGCACGCGATCGCCTCGCTGATCGACGCCAAGGGACGGGTCCTTCTCAGGGATATCGTTCCGCATTCGATCCCGAACTCGATCCGGAACGCGCTCGCCGATTGCGAGGTTTCCGGCGGCGACGACGCGCCGGCGATCGATCCCTGGTGGGGCGAGCCCGGCCTGACCGCGGCCGAAAAGGTCTTCGCCTGGAATACCTTCGAGGTGCTGGCCTTCTCGACCGGCAATCCGCTGAAGCCGGTCAATGCCGTGCCGCCGACTGCCAGCGCCCATTGCCAGATCCGCTTCACCGTCGATCGTGACCCGAAGACCTTCCTGCCAGCGATCCGCCGCCATCTCGACGCCCGTGGCTTCCCCATGGTCGAGGTCAAGGCGTCGAAGGAAGTGATCATGCATGCGACGCGGGTCGATCCGGATCATCCGGCGGCGCAATGGGCTGCGGCCTCGCTGGAAGCGACAACCGGGGTCAAGCCGGCCGTTCTGCCCAATCTCGGCGGCTCGCTTCCCAACGACTGCTTCGCCGACACCCTCGGCATGCCGACGATCTGGGTGCCGCATTCCTATGCGGCCTGTTCCCAGCACGCGCCCAACGAGCATGTGCTGGAACCGCTCCTGCGCGAGGGTCTGGCGATCATGACCGGGCTGTTCTGGGACATGGGCGAGGCACCGCCGCCGCGCGAAGCCTGACGGAACAGGATCAGCCGGCGACCCGGCGCGCGCGCGCCCGCCGGACCCGCGAGGCCGGTTCCCGGCCTCGATGCGGCCGACATCCAGGAGGTCGTTGACCAGGGCGAGCAGCGCCATGCCGCCCCGCGCCAGCCGTGTTGGCCCCGTCAGCACGCGGAACCGGGCGGCGATCGCCCGCCCGAATGCGGGCTATTGCTCCGGCAATGACCGATCGTCGACGCTGATCGCCGGCTCGTTACCGGCACGCGGAAAGACGCCGGCGATCGCGGCGCCGCGCGAGAAGCCGAGATTCCGCACGTGGCGGGCTCCGACCAGCAGGTCGCTGACGAACGCCTCGAAGTCGGCGTTCGTCAGATCTCTTGGCTCAGACCCGCGTGAAGCAGCCGATGGTGGGGATGACGAGCCGGGTCAGCCGGCCGGCTGGATCGGGCTCGAAACGGAAGAAGATCTCCTGATGATAAGAGCGGATCGCCGGATCGCGCGGCACCGCCCGGAAGACCTCGCGGTGCCAATGGTCGGCGTCGCAGGGGTTGCCGATGACGTCGATGGCGAGCCGATCCTTCTCGACCCGGATCGGCACGGTGCCATAGCCCGGATGCACGTAGTCACCGGCATAGTCCGTGAGGGCCTGGCTCGGCTTGGTTCCCTCGACCCGGCCGAGCGGCCGCCAGAAATAGGGCTCGCCGTTGATCAGCCTGGGCGCTCGCTTGGAGTCCTTGGCCAGCGTCCGGAAGCGGGCGTCCCAGTCTTTCTGCTCGATGCCGAAGGCATGGGCCAGCAGCAGGTAGCGCAGCGGGTTGATCGCTGCCGACTGGTGCTGGTTGGTGAGGACGACGACGGCCACCCGCTCGGAAGGAACCGAGCAGCCCATCACCAGGAACCCTTCGAGTGCGCCCGTATGCTCGTTGATGCGTCGCCCGGCGAAGTCATGCGCATACCAGCCGAGCCCGTAGCTGACGAAATTCGCCTCGTAGCGGCTGGTCCAGCGCTGCGGGTGGAGCCCGTTCCGCCGCACAGCGATACGCGGAGTCAGCATCTCCTCGACGGTCTCCTCCTTCAGCAGGCGCCGGCCATTGACGGCTCCCCCGCAAGCAAAAGCAGAGAACCAGGCTTCCATGTCGCGGAGGCTCGCGGTCATGCCGCCGGTCGCCGACAACGCGTCGAAATTCCGGTGCGGGATGACGCTCATCCCCCCGTCGCCGAGATCGAGATGCGGGTCGCAGGCGATCGAGCGGTCGGGCATGCGGAAGTAGCTGGCGAAGGTCTCCTTCAAGCCGAGCCTGGCCGCAACCTCGCGCTCGACGAAATCCTCCCACGCCTCGCCGGTCAGATGCTCGACCATCGCGGTCGCGACGATCGGGCCGAATTGCTGGTAGGCGCATTCGCTTCGGAACGGCACCCTGAGCGGGAGGGTCGGGATCAGCTTGATGATCTCCGGCCGGCTGAAGCGCGAGTTGTAGTTCATGATGTTGTCCTCGCCGAAGCCGATGGACTGGCCGACGAGGTCGCGGACGACGACATGGGGGGTGATGGTGGGATCGGACAGGCGGAAGCCCGGCAGCGCCTCGACCACCGGCGTGTCCCAGCCGACCAGCCCCCTCTCGACCAGCAGCGCCACTGTGGCGGCGTTGAAGGTCTTGGAGATCGAGCCGATGTCGAAGGTGGCGCTGTCGGTCAGCGGCCGCTTGGAGGCGGTCGACATGACGCCGAAGCACTCACGATAGACCGGCTTCCCCTCCTTGAGGATCGAGACGGCGACGCCCGGCGCCTTGTAGGCCTCGACGATCCTGCGGGCGGCATCAGAAAGCTGCTGGGTCATCAGGCGCCCCACACCGCCTCGTAGACCCTGAGCCAGTTCTCGCCCAGCACCTTCTTCGTATCCTCGGCCGAGAAGCCGCGCTCGACCATGCGCTTGGTCAGATTCGGCAGCGTGCGGGGCGTCTCGATTCCTGCCGGATAGCGGTGCGGCGGCGGCGGATAGGTGCCGGGCCGCCACTTGCCGCTGGCGATCAGGGAGTCGTAGTAGGCCTTCGCCTGGTCGTCCGGCATCACCAGGTACTGGCCGTTGTAGTAGTCGATGCCGAGCCCGACATGGTCGATGCCGACCAGGTCGGCGGTATAGGCGATATGGTCGATGAACTGGTCGAGGGTCGGCGCCGGACCGTCGGCGACGAAGGCCGGGAATCCTACCATGCCGATGACGCCGCCCTGGGCCGCGATCGCCTTCATCAGGTCGTCCGGCAGGTTGCGGTAGGAGTCCTTCACCTTTCGCGGATTGCCGTGAGAGCAGATCACCGGCCGCTCGGAGATCTCGAGCGCGTCGAAGCTGGTCTTGAGGCCGGTATGGGCCACGTCGACGATGACCCTGGCCTGGTTCATCACCTTGACCATTTCGACGCCGAAATAGGAGAGGCCGGAGTCCTGGCGCTCGTCGGCACCGTCGCCGACCCGGTTACGGATGTTGTAGCAGAGCTGCATGATGCCGACGCCGAGGGCCTTGTAGGCATGGACCATGTCGAGGTCGTCTTCCATCGGGTCGGTGCCCTGGAAGTGGAAGAGAAGACCGAGCTTGTCGTTTCGCTTGGCCGACCGCATCTCGGCGACGCTGGAGACCTGGGTCATCCGGCCGGCATTCCCGGAGTTCCGGGCGATGAAGGCCTTCCATGCGGCAACGCTGCGCATGGTGACGTCGATCCCCTCCATGGCGCCGACCGTCGGCGCGGCGATGGTGACCCCGCCTTCGGCGTACCAGTCGGTGTATTTCTGCCCCCGGAGCAGCGGGCAGACCGCATCGATGACGATCGCTTCCCGGTGCAACTTGGCTGCATCAATCGCCATCGTTTCTCCCTTTTTCGCCAAGACGGTTGATCACCGCCGCCGGCCGGTGTTTGATGATCGGAAAATGAGTCCCTGCGCCCGGCCCAAGGCTAGGCTCGCGTCGGCGCCGCAGCAAGTGTCGCTGCAGTCATTTACGGTGCGAAACGGGAGGGACTCCTCCCAAACGTCGAAAGAGGAGGCGTGAACGACATGAAGACGACCCAAGGACTGATCCCGCTTGCTGCGGCCGCGATCGCGGCGCTGGCGCTCGCCGGCCCTGCCGCCGCCCAGAAGACCATCCGCCACATCCCGGACGCCGATCTCAAGGTGCTGGATCCGATCTTCACGACGATCGGCACGACGATCTCGCATGGCTACATGGTCTACGACATGCTGTACGCGCCGGACGGCAAGTGGGTCTATCAGCCGCAGATGGCAGAAAGCCACACCGTGAGCGGCGACGGGCTCACCTGGACCTTCAAGCTCCGCCCGGGCCTTAAGTTCCATGACGGCAGCCCGGTCGAGGGCAAGGACGTCGCCCAGTCGATCAAGCGTTGGATGGCCAAGAACACGCTCGGGCGCACCATGGCGACACGAATCGCCGAGGTGAAGGCGACAGGCGCAGACGGCTTCCAGATCGTGATGAAGCAGCCCTTCGGCCCGATGCTGGAAGCGATCGGCACCTCGTCGAACCCGCTGTTCATCATGCGCGAGCAAGAGGCGAGGACCGACCCAGAAGTCGCCGTCACCACCATGATCGGCTCGGGTCCCTTCACCTTCGACGTCAAGGACTGGAATCCGGGACACAGCATCACCTACCGCAAGTTCAAGGACTACAAGCCGCGTACCGAGCCGGCCGACGGCGTCGCCGGCGGCAAGGTGGTCAAGGTCGATGCGGTCGAGTGGATCTACATCCCGGACGCCAACACCCGGGTTCAGGCCGTGCTCAAGGGCGAGGCCGACACCATCGAGGTGATCCCGCCCGACCTGCTGCCGCTACTGAAAGCCAGCCCGAACATCGAGGTCCGGGTGATGGACAAGATCGGCAACCAGACCATGCTCCGGCCGAACAGCCTGGTGCCGCCCTTCAACAACCCGAAGGTCCGCCAGGCGCTGCTCTACGCGGTCGACCAGGACCAATATCTACAGGTGATGCAGAACGACCCGAATATGCGGACGCTGTGCTGGTCGGTCTTCATGTGCGGGACGCCGCTCGAGTCCAAGGCCGGCGTCAACGACGCCTGGGCCAAGCCCGGAGCGAAACCGGAGGTGGCGAAGAAGCTCCTGCAGGAGGCGGGATACAAGAACGAGCCGATCGTCCTGATGGACCCGACCGACCAGCCGGTCATCTCGGCCCTGACGCAGATCTCGGCCCAGCTGATGAAGCAGGCCGGCTTCAATGTCGATGTCCAGACGATGGACTGGGCGACGCTGGTCTCCCGTCGTCCTGTCAAGGAGGCGCCGTCGGTCAACAAAGGCGGCTGGCACGTCTTCCACACCTGGGGCAGTGGCCCATTCATGTCGAGCCCGCTGATGAACTCCGGCGCCCAGACACCCTGCGATGGCAAGAACTGGTTTGGCTGGCCCTGCGACGAAGGGTTGGAGAAGATCCGGCTCGAATACCTGGACGCCGACACTCCGGCCAAGCGCACGGACATGGTCGAGCGCTACCAAAGGCGCTTCTACGAGTACGTGCCCTATCTGCCGCTGGGCCAGTTCGTCGGCCCCGTCGCCTACCGCAAGGAGCTGAAGGGCGTGATTCAGGACCTTCGCCTCTCCTTCTGGAACGTCGAGAAGTAAGGCGTCTCGTCATCGGGGCCCGGCAAAGCGCCGGGCCCCTTCTTTTCGGTCGTCATCCAAAACCTACCCGCCGCCTCCAACCCGCGACGAGAGCAAAGGAAGCAAGACATGCGCCGCACCTCCAAGGTCCTTGCCGCGACAGCCGCCCTGACCGTCGCCCTCACCGTCGCCGGTCCTATCCGTGGCGAGGTGACGCTCAACATCGCCTCCGAGACCGAGCTGCGCGCCCTCGATCCGATCTGGACGACCGCCGGCGTCGCTCTGGCGCATGGCTCGCTGATCTACGACATGCTGTACGGCGAGGACGGAAACGGCGCCGTCCGTCCACAGATGGTCGGCAGCCATACGGTCAGTCCGGACGGACTGACCTGGACATTCAAGCTTCGCTCCGGTCTCAAATGGCACGACGGCACGCCGGTCACCGCCAAGGACGTCGTGCCCTCGATCAGGCGCTGGGCCGCGCGCATGTCGGTCGGCTCGACCATGATGAGCCGCGTCGCCGAAATGAAGGCGCTCGACGCCGACACTTGGCAGATCCTGTTCAAGGAGAAGTTCGGTCCAGTGACCGAGGTGCTGGCCAATTCCGGGACGCCGCTCTTGATCATGAGAGAGAAGGAGGCGAGCGTCGATCCGTTCCAGCAGGTGACGGAATCGATCGGCTCCGGCCCCTTCGTCTTCAACAAGGATGAATGGAAGCCCGGCGCCAAGTGGTCGTACCGGAAGAACCGCGACTATGTCGGTCGCAGCGAGCCGCCGGCCGGCCACACCGGCAACAAGACCGGCAGGACCGACCGCATAGAGTTCACCTACCTGCCCGACTCGGCAGTGGCGATTCAGGCGCTGATCCGCGGCGAGGTCGACATCATCCAGTCGCCGCCGAACGACTTGATCCCGATGTTGCGCAAGGCGCCCAACGTGAAGGTGGAGATCACCAACAAGTTGGGGCGCCTCGCCATCCTCCGGCCCAACCATCTGGTCGCGCCCATGGACAATCCGAAGATCCGCCAGGCGATGCTCTATGCCGTCGACCAGGCGCAGTACCTGAATGCGGTCGTCGGCGTGCCGGAGCAGGAAATCGTCTGCTGGTCGGCGCTCTCGTGCCGGACGTCGCTCGAAACGAAGGCTGGACTCGGCGATTTCGCCCGGCCGAATGCGAACATCGAAAAGGCGAAGCAGCTTCTAAAGGAGTCGGGATACAAGAACGAGCCGTTGGTGCTGATGAACCCGACCGACCATCCGCAGATCACCATCTTCGCCCAGCTGGCCAACCAGCAGCTCCGCCAGGCCGGCTTTAATGTCGAAATGCAGAGCATGGACTGGTCGACACTGGTCTCCAGGCGCTCGGTCAAGGATGCGCCCTCGGCCAACCGGGCCGGCTGGCATCTCTTCATCACCACCTCGACTGCAATTTTTCAGGGCGACCCAATAGCCAACAACGCGCTCAACTCGACCTGCGACGGCAAGAACTGGTTCGGGTGGGCTTGCGATCTGGAACTCGAAAAGATCCGCGCCGAGTTCAACACGGCCTCGACCCAGGACCAGCGCCTCGAGATCGCCGGGCGTCTGAACAAGCGGTTCTACGAGACCGTGCCCTACATCAATCTTGGCCAGTACACCTCGCCGGCAGCCTATCGCAGCAACATCTCCGGCATCATCGACATCGGCACCCATGTGCTCTGGGCGGTCGAGAAAAAGTAGAAGCGTCGCGGGCCCTCGCTGAGTCGGACCCGCCTCCTTTCCAGGATCAAGTCCACGGAGTCCGTATGACCTCGCGCCCAACCCGCATCTCGACCGACATCGACTTCGATAAGGACGGAAAGCAGGTCTCCAACCTGTTCATGCCGTGGTCGATGAACGACTCCGCCTACAAGGTCATCCACATCCCGATCGCCTGCATCAAGAACGGGCCGGGACCGACCATGCTGTTCACCGCCGGCACCCATGGCGACGAGTACGAGGGCCAGATCGGCCTCCTCAACCTGATCCGCGAGCTGGAGCCTGAGCACATCCAGGGCCGGGTCATCATCTTGGCCGCCGCCAACTTCCCGGCCGCGATGGCCGCCCAGCGGCTCTCGCCGCTCGATGGCGGCAACCTCAACCGCGCCTTCCCCGGCGATCCCGACGGCGGGCCGACGGCACAGATCGCCTATTACGTCGCCAACCACCTGGTGCCTCTGGCCAGCGCCTATCACGACCTCCACGCCGGCGGCCGCTCGCTCGACTACCTCACATATTGCGGCATGCACCTGACCCAGAACGAAGAGGTGAACAAGAAGCAGTTCGCGCTGGTCAAAGCCTTCGGCCCGCCCTTCAGCATTGTCGGGCGCAGCTCCGACGACCGCCTGGCCCAGCGCGGTGCCCATGTCCGCGGCATCCCGGCAATGGGCGGTGAGTTCGGTGGCCGGGCGGCGGTCTCCAAGACAGGCGTCGCGCTGGTCGAGCGCGGCATCCGCAACACACTCGCCCATCTCGGCATCCTCAAGACCTGGACCATCCAGCCGCCGGAGACGCCGACCCGCTTCATGCAGCTCGGCGGCCGCGACTACTTCGTCTACGCCCCCGCCGACGGGCTGTTCCAGTCGGCAGTCGAGCTCGGCGACTGGGTCGAGAAGGGTCAGCTCGCCGGGCGCCTCCACTTCGTCGAGGACCCGATGCGCCCGCCGCTCGAGCCGCGCTTCCAGCGCGCCGGTCTGGTCGTCTGCAAGCGTGCGCAAGGCCGTGCCGAGCGCGGTGACTGCCTCGCCCATCTCGCCACCGACTTCGAGGGCTGAGCCGATGCCGTCCCGCGAGCTGCACTATCTCGACCGCACCCAGGTCGAATACGCCTTCGACGCCACGCATAAGCCGCGGATCACCGTCGAAGCACCGTGCGAGATCATGATCGAGACCCACAACTCGCGCGGAGGGAAGCTCAACAAGCCCGAGGACGAGGTCACCACCCGGCCGAACCCGAACGACAAGTATCCGCGCTCGAACCCGATGACCGGTCCGGTCGGCATCGCCGGCGCCGAGCCCGGCGATTCTCTCGCGGTCGAAATCGTATCGATCGAAGTCGACAGCCAAGGCTATGTCGGCGTTTTCCCGGAGGTCGGCATCGTCCGGGACGTGGTCAACGAGCGCACCGTCACCATGCTGCCGATCAAGGACGGCCAGGTGCACTTCAAGGACCTGCGCCTGCCGCTGAAGCCGATGATCGGCGCCATGGCGTGTGCCCCTCTGGAGCCGATCTCGGTCGGCCTGATCGGCAGGCACGGTGGCAACATGGACAACAACCGTCTCGCCGTCGGCACCACGGTGCATCTGCCGATCTACGCGCCGCTCGGCCTCTTCTACGTCGGCGACGTGCACGCGACCATGGGCGATGCCGAGATGTGCGGGTCCGGCGCCGAGATCGGCGCCCGCGTTCATCTCCGCTTCAAGCTGGTGAAGGGCGGGGCCACGGATTGGCCGTGGCTGGAGACCCAAGACCGCTGGATCACCACCGCCTCGGCGCCGACCTTCGAGGACGCGGCCGAATTTTGCACGCGCTCGATGATCAAGCTGCTTGGCGATCGTCTCGGCGTCTCGCCGGCAGATGCCTTCGGCCTGATGTCGATCGCCGCCGACCTCCGCATCAACCAGTATTGCAAGGCGCCCAAGCTCGGCACTTCGATCCGCTGCGAGTTCCCGAAGCTGGGCGCCGGAATCACGAGAGCCTGATACGAAACCTCCCCCACCGGGAGAAGGTCTAGGAGTCCAATCCCAACGGGTCGGGGTCGAGCGGCCAGATCGGTCGCCTGAGCCGCTTGTAGGGCACCTTCGAGTACTCCAGCGACAGCGGCCCCGGCGCCGTGGTCCGGTGCACCTCAGTCGCGATCTTCGAGAATGCCGCGAAGAAGTGGTTGTGCGACTTCACCACCACGATCTTCCTCTTCGTCGGATCGATGCCGAGATTGGTGAAGAGATCGAGGCCGAAGGCTTGATCGCGGGCCGAGTTCAATACGATCGCGATTCCGTCGACCTCGATCGCTGCTGCGTCGCCGATCGGGTCGCGCGCATCACCGAAGGTCTGCCAAGCATCCTTCACCAGGCGCGTAACCTTGACCAGGGCGTCGATCGGCTCTCCGGAGTTTGCGCTCATCTTGGCGCCGAAGCGGAGCTGGAAGACCCCGCCTTCGCCTGCCGCGAAGCACATCCGGACGGCGATCGGGTCCCATAGCGGCCCGACGCAGGCATCGCGCACCCCGCGCTTCTGCAGCGCCCGGATGAACCAGGTGGAGTCGCTCGCCGCGCCGCCGCCCGCATTGTCGGCCCCGTCGGCCAGCACCACCGGCCCTTTCGGCGCCGCCAGTGCGCGGTCGATCGCCTCGTCGATCGTGAGGAAGGTCATGCCGATCTCGCGGCGCATCCGGTAGATCTCGTGGCCGAGTTTCCTGGCGAGCGTATCGCCTTCGGCCTTGCGGCCATCGGTGACGACGAGGACCTTGTATCCCATCTCAGGCACGTCGTTGAAACCGAAGCAGTGGACGAGCGAGACCGAGAGCACGCCGTCCTTGCCTTCGAGCACCTTCATGCGAGCAACGAAGCTCTTCATCGGCTCGCGCGTCGTTGGCGAGGAAGTCACCATCCGGCAATCGAAGACGCTCATCACCGGCTTGGTCTTGCCGAGCGCCGCGTCGCCCAGGATCTGCACCAGCTCCTCGCCGCGTTCGAGTACGTCGATATGCGGCGACTCCTTGTAGGGCACCAGCACGTCGGCGTAGTCGACCATCGCCTGCGTCAGGTTGCAGTGCAGGTCGAGCTCGGCCCCCACCTTCACCTTCGGTCCGACGATGGCGCGGACCCGCCCTAGCAGGTCGCCCTCGCAATCCTCGTAGCCGTCGGCAACCATGGCGCCGTGGAGGCCGAGGGCCACGACGTCGACGGGAAGCGCCGCCTGGAGTTGGGCCAGGATAGCGTCGCGAAACTCTTCGTAGACCGGCCGCGTCACGATCCCGCCGGTGGTAGCGAAGGTCGAGAGGCCCTCGACAACCTCCCATTTGCTCTCCCTGGCGCGGCGACGGAGCGCCATCATCGGGCCTGAATAGAGCGTCGGGTGCTCGGGATGCTTGCCGGGCGCGGCGTAGAAGTTACCCTCGAAGGCATCGCGGCCGCAGAGGATCGGCGAGAAGGTATTGGTCTCGCTGCCAAGGCACGCCGTGAACGCCTTCATGCTCACATCTCCCTCCAAGATGTTTCGAGCCTGTCACAATCGCCATCGTCTTGCAGGCAGGTCGTCGTACTGACGAAACGCCGCCGCATTCGGGCGCTCTCACTTGATTGAAGGTAAGTGCGGAAGGCAAGCTGCGACATAGCTCAGGTCATGGCCCTGCGGAGAGGTCGCATGCGTCTTTTCATTGCTTCCCTGCATACCGAGTCCAACACATTCGCGCCGATTCCGACCGATCTCCAAAGCTTTACCGGCAACTGCTACTTCCAGCCCGGCGCACATCCTGATCACCCGACGACGACTGCATCGGCACTGCTCATTGTCGCCCGCGGGCGGAGTCGCGCTGATGGCTTCACGCTGATCGAGGGCACCGTCACCGGCGCACATCCCGCCGGAACCACCAGCCGCCATGCCTACGAGACCTTACGCGACGAGATCCTCGGACAGCTCCGCGACGCGCTCCCGGTGGACGCCGTCGCGCTCGGACTCCACGGTGCCATGGTGGCTCACGGCTACGACGACTGCGAGGGCGACCTTCTGGCACGTGCGCGTGAGATCGTCGGGTCGCGCGTGCCGATCGGAGCGACGCTGGATCCGCACTGTCACATGACCCCGACGATGCTGGCGGCAGCCAACGCGCTGATCTGCTACAAGGAAAATCCGCATATCGACTTCGTCGAACGCGCAGGCGAACTGGTCACGCTGTTGCTGCGGACGGCGCGCGGCGAGATCCGACCGGTAAGCTCGGTGTGGGATTGCCGCATGATCGACATCTTCATGACCAGCAGCCAGCCGATGCGGGGCTTCGTCGACCGGATCAGCGCCCTCGAGGGCAGGGAAGGGGTACTTTCGATCTCGGTCGTGCACGGTTTCTCCGGCTCAGACGTGCCGCATCTCGGGACCAAGATGTTGGTTATCACCGACAACCGGAAGGCCGACGGCGACGCGCTGGCCGAGAGGCTCGGGCGCGAGCTCTATGGCCTCAGGGGCCGGTGCTTCGCTGAGCTTCTGACGCCCGACCAGGGTCTCGACCGGGCGCTGGCGACGCATGGGGGGCCGGTGGTGCTGGCGGACTGCCTGGACAATCCGGGTGGTGGCCTTGCCGGCGACTCGACCACGATCCTTCACCGGATGCTGGCGCGCGGCATCGCCGATGCGGCGGTCGGCGCCCTGTGGGATCCGATGGCTGTGCGCTTCTGTCACGGCGCCGGCGAGGGCGCCCAGCTCCGGCTGCGCTTCGGCGGAAAGGCCGCGCCAACCTCCGGGGTTCCGGTCGACGCCGAGGTCGAGGTGACAAAGGTGGTCAGGGACGCGACGCAGAACCGCGCCTCCAGCGTGGTTGCGATCGGCGATGCAGCGGCGATCCGCGTCGCCGGAATCGACGTGATCCTGGAGAGCACACGGGTCCAGACCTTCGACCCGAGCCTATTTCGAAACCTCGGGATCGAGCCGGCGGACCGCAAGATCGTCGTGGTTAAATCCTACGGCCACTTTCGTGCGGGCTTCGCGCCCATCGCCAAGGACATACTTTACATCGACGCCGGTGGCCCCTATCCGAGTGATCTGCGGAAGGTGCCATACAGGCGCATTCCGCGGCCGATCTGGCCGATCGACAACGATCCGCACGCGATCGACGGAGCGAGTACCCGAGGCGACCGCTAAGCCGCTTCGGAGCCGTCGAGGACGAGGAGCGCGTCGCGGGCGAAGGCGACGGTGACCTTCTGCCCACGCTCCGGCGGCGGCGCGCTCGGCTTGTTGAAGGTGTCGAACGAGATCGTGTTTTCGCCGAAGCGGACGCGAATGCGCACCACCGAGCCAAGGAAGCTCACCTCCTCGACCGTACCGTCGAGGACGTTGCCGTCGGCAGCCGGCGCCGACAGCGACACCGCCTCGGGCCTGAGCGCAATCGAGCGGAATTCGCCGGCCTGGACGCCGTCGAGCCCAGCGGATGCCACGATCGGCTGATCGTCGACGGTAATCCGGCCGCTCGCCGCATCGACGATCCGGCTCTTCAGCACGTTCAGCGTGCCGACGAAGGAGGCGACGAAGCGGGTGCGCGGGTAGTTGTAGATCTCGAAGGGGGTGCCGACCTGCTCCATCCGCCCCTGACTCATCACCACGATGCGGTCGGAGATCGAAAGCGCCTCCTCCTGGTCGTGGGTCACGTAGATGGCGGTGATGCCGAGCTCGCGCTGGATGGCGCGGATCTCCTGGCGCAGCGAGACTCGGATCTTGGCGTCCAGCGCGGACAGCGGCTCGTCCAGCAGCAGCACCTTCGGCTTGACCGCAAGCGCACGGGCGAGCGCCACCCGCTGCTGCTGGCCGCCGGAGAGCTGGTAGGGATAGCGCCCGCCCAGCTGCGGGAGCTTGATCAGCGCCAGCATCTCCTCGACACGGCTCTTGATCTCGGCGGCCGGCCGGTTCGCGACCTTGAGGCCGAAGCCGACATTCTCGGCGATCGTCATGTTGGGGAAGAGCGCGTAGGCCTGGAAGACCATGCCGACGTTGCGCTGGTTCGGCCGGGCCCGGGTCACGTCCTTGCCGTCGATGCGGATGGCGCCGGAGCTGGGGGTCTCGAAGCCTGCGACCATGCGGAGCGTCGTAGTCTTGCCGCAGCCGGACGGCCCGAGGAAGGAGACGAACTCCCCTCGTTCGATCGCCAGGTTGAAGTCCTCGACCACGGTGAGCGGCCCGAAGGATTTCCGCAGGTGCTCGATCTCGAGGAAGGCCATCGCCGCTCCTTAGGGTACCGTGGGCGTTGCGCCACGGGAGGCGCGCCCGACGACGTTGATCAGTCCCATGCAGGCCCAGGTGACGGCGAAGGCGATGATCGCCAGCGCCGAGGGCTCGTAGGCACGGTTGGCGCCGATGAGCTGGAGGTAGGGGCCGAAGGCCGGCCGGTCAAGGAGGGCCGCGAAGGTGAACTCGCCGATGACGATGGCGAAGGTGAGGAAGGCGCCGCTGAGCACGGCGACGCGCACGTTCGGAAAGATGATGCGGAACAAAATTGTCGGCCAGCTCGCGCCCAGGCTCTCCGCCGCCTCGGTCAGTGTTCGGACGTCGATGGCGCGGAGCCCGTTGTCGACCGCCCGGTACATGTAGGGCAGCGCGAGCGTCACGTAGCCGAAGGTGAGCAGCAGGTCAGTCGCCCGCTCGTTCGAGGTCATCGGCAGCAGCGAGGAGCTGTTGTAGATGCGGAGATAGCCGAAGACGAGCACGATCGCCGGAATCACCAGCGGCAGAAGCGTGATGAACTCGACCACCGGCCGGAGCTTCGGCAGCCGGAGCTGGATCCAGTAGGCGGTCGGCACCACCAGGAGCACGCCGACGACGATGGTCGCCAGCGCCAGCATCGTCGAGTAGCCGAAAGTCGCCTGGAAGCGGGCATCGGCGAGCACGACGCGGTAGGCATCGAAGCTGTACTCGCCGCGGCGCATGCGCAGCGAGAATTCGAAGGTCGCGATCAGCGGCACCAGGAAGTAGAGAGCGCCGATCCCGAGCGCGATCCAATGGCCGAGGCTGGAACGCTTCATCGCTGCCACCGCTCGCTACGGGACCGGAGCCAGATGTAGGCGCCGTTGGAAAGGCCGGTGATCAGGATCATGCCCAGCGCCAGCGCATATCCCAGGTTCTGATCGTGCAGCACGTCGCCACGGATCTGGGCGAAGAGCAGGATGGTGACGATGTTGAGCGAGCTTCCGGTCAGCGCATAGGCGGTGGCGATGGCGCCGAAGGCGTTGGCGAAGAGAAGCAGAGTGGTGCCGAACAGGCTCGGCCACAGAACCGGCAGCGCGATGTAGCGCCAGTACTGCCACGTGCTGGCGCCGAGGATGGTCGAAGCTTCCCGCCACTCGCGTTTGAGCCCATCGATCGCGGGCGCCATGATCAGCACCATCAGCGGGATCTGAAAGTAGAGATAGGTGATCACCAGGCCGGAGAAGCTGAGCAGGTTGAAGCCGGTCGAGTAGATGTTGAAGTCGAGATACTTGATCAGCAGCGCCGTCACCAGGCCGGTGCGCCCGAGCGTGGCGAGGAAGGAGAAGGCGAGCGGCACGCCTGCGAAATTGGAGGCGACGCCGGAAAAGGTCATCAGCGTCGGCCGGATCCAGGACGCCACCCCGCCGGCGATCGCGGCATAGGCGAGGAAGAAGCCGAAGATCGCGCCGACGACGGCGGAAACCGCGCTGACCTTGATGCTGATCCAGTAGGCGTTAAGGATCGAAGGCTGGAACAGGTTGACGATGTTGCGGAGGGTGAAGTGGCCCTCGTTGTCCTGGAACGCACCCACCACCAGGAAGCCCGTGGGCAGGATCAGGAACATCACCGCGAACAGGAAGAACGGCATGACGCCGAGCCACGCCCACGAGAAGCCATCCGGCAACGCGAGGCGCGTACGGGGGGGGACGACCTGGGAGGCGGCGGTCTCGGTCATCGAGAGGTAGAAGGACGAGCCCCCGCACGTTGCGACGCGCGGGGGCTCGACCCGATCATGCGGACCGGGCCGTTACTTCACGTTGGCGCCGACGACGGCGTCCCACTGCTTGGTGATGACTTCCTTGGCGGCGTTCTGTTGATCGAGTGTCGGGAACACGGCCTTCTCATAGGCTTCCGCCGGCGGCAGCTTGGCGAGGAGATCGGCCGGGATCTTCTTGTTCTTCGCCAGATCGTTGAAGCGGATGGGATGGCAGTAGCCCTTGAGCCAGGCGATCTGGCCGGCGTCGGAGTAGAGATGCTCCATCCACAGCTTGGCCGCGTTCGGATGCGGGGCGAAGGCGCTGATGGCCTGGACGTAGACGCCGGCGACGACGCCGGTCTTCGGCACGATGACCTCGACCTTGGGGTTGCCCTTCAGCGTGTCGCGGTCGGCGAGACCGTTGTAGTCCCAGCGGATGACGATCGGCGTGGCGCCCTGGGCGAGCGACGCCGCCTTGCCGATCACCGGTACGAAGTTGCCGTTCTTATTCATCTCGGCGAAATACTTGAGGCCGGCTTCGGCTGCCTTCGCCGCATCGCCGCCGGCGACCGAGAGACCGGCGGCATAGACTGCCTGGATCGCTTGGTTGGAAGCGCGCGGGTCGCCGGCCATCGCCACCGAATTCTTGTAGGCCGGCTTCAGCAGGTCCGCCCAGTCCGTCGGCATCGTCTTCACGATGTCGGCGTTCACCTGGAACGACAACACGCCGTAGTAGTCGCCGTACCAGTAGCCTTCCGGGTCCTTGGCATCGTTGGGGATCGAGTCCCAGGTCGCGACCTTGTAGGGCTGCAGCAGGCCGTCCTTCTTGGCCGAGGGACCGAAGGAGAGGCCGACATCGATGACGTCCGGTGCCTGCGGGCCCTTGTTGCCCTTGTTCGCCTTGATCGCCTCGATCTCGTCGGCGGAGCCGGCGTCGGGGTTGAGCTCGTTCACCCTAAGGCCGTACTTGGCCTTGAAGCTGTCGATCAGCTCGCCATAGCCGCACCAGTCGCGCGGCAGCGCGATGGTGGTGAGCATGCCCTCTGCCTTCGCGTCGGCGATGAGCTTGTCCATGTTCTGGGCGGACGCGCCGCCGGTCATGGCAATCGCCGTCAGAACGGAAACCGACAACACGCGCAGGAACTGGATCTTCATGTTCAACCTCCCCAGGACTGGAATGGATGACCAGTCTAAACATCAATTTTGCAACTTTGATACGAGCAAAAAGACAGTTGCATGACAACCGCATTCCGGCTGCCGGCCGTTCACGAAGCACGGGGCCTCACGTCCTTGGCGGCGAGATAAACGGCGAGCCCGGCAGCGAGACAGAGCGCGATGGCGCCGAACGCGATGCGGTAGGCGATCTCGGGCCTCGCACCGCCTTCCTCCGGCACGGCAGCGACGATGAAGCCGGTCAGGATCGGCAGGAAGGCACTGCCGCTCACCTGGGCGATGTTGACGGTGGTGACGCCGCGGCCGGCCAGCCGGTCGGGAAACAGGCTCCGGCCATACGCCACCACCACCAGGCTGTAGGAGGTGATGGCACAGAGCCCGACCAGGAGCGCGACCGCCGGCGCCAATCCCAGCCCGGGCACGAGAGCGAGCGTCGCCAGCGCGGCCAGCGTGCCGGTGCCGCCGGCGACGACGATCCACTTCCGCGTGTTGAAGACGCGGTCGAGCGGGCCATAGCAGAGGATGCCGACCACCTGGGCCGCCGCCATGGCGAAGAGCACATTGCCGCGGGCAACGGCATCGAGGCCGTGCACGTCCAGGAGATAAGGTCCGGCCCAGAGGCCGAGCACGGTCACCATGCTGGCATAGATGAAGGTGTGGACGGCGAGCACCTTGCCCAGACCGGGCGTGCGCCAGACCTCGACCAAGCCGAGAACGACCTGGCCCAGCGTCTCGTGCGGGCGCGGCGGCGGCGCCTGCCCCGGCGGGTCGTCGGCAACCAGCCAGAGAAACAGGGCGCCGATCAAGGCGGTCGCGGCCGCCGCCACGACGAAGGCCCAGCGCCAGCCGATGGCTTCGCTCGCCAGCGCCAGCGGCGTGGTGGCGAAGAAGATGCCGACCTGGCTCGCCGAGAACACCCAGCTGAGCGTCAGGCTGAGGCGATCGCGGGGAAACCAGCGCGAACAGAAGACGACCACGCTCATGAAGCTGGCCGCCGATCCGAGGCCGAGTATGGCGCGCGCCGCCACCAGCGCAGCGCCGGACTCGGCCATCGCATGCAGGATCGCACCGAAGACCGCGACAAGCGTCAGGACGCCGACGGTCAGCCGCGGACCGACCCGGTCGAACAGCATGCCGACGGGAATCTGTGCCACGCCGAGCGCGACGAAGAAGGCGCTGCTGGCGAGCCCCAATGTCTCCGGGCCCAGCCCGAGATCCTGCATCAGCTCGGGTGCGATCACGCCGGCCGAGGCCCGGTAGAACTGGCTGATTGCGGTGACGGCGACGAGCAGCAGGATCAGCCGGATCGCGGCGGAGGAAGGCGGAGTCATGGCGCCGCGACTCTATCGCTGAACGATGGACAGCCGGACCGTCGCTATTCGAGCACGCACTTGGCGAGATCGATGCCGCGGAGGTCGGCGCTCTTGATGTCGGCGCCGATCAGCACCGTCGCCTGGTCGCGGCCGCCGCCGGAGGCATCCGGGATACGGACGGAGCCGACGCGGGCATGCGCGAGGCTGGCGCGACGGAGAACGGCACCGGCGAGCAAGGCGCCGGTCAGGTCGGCACCGGCAAGGTCGGCCGCAGTGAGATTGCAGCGGGTGAGCGTCGCCAGCACGAACTTGGTTCTCCGCAACTGCGCGCCGAGGAGCCGCGACCCGGAGAGATCGACCCCGGTGAGGTCGCGGCCGGAAAGATCGAAGTAGCCGAGATCGGCCCCGTGCAGCACCGCCCGAGTGCCCCTCGCCCCCTCCGAGGAGAGCCAGATCTGGTGCTGATCCAGCGCCGCCAGGATCGCGTTCGGGAACCGTCCGGGGCCGACGATCGGGATTCGCTCCTCGATCCTCCAGCTCTCGCGGTCGGACCCTCCAAGCTCGATCCCATCCATATTGGCGCCGACGAAGGTTGCGCCTTTGCCCTTGGCGTTGCTGAGCTTGGCCCCACGCAGGTCCGATCCGACGAAGACCGCCGCGCCGAGCTTGGCGTCGGCCAGGTTGGCGCCACGAAGGTCGGTGTGCGACAGGTTGGCGCCGGTCAGGCTGGCACCGGAGAGGTCGACGCCAGTGAGGTCGGCCCCGACCAGGCTGGCGCCTGTGAGGTCGACTCCCGCCATAACCGCCATCGACGCGTCGGCGTTCTCGAGGAAGCAGCCGGAGAGGTCGGTCATGGCGCCGGCCACGCCACCCTTGGCCTTGCCCGCGGCACTACCGGCCCGAAGGTCGGCGCCGGTCAGGAGGCAGCGGTTGAGATTGGCTTTCCTCAGGAGCGTCCCCCGAAGCACCGATTTCGTCAGATCGGCGCCGGTGAGATCGGCATCGGTGAGATCGGCGCCGGAGAGATCTGCATCGCTGAGGTTGGCGCGGACGAAGCGCGTGGCGCGCAGGTTGGCATCGCGAAGGCACGCCTTCCTGAGCGCCAGGCCCTCGAGGTCGAGGCCGGAAAGATTGACCCCCGTGAGATCGGGGAGTTGCCGTATGGCGCCGATGCGGAGCCCGGAGATGAGCTTCCGAACCTCCTCGTCGTCGATGCGCTGGGTCTGGCCGGACGGCTCGATCATGGGCATCAGGCTAGGACCGCCGCCCGCCGGGTGCAAACGGCATTACGTCAGGCTGATCGCGGCCTTCGCCAGGATCTCGTCGATGTGCTCCGAGGTGGAGGCGACGTCGAAGGCACCGGCGGCGCGCAGCTGATCCTCGAGCTCGGGCCAGCAATGCTCGCCGGCGACGAAGCCCAGCACCGGCATGCCGGCGGCGACGGCGGCGCCGACGCCGACCGTCGAATCCTCGATCACCAGGCACCGCTCGGGTGGAACCTCGAATTGCCGGGCCGCATGCCAGAAGAGGTCCGGGGCGGGCTTCCCCCGGGCAACCATGCGCGCGCTGTAGACATGCGGATCGAAGCGAGCCAGCAGCCCGGCGACCTCCAGATTCCAGCGGAGCCGCTCGGTCGCCGTGTTGGAGGCGACGCAGACCGGAACGCCGATCCGGTCGAGCAGCCCGGCGATCCCCCTCACCGCCTTCAGCTCCGCCGGGATCACCTCGGCCACCCGTTCATTGACCCGGACCGTCACCTCGTCCGGCAACGGCTGACCGCGCTCCTCGGCGATGATCTTCAGCATCGTGTCGTAGCTGGTGCCGACGAACCTGCGGGCGACCTCGGCCGGCGTGATCGGATATCCCGCCCGCGTGAACTCTTCGGAGTCGATCCGGCAATAGAGGATCTCGCTGTCGATCAGCACGCCGTCGCAGTCGAAGATGACGAGATCGGGTGCGTGTTTCATCGGTAGCGAGTCCCGCCCCCCACTCCAACCCTCCCCGGCGGAGCGTGGGGGAGGGTTGGGGTGGGGGACAAGACGAGGTTCATCAATTTGACAGATACGCCATCGCCGCATCGACACCGCCCTTGGTGTAGGGGATGCCGGCGGTCTTGAACGACATCTCGACCGCAGCGAGCGCGCCAAGCAGCATCGGCTCGTTGAGGTCGCCCATGTGCCCGATGCGGAAGACCTTGCCCTTGAGATTGTCGAGGCCGCCGCCGAGCGAGACGTTGTAGCGGTCGAGCGCGGTCTGCCGGACCCGCTCGGCGTCGATACCGGGCGGCATCAGCACCGCCGTGACCGAGTTGGACAACAGCTTCGGGTCGGTGCCGAAGAGCTGCATGTGGCCGCCGTCGCCCCAGACCCGGACCGCCTGGCGCGTGGCCTCGGCCAGCCGCGCGTGGCGGGCGAAGACCTGATCGAGGCCTTCCTCGTCCAGCATCCGGATCGCCTCGGCGAGACCATAGAAGTGATGCACCGGGGCGGTACCCGGGAATTTCTGCGGCTGGCGGCCGAGCATCAGGCGCCAGTCGAAATAGGCCCGCGGCAGGCGTGCCGACTGGGTCGCATCCAGCGCCTTCTTGCTGACGCCGGTGAAGCCCATGCCGATCGGCAGCATCAGTCCCTTCTGCGAGCCGCCGACGGCGACGTCGACCTTCCACTCGTCCATGCGGAAATCGATGGAAGCGAGCGAGGAGATGGTGTCGGACAGGAAAAGGCCCGGGTGGCCGGCGCGGTCGATCGCCTTCCTGACCTCGGCGACGGGATGGGCGACGCCGGTCGCCGTCTCGTTATGCACCAGGAGGATGCCGCGAATGTCGCGGGCGGTGTCGGCCTTGAGCCGTTCCTCGACCTTGGCGGGATCGACGCCGACGCGCCAGTCGAAGGGCAGCGTCTCGACCTCGACGCCGTAGGCGGTCGCCATCTCGCCCCAGGATGCCGAAAAGCGCCCGGTCTCCAGCACCAGCACCTTGTCGCCGGGCGAGAACAGGTTGACCACCGCCGCCTCCCAGGCGCCGTGGCCGTTGGAGGCGTAGACGAACATCGTCTGCCCGGTCTTGAAGACGCGCTTGAGGCCGGCGAAGCAGAACTCGGCGATGCCCGCGAACTCCTTGCCCATGAAGTCCATCGAGGCGCGGTCCATCGCCCGCAGGATGCGGTCGGGAATGTTGGTCGGACCGGGGTTCTGGAAGAACTGGCGGCCACGCATCACGGTCATGGACGGACTCGCTTGGAGGAGATGCCTGCACGGCGGGGTTGCGACTATCTGTCGAAGCTGTCCGGCTGGCAATATCGATCCGGCGCTATTCACCTTTGCGCCGCGGAACCGTGAAAATTGTCCAATCGCCCACGACGCGGGCGGACGAACTAGGAATGGAATCCGGTGACGTCCGCGATCTGCTCGACGACAGTTCTGCAACCGAAGAGTGCGGCCGTGAACTTGCCGCTGACGACCGCGCGGAGCCGGCAGGCGCCGCCGGCCTCGGCGATCAGCACCTCCGTCGCCCGTATGTCCCAGGCGTTGTTGTAGGGCTCGACCACCGCGTCGATCGCCCCCCTCACCGCCAGCGTATGCGCCCAGCAGTCGGCATAGCCGCGAAGCTGCGGACAACGGTCGCGCAACCGGCGATATCCCGCTTCCATCCGCGTGATACGAAACCACTGTGCATCTGGCGTCGACACCATCGCCTCGGCAAGGGAGCGGCATCGGGAGACCCGGATACGCTTCGTGCCGTTCCACGTGCCGAGACCGCGGCCGGCGGCATAGGTCTCGCTCTGCATGGGCAGATGGATCACGCCGAGGACGGCGCGGCGCGTCTCCGCTTCCTCGAGCGCGAGAATCGTGCCGAAGGTAGGAATGCCGCGAAGGAAGCTGGTGGTGCCGTCGATCGGATCGACGAGCCAGCGATAGTCGCTGGCCCGGCCGTCGCGTCCCGTCTCCTCGCCTTCGATGTCGAAACCGCCGAAGCGGCGGTCGGCACGCAGTACGCCGCGGATCACCGTCTCGGCGGCGAGATCGTGCTTGGTGACGAATGAACGGTCCGGCTTCAGGCGGGCTCGCACCGCACCCGCGCGGAACGCTCCCGCGAGATTTCGCGATGGCGTTTCCGCCGCCCGGATCGCCAACGCGAGCGCGGCTTCGATATCTGTTTTCTTCATGACCGGTGAGCGAGCAGGAGGGGCGTCGAGATCAAGCCCCTCCCCCGTGCGGCAGCACGAAGGAGGGGCTACGTACGTATGGGCGGTTTGGTGATCGTCCGCTACTTCGCCGCGGTCGAGTACCAGACGCGGAAGCCGTTCTGCTTGATGTCCTTCAGCTGACGGTTGACCGCGAGATTGCTGACCGACTGGGTGATGAAGGCGAAGGGGCCTTCGGCCATGTGCGCAATCTGGATCTCCTTGTAGAGGGTGGCACGCTTGGCCGGATCGCGCTCCATCCGCGCCCTGCCGGCGAGGTCGTTGAGCTTGGGGTCGGACCAGGCGGCGATCCATGACGGATACCCGGTCAGGTTCGCTTCTTTCCGGTTGTCGGGATTGACCGCGAAGAGCGAGACCATCGCGTCGGCATCCGGGTATCCGGCGCCCCAGCCGGTCAGCACCAGCTCGTATTCCCGCGCCCGGCTGCGCCCCAGCGTCTGGGCCCCGGCGAGCGATTCGATCTCGATCTGGATACCGGCCTTGGCGGCCTGGCCCTGGATGTACTGGCCGAGCTCGAGCTGCGGGGAGTTGGCGGTATGGATCAGCTTCTTCTTGAAGCCGTTGGGATAGCCCGCCTCCGCCAGAAGCTTCTTCGCCGCCTCGACGTCGGGCTTGAAGGGCAGCGCCTCGTCCCGCGGCAGCGCGCCGAAGGCGCCCAGCGGCACCAGGCTCTGGCGAGCGGTCCCGCGGTCCTTCATCAGCGTCTTTTCCAGCTCGTCGTTGTTGATCAGATGCCGGAATGCCTGACGCACCTTGGGATTGCCGAGGATCGGATCGGAGGTGTTGAAGGCGACATACCAGAAGTGATGCAGCGGCACCTGGAACCGCCGCACGTCCGGATGCTTGACCGCGCCTTCGAGATCCTGGGCGTTCAGCACGCGGGCGATGTCGGCGTCGCCCTGCTGCAACGTCAGCCGCTGGGCGCCCGATTCCGGCACGTGGCGGATGATGACGCGGCGGAGCTTGGGCTCGCCCCGCCAGTAGCCGTCGTTCCGCTCCAGGATCACCGTGTCGTTGGCGGCCCAGCTGCGGAGCCGGTAAGCGCCGACGCAGGCGGTGTTGGTCTTGAGCCAGCCGTTGGCGTGATCGTCGCCCTTGGCGTTCTTCTTGGCCTCGACGCTGTCCAGCACGAAGCCCATGCGGCCGCTGAAGAGGGCGGCGATCGCCAGATCGGCCGGATAGGGCTTCGGCAGCTTGATCATCAGCGTGCGGTCGTCTGTGGCCTCGACCATCTTGTCGAAGCCGTCGGCGACATAGCCCCATTGGCGGAGCGTGCCGGCATTGACCATGTTGACCGCCATGATGCGGCGGATCGACCATTCGGCGTCCTTGGCGGTCACCGGATTGCCCGAGGGATGCTTGAGACCGGCACGGATCTTGAAGGTGAGCGCCGAGCCGTCGGCCGATGCCGACCAGCTCTCGGCGATCCCCGGCACCAGCTTGGAAGGATCGGTGTAGTCCTGGAAAACCAGGGGATCGCAGACGTTGCTCAGGATCTCGTCAGTGACGAACTCGGCGACCTGGGCCGGATCCATGCTGATGATCGGGTCCAGGGTCCACATCATCACCAGGGTGTCGGCCGGCGTCTTGGCGAATGCGGAAAGCGGCGCCACGGCGAGCGCCGCGGCAGCGGCCAGCCGGGCGGCGGAGCGTGCGAGCATGGTCTTCCTCGTTTCAAACTGGAAAACGAGGAAAGCACAGCCGCAACGCTCCGCCAAGGTTCCTCAGCCGGCAAGTCGGACGGTCGCTCCCCCCCTCGCCCGCCGGGTACGCCGCTCGACGATCCAGAGGCCGAGCACCGTCAAAGGCAGCCAACCGGTCAGGCGTACCAGCTGGATGAACGCTTCACCGACCGTCTGCACATCGAGGTAGCTGACCCGCCACCCCCACTGCTCAGCCGCGATCTCGAAACCCACCAGCCAGAACAGCGGGAAGGGAAGCGCCATCAGCAGCAGCCGAGCCTCGGGCTTGGTCCGGTCCTGGAACCAGGGCAGGACGGAGACGGTGAGCACCGCCAGCGTCAGCGCCCCCTCGACCGCGTGACCACGGATGAGAATCACCTGCAGCAGCGGCTCGCCGAGGATCATCTTGGCCGCCGTCCAGCCGAGAACGCCGCCGCCGATGAGGATGATCGAGGGGAAGCGCCCGACCATCGCCAGCACGACACGACTGCCCCAGACGATGATCGGGACGGTGATGGCGAGACCGATCACGATCAGCGCCACGCTCTCCTGGGCGGCCGCACCAATCGCCAGCGCATTGTCGACGCCCATGACGGCGTCGGCGATGATGACGGTACGGATCGCACCGCTGACGGAGGTGGCGACCGTCCTACCGTGCCCGCCGGGCTGGCCCTCGCCTGGAACCAGCAGCTTGCGTGCGATCCAGATCAAGGCGAGGCCGCCGGCCAGGGAAAGACCGGGAATCTTCAGCAGCCAGAAGACGCCGAGCGTCATGACGGCGCGGACGACGATGGCGCCGACGGTGCCCCAGAGAATGACGGCCTTCTGCCGTTCCTTCGGCACATTGCGCGCGGCGAGACCGATGACCAGGGCATTGTCGCCGGCCAGCACGAGATCGATGACGATGATGACGAGGAGTGCGGACAGAAAGCCCGCAGACATGAATTCCATGGACGTAACTCCAGATCGGAGAACAACAGGCCGCGCCGCGGCGAAGCCGTGGCGGCGGCGGTTCAGACGACGATCGGAGTCAGCCTATCGGGATCTTGGCCAAGGGCCGCGGCTGGCACGAGACGAGCACGCGCAACGGCAGCGGCCCTTCGCCGCTGACGGTGCCGAGGCCCCTCAGAAGCCAGGCACCGGCCATCAGGAGCATCAGGAGCTGGTAGCCGGAGAGGAACAGGGTCGCCACCATTTCGGCACCGAGGTCGCTCGCCAGCAGCTCGACTTCCAGCTCGGAGAGCAGCGCCACGTCGGCGATCTCGCCGAGGGGACCGAGCATACAGACGAGGAGCAACGGCAGCACGGCCCTCAGCGTCGGGAGCTTCCCCCAACGACGAAGGGTGTCGGCAAGCTGCTGCAATCGGCCTGTCCGCTCCATGATTATCGAAGTATAGCGCGCTTCGACGCCGAGTTCACCCACCCGGATGACGAAATCGGCTCGCCGTCCCACGAAACGCCGACGTTCCCCGAAGACAGGCCCCAGGCGCCAAGTCTAAGTTTGCATCCTCCAGCCTCCCGGGACCAGGCATATGCCGCTTCGCGTCGCCATCGGCTCGATCAAGCAGGAAACCAATACATTCACGCCGTTGAAGACGACGATGGCGAACTTCGAGCGGAACCGGCTGGTGCGGGGACAGGAGATGTTCACCGCCTTCGGCAAGGCCCGGATCGAGATCCCCGCCATCCTGGACGTCCTTGGCGCGGCAGGGGTGGAGGCGGTGCCGCTGATGGCGGCTCAGGCCGGCGCCTCCGGAGAGCTGACACGCGAGACCTTCGAGGCGTTGCTGAACGAGTTGCTGGACCGCCTCGCCAAGGCCGGGCCGCTTGACGGCGTTCTGCTGCCGCTGCACGGCGCGCTCGCCGCCGAGGGCGAGCCGGACGGCGACGGCGTCATCATCGAGGCGGTCCGGAAGCTGGCGCCGGCCCATGTCCCGATCGGGGTCAGCCTCGACCTGCACGGTCACATCACGCCCCGGATGCTGCAGCCGAACACCTTCCTGGTGGGATTCCAGGAATACCCGCACATCGACATCTACGAGACCGGCGAGCGGACCGCCCGTCTTCTCCTGGACACGCTGGCGGGCCGGCGGAAGCCGGTGATGGCGCTGGCCAAGCGGCCGATGGTCCTGAGCGCGTCGATCGCCAGGACCACCGACGGGCCGCTGAAGCCGGCGGTCGAGGCCGCCCGCACTATGGAGCGTTCGGGCCGCGTGCTCCACGCGTCGCTGTTCCCGGTGCAGCCCTGGCTGGACGTGCCGGACCTAGGCTTCGCCGCCCTGGTCTGCGCCGACGGCGACGTCGGCGTCGCCGAGGCCGCTGCCGAGGAGCTGGCCGAGATGGTCTGGCGCGACCGCGCCAAGTTCGAGCCGGACCTGGTGTCGATCGAGGACGCGATCCGCACCGGCCTCGCCGATCCCGAAGGCCTCACCGTCGTCGGCGATCTCGGCGATGCGCCCTCCGGCGGCGCGCCTGCCGACAACCCGACGGTTCTCCGGACGTTGCTCAAGCTGGGCGCGCACGAGGCATCGCGGCCGAGCTATCTCGGGCTCTGCGACGCCCCGGCGGCGAGGCAGGCCGCCTCCGCCGGCATCGATGCCGAAGTCACTCTGAAGGTCGGGCACTCGCTGTCGCCGGCGGACGGCGAGCCGCTCGCGATCACCGGCCGGGTCGTCACGCTTTCCGACGGCGTCTACGTCCAGCGCGACGCCGGTGCCAGGGGAGTCGTGGTCCGCAACGGCCTGACCGCCGTCATCGCCATCGGCAGCATCCGTCTCATCTTGCGCTCACATCCGTCGCGCGAATGGGACACCGAGATGTACCGCTCGGTCGGGCTCGAGCCGACGGCGGCGGCGCTGGTCTTCGCCAAGTCGCCGTCTCACTTCCGCCACTCCTACGCGCCGATCGCCAAGCGCATCCTGATGGCCGACACGCCCGGCCCGACCTGCGCCAACATGCGGAAGCTCGTCTTCAGGAAGGCGACGCGGCCGCTCTACCCGCAGGACGAAGCGGCGTTCGCTTAAGCGCGCTTCGCCTTCCGGATCGCCGTCCACACCCGCTCGGGCGTCGCCGGCATGTCCATCCGGGTGATGCCGACGTCGCGAAGCGCGTCGACGACCGCGTTCATCACCGCCGGCAGCGACCCAGCACAACCGGCCTCGCCGCAGCCCTTGGCGCCGAGCGCGTTGGTCGTCGCCGGTACCGGATGGCTGGCGAAGGAGAAGTTGGGCGTGTCGGCCGCCCGCGGCATCGCATAGTCCATGTAGGAGCCGGTCAGGAACTGGCCGTCACCGTCGAACACCGTCCGCTCCAGCAGTGCCTGGCCGATACCCTGGACGACGCCGCCATGGGCCTGGCCCTCGACCATCATCGGGTTCAAGAGCGTGCCGAAGTCGTTGACCATCGAGTACTTCACCACCGAGGTGACGCCGGTCTCCGGGTCGATCTCGACCTCGCAGACATGGCAGCCGTTGGGGAAGGCCGAGGGCGAGGTGTCATGGACCAGGCTGACGTCGAGCGACCGCGGCAGGCCGTCGGGCAGCTTGATGCCGGAGCGGAGTTTGCCGGCGAGCTCCAAGATGCCGATCGAGCGGTCGGTACCGGCGATGACGAAGCTGCCGCGTGAGAACTCGATGTCCGCCGCCGCCGCCTCCAGCACGTGGGCGGCGATCTGCTTGCCCTTCTCGATCACCTTGTCGCCGGCCTCGATGATGGCGCCGCCGCTGGCCATGGCCGAGCGTGAGCCGCCGGTGCCGCCGCCGGCGATCAGCTGGTCGGAGTCGTTCTGGTGCAGCTTGATCTTCTCGAAGGGGATGCCGAGCTTGTCGACCAGCACCTGGGCGAACGGCGTCCAGTGGCCCTGGCCGTAGTCGAGGGTGCCGGTGACGATGGTGACCGAGCCGTCGGCCTCGAAGCGGAGCCCGCCCATCTCCTTGCCCTGCGGCGCGGTGACCTCGAGATAGTCGCCGATGCCACGGCCGCGCAGCAGGCCCCTCGCCTTGCTCTCGGCCTTGCGCTTGGCGAACCCGTCCCAGTCGGCGGCGGCGAGCGCCTTGCCGAGCAGCGTGGTGAAATCGCCCGAGTCGTAGACCATGCCCGAGGGGGCGCTGTAGGGCATCTCCTCGGGACGGATGTGGTTGCGCCGGCGGATCTCCGCCTGGTCGATCCCCATCTCGGCAGCGGCGGCCGAGACCAGCCGCTCCATGAAGTAGTTGCCCTCCGGCCGGCCGGCGCCGCGATAGGCGTTGATCGGCACGGTGTTGGTCATGACGCATTTGGTCGAGACCTCGATCAGGGGCGTGCGATAGACGCCGATCGAGTTCTTGACGATGTTGGTGGTCGCCATCAGCGGGCCGGCCGTGTTGAGGACGGCGCCCATGTTGGCATAGCCGGTGAAGCGCACGGCGAGGAAGCGGCCGTCCTTGTCGAGGGCGAGCTCGCCCTCGAAATCGTGGTCGCGCCCGTGGCAATCGGAAAGGAAGCTTTCCGAGCGGTCGTCGGTCCACTTCACCGGCCGGTCGAGCAACCTCGCCGCATGCAGGATGCAGGCGTATTCGGGATAGATGCCGGCCTTCATGCCGAAGGAGCCGCCGACATTGTCGGTGAGGATGCGGATGTTCTCGGGCTTCTCGCCGAGCAGGTCGGCCAGCGTCGCCTTGAAGCCGAATACGCCTTGGGTCCCGAGATGGAAGGTCCAGCGGCCGCTCGCCTTGTCGTAGAAGCCGACGGCGGAGCGCGGCTCCATGGCGTTGACGACGACGCGGTTGCTGATCAGCGGGATCTTCGTCACATGCGCCGCCACCTTGAAGGCATCGGCGACCTTCGCGGTCTCGCCGTAGTACCAGTCGAGGGCGACGTTGCCAGGGACGTCGTCGAAGAGCTGCGGCGCCCCGGGCTTGGCCGCGGCGCGGGCGTCCGTCACCGACGGCAGGTCGTCGATGTCCACCGCCACCGCCTCGGCCGCGTCCTTGGCCTGGGCCTGGGTCTCGGCGACGACGAAGGCGACCGGATCGCCGACATAGCGCACCTTGCCGGTCGCCAGCGACCGCCGCTCCGGCTTCTTCATCGGGCTGCCGTCGCGGTTGGGATAGGCCACGTTGCATTTCAGCGTGCCGTAGCCGGCGGCGTTCAGGTCATCGCCGGTCCAGGCGCCGAGCACGCCCGGCATCGCCTTGGCGGCGGAGAGATCGATGCGCTTGATCACCCCATGGGCCTGGCGGCTGCGGACCATCACGCACCACGCCTGGCCCTTGAGGCTGATGTCGTCGGTGTAGCGGCCTTCGCCTCTGAGTAGCGTCGGGTCCTCGTTCCGCGGCACCGGCTGGCCGACGCCGAACTTGGTGAGGCCCCACTGGGTGGAGTCGTCCATAGGTCGTTCCTTACTCTTCGATCAGACGTATCGGGGGGCTCTAGTAGCCGAGGGCGCAGCCGTCCTTGCGAGGCTCGGAGCCGCCGATCAGCACGCCGCGGTCATGGTCGATCCAGATCGCCTGGCCGCCGCCGGGCGGGGTCTCGGTCCGCGCCACCTTGTGGCCGCGGCGGGCGAGATCCTGCGCCACCTCCTCGGGGATCGCCGGCTCAAGCTTGAGCTCACCTTCGTAGGCCCACATGCGCGGCGCCGCCAGCGCGTCCTGCGGGTCCATGTCGAGATCGACCATGTTGCTGACCAAAGTCGAATGCCCGGTCGGCTGGAAATGGCCGCCCATGACGCCAAAAGGCATCACCGTCCGCCCGTTCCTGGTCAGCATGCCCGGGATGATGGTGTGCATCGGCCGCTTCCTCGGGCCGATGCAGTTGGGATGGCCTTCCTTCACCCGGAAGCCCTGGCCGCGGTTCTGCAGCATGACGCCGCTCTTCGGCGCGAGGATGCCCGAGCCGAAGGCGGCGAACAGCGAGTTGATGAAGGAGACCGCGTTGCGGTCCTTGTCGACGACGGAGAGATAGGTCGTGTCCTTGTGCTCGAGATAGTCGAGCTCGGTCCAGGGCGAGACGCTGTTGAGGCTGATCTGGGAGCGGATCGACTCCGCCTCCTGGGTCGAGAGCAGCCGGTCGACCGGCACGTCGGCCTGGGTCGGGTCGGCGACATGCTGGTTGCGAAGCCGATAGGCGAACTTCGCCGCCTCGGCCATCAGGTGGATGCGGTCGGCCTGGCTGAACTTGGTCGAGCCGTAGTCGTAGCCGGCCAGCACGTTCAGCATGATCAGCGCGGTGATGCCCTGCCCGTTCGGCGGGATCTCATGCACGTCGTATTCGCGGTACTTGGTCGAGATCGGCGTCACGTAGTCGGGGTGCGCCTCCTCGAAGTCCTCCAGGGTGTGAAGACCGCCGACGCTGCGGAGCTTGTCGACAATGTCCTTGGCGACCTCGCCCGTGTAGAAGGCGGCGCGGCCGCCCTTGGCGATCTTGCGGAGCGTAGCGCCCAGCTCCGGCTGCTTGTGCAGGTCGCCGATCGCCGGCGGCTTGCCGCCGGGAAGGAAGCGCTTCGCCGCATCCGGGTCGGCCGACATCTTATTGGTCAGCTTGCCCCAGTCCGAGCCGGTGCGCGGCGAGACGCGGTAGCCGTTCTCCGCCGCCGCGATCGCCGGCGCGAAGATCTCGGCCAGCTCCTTCGAGCCGTGGTCGGCATGCAGCCGGCACCAGGCGTCGATGGCGCCGGGGATCGTCACCGCATGCGGCGACTGCATCTTGATGTAGTCGATGCCCTGGGATTTGTACCAGTCGTAGGTCGCGGCCTTGGGCGCGCGGCCGGAGCCGTTGAGGCCGATCGGCATGCCGGCCTTGGGCGAATAGAGGACGAAGCAGTCGCCGCCGATCCCGGTCGCATGCGGCTCGATCACGCACAGCATGGCGATGGCGGCCAGCGCCGCGTCGATCGCGTTGCCGCCGGAGCGCAGCATGTCGATGGCGGTCAGCGTCGCCAGCGGGTGGGCGGTGGCAGCGACACCGCCATCGGCATAGACGGCGGAGCGGCCGGTATGAAAATCGCGCACGCGCATGAACGTGGCCTTTCAGAGCTGGGGAGGTTCGAGGATCGAGGCGGATGGCGATGATAGGAGCGGAGGACGCCGGGCACAATCGCCCTTGAGGTCGCAGCCGGGCTTTGGCCAATCTTCCCCCGCCCGGCGAAAGACACATCCTCTATATTAACCTGCTGCCGAGCAGACCCGTCATCAAAGGGGCTAGTTTTGAGGCAATACCGGCCCTGTCGGCCCATACTTGACGCTTCGCCTCCATGACCGATTCGCTCGACGGCGCCCGGTCGGCGCTGAAGACGGTATTCGGCTTCGACGCCTTCCGCCCGGGCCAGCAGGAGATCGTCCAGGCCATCCTCGGCGGCGAGAACGTGCTGGGGGTGATGCCGACGGGCAGCGGCAAGTCGCTCTGCTACCAGCTGCCGGCGATCGTCCGCCCCGGCCTCACCGTGGTGGTCTCGCCGTTGATCGCGCTGATGCGCGACCAGGTTCGCCAGCTGCAGTCGATCGGCGTCGAGGCGGCGGCGCTGAACTCCGCCAACGAGCCGGAGGAGAACCGGCGGGTCCACCAGTCGCTCCGCTCGGGCACGCTGAAGCTTCTCTACGTCGCGCCGGAGCGGCTGACCCGGCCCGACACCATCGAGATGCTGGCGCGAACCGGCGTCGGCCTCTTGGCGATCGACGAGGCGCATTGCGTCTCGCAATGGGGTCACGACTTCCGGCCCGAGTACCTGCAGCTCGGCCGCGTCCGCGACGAGATCCGCTGCTCGCAGACCATGGCGCTGACCGCGACCGCCGACGCGCCGACCCGGGCCGACATCGTCGAGAAGCTGTTCCGGCTCCCGCCCCGCACCTTCGTCCGCTCCTTCGACCGGCCGAACCTGCATCTGGCGATGCAGCCGAAGGACAACGCGCGCCGCCAGATCGCCGCCTTCCTCGAGACCCATCGCGGCGAGAGCGGCATCATCTACTGCTCGTCACGCAAGCGCACCGAGGAGCTCGCGACCCATCTCGGCCTCGCCGGATACCGCACCGTGCCCTACCACGCCGGCATGCCGCAGGAAGCCCGGAACGCCAACCAGGACGTCTTCATGCAGGAGGACGGCGTGGTCGTCGTCGCCACCGTCGCCTTCGGCATGGGCATCGACAAGCCCGACGTCCGCTTCGTCGCCCATGCCGATCTGCCGCAGAACGTCGAGGCCTACTACCAGGAGATCGGCCGCGCCGGCCGCGACGGGTTGCCGGCGGACACGATGACGCTCTATGGCCTCGACGACATGCGGCTCCGGCGCCTGCAGATCGAGGAAGGCGAGAGCTCGGAGGCGCGAAAGCGCATCGAGCGCCAGCGCTTCAACGCGCTGGTGGCGCTCTGCGAATCCCCGCGCTGCCGACGGCAGACGCTGCTGGCCTATTTCGGCGAGCAGTCAGAGCCCTGCGGGCGCTGTGATCTCTGCGAGGGCGGGGTCGAGACCTATGACGGCACCGTCGAGGCGCAGAAGGCGATGTCGGCGATCTTGAGAACCGGCGAACGCTTCGGCACCGAGCACCTGGTGAATATCCTCACCGGCAACGCCACCGAGGCGATCCGGCGCTACGGCCACGACACCCTCAAGACCTTCGGCGTCGGCAAAGATCGCGACATCAATAGCTGGCGCTCGATCCTGCGCCAGATCTATGCCGCCGGCCTGATCTCGCTCGACATCGTCGAGCACGGCCGCTGGACGCTGACCGAGCAGGGGCACCGCGTGCTGCGCGGCGACGGACGCGTCGACCTCCGCTCCGACATCGCCCGCAAGGCGACCTCGCCGCGGTCGAAGAAACGCGCCGCCCAGGCAGCCGCGATCGACATGTCCGGAGGCGACGGCGATCTCCTCAAAGCGCTGAAGGCGCTCAGGCAGACCCTGGCGAAGGCGCAGCGGCAGCCGGCCTATGTCATCTTCCCCGACCGCACGCTCTTGGAGCTGGCCGCCAAACGGCCGGCGACGACGAACGAGATGCTGGAGATCCACGGCATCGGCGAGGCCAAGCTGCAGCGCTACGGCCGCGCCTTCCTCGACGTCGTGCTCCGCCACCGCAACGCGCCGACGGCAGGCACGGCGGCGGAGTAGCCGGCGATCACGACTCGTAGAGGCAGGGCCGCATCGCCGTCCGCAGGATGCCGAAATGGAGGGACGCGAGCTCGTTGGCGATCCAAAGGCTCGGCGCAGATTCCAGGTTGGCCAGCACGATGATGGTGAGCTTGTCTTCCGGGTAGCGGCAGAGCGTCGTGTGGAAGCCGTGGATCGATCCGGAATGCATCTGCACCGGGTTGCCGAATAAGTTGGATATCCCCCAGGCGAGCCTGTAGCCGCCGCCATAGTTGGTAAACATTGCCCGCCGGGAGTCGGCGCCGAGAAAGCCGTCCCGACCCAGGGCCTGCTCCCACCGCAATAGGTCATCGACGGTGGTGAAGGTGGCACCAGCCGAGAAGACGACACTCATTGATATGTACATCGCAATCTTCCACTGGCCGCGGTCGATGCGATATCCCGATGCCCGGTTGGGGATCACCGTCTCGTTATCCTCATAGCCGGAGCCGGTCATGCCCAGGGGACTGAAGATGCTCTCCCGGAGATACCTGCCATAGCTGCCGCCGGTCACCTTCTCGATCACCGAACCAATCAGGATGTATCCGGAGTTGCTGTATTCGTAGCGGGTGCCAGGCTCGAAACGCAGCGGCTGGTCGCGCGTGAGCGCAATCACCTGCTCGGGTGTGTGCTCGGCCTTCGACGGATTGACGAAAAAGTCCGGGATCTTGGTGAAGTTCGGAATCCCCGACCGCATGGAAAGGAGATGCCGCAGGGTGATCTTGCTCCAGGCCAGCGGCGCCGCGTCATAGTGCTTCGAGATCGGATCGTCGAGGCCGAGTTTGCCCCGTTCCGCGAGCCGCAGGACGGAAGCCGCGGCAAACTGCTTGCCGATCGACCCGGTTCGGAACTTCGTCTCCGGCGTATTGGCGACGCCCCACTCGCGGTTGGCGAGGCCGAAGCCCTGGCGGAAGATCGGCTTGCCGTCGAGGGCGACGAGGACGGCGCCGCTGAAGCGATCCGCGTCGACATAGCTTTGGACCAGGGCCGCTGCTTTCTCGGCATAGGTCGTGTCGGCCGCCGCCGCGGAGTGGCCAGTCAGCAGGAGACCAAGCATTGCCAGGATTAGAGGCATCAGCGGGAACGATAGGTCAGCGCCATGGCGATGCAATGCTTCAGCTCATCACGCGGCAGCGCCTCGCCGCGGGTGAACAGAACGGCCCGGTTACCGGCGAACGTGAAGAGGGCGGGATAGGTCTCGCGGAAGCGGGAAACCAACGTCGTCCGGCAATGGACGAACATCGCGTATTGCAGCTCCCCCTTCACCGCATCGATCCTGACCGTCGTACCGACATTCGGCTTCGTCGATCGGTAGGCCGGCTGCCGCCATTTCAGGCTCTCGACCAGCGGGCCGACGGCCGCGGTCTCGGCCGCCGCCTCGAAGATGAGCCGGCGAAGCGCCAGAAGATCGGCGCGGAGGCCGGGCGGGTAGGCGTCGAAGACGGCTTCGACCTCGGCGTCGGCGAAAGCGGGCGGCCGCCTCACCCGGCATCCTCGTGCCAGGTGCGGCCGTCGCGCTCGATCAGCGCGGTCGCCGCGGTCGGGCCCCAGCTCCCGGCCATGTAGGGCTTGGGCGTCTCGCTGCCCTCCTCCCAGGCGCGGATGGTGCCGTCGAGCCAGGACCAGGCGGCCTCGACCTCGTCGCGCCGCATGAACAGAGTCGGGTTGCCGCGGACGACGTCGAGCAGCAGGCGCTCATAGGCCTCGGGGAAGCGCCCGGAGAAGGTCTCGGCGAAGCTGAGATCCAGCGGCACCGACTTGAGGCGGAGGCCGCCCGGCCCCGGCTCCTTGGTCATCAGATGGAGCGTGATGCCTTCGTCGGGCTGGAGCCGGATCACCAGCCGGTTCGGGCTCAAGGCCCCCGCCGACTTCGGGAAGATGCTGTGCGGCACCGACTTGAACTGGATGACGATCTCCGACGTGCGGGCGGCCAGCCGCTTGCCGGTGCGGAGATAGAAGGGCACGCCCGCCCAGCGCCAGTTGCCGATAGCGACGCGAAGCGCGACGAAGGTCTCGGTCCGGCTGGCGCGCCCGCCGCTCAGCTCTTCCTGGTATCCCGGCACTGCGGCACCGTCGGCGGCCCCCCGCCGGTACTGGCCGCGGATCAGCACGGTCTCGTCGCTGCCGATCGGGGCGAGCGCCCGCAGCACCTTGATCTTCTCGTCGCGGACGGCGTCGGCATCGAAGGTCTGCGGCGGCTCCAGCGCCACCAGGCAGAGAAGCTGCAGCAGGTGGTTCTGCACCATGTCGCGGAGCGCGCCGGCGGTATCGTAGTAGTCGGCGCGGCCTTCGAGGCCGACGGTCTCGGCCACGGTGATCTGCACATGATCGATCCAGGTGGCGCTCCAGAGCGGCTCGAACAGCGAGTTGGCGAAGCGGAGCGCGATCAGGTTCTGGACCGTCTCCTTCCCCAGGTAGTGGTCGATCCGGTAGGTCTGGCTCTCGGCGAAGACCCGGCCGATCTCGTCGTTGATGCGATTGGCAGATGCGAGGTCGGTGCCGATCGGCTTCTCGACCACCACCCGGGCCTCGGGCGTCGCCAGCCCCGCCTCGCCGAGGCGGGCGCAGACCGGGCCGTAGAGCGACGGCGCAGTCGCCAGGTAGAAGACCCGGACCTGGCCGGGGATGGTGTCGAGACGCGCCTTCAGGTCGCTCCAGCCGGCATGGCCCGCGGCGTCGAGCGCCAGGTGGTCGAGCCGGTCGAGGAAGCGCGCCCAGGACTGCGGGTCGATGGCGTGCTTGCCGATCCGCTCCTCAACCATGCGGCGGTAGCTCGCCGCGTCCATGGGCTTGCGCGACACCGAGAAGATGCGCGCCCGCGGCGGGACCTGGCCGTCATGGTCGCGGTGATAGAGGGCCGGCAGCAGCTTCCTGAGCGCCAGGTCGCCGGTACCGCCGAAGATGACGCAGTCGAAGGGATCGACGGGAATGGCCTGCGGCGGCATCGGCGGCATCCTCTCTCGACTAAGGCCACGGACGCGCCGGTCGGTGCGCCCCTCGCTTTCGTTGGGTCCTCGCCGCTAGCGCGGCTGCGGTCCCAACCCCGCTCGGGGTGCCCGGCGCGGAGTCTTAAGACTTCGCGCGCCGCGGCCCGAGCGAGGTTGGCTTGGCCGAAGGCTAAACAACGAACGCGAGGGACGCACCAAGGCGCGCGTCCGTGGTCGTGGCGAGAGAAGATGCCACAGATAAGTCGACTGGCTCAGCTCTCCATCCACACGCGATCGTAGCTCTCGACCGGGCCGATGCCGGACGTGATGACGTCGTGGACCTTTTTGTTGACGAAGTTGGGCCACGCCATCTCGAGAATCCAGGCGACCGGCACGTCCTCGACCAGGATCTTCTGAACCTCCGAATAGGCTTTCTGCCGGTCCTCGTCCTTGACGCCCTTGGCGCCCGCCTCGAACAGCTCGTCGACCTTGGGATTGACGTAGCCGCCGATGTTGGTCGAGGGCACGCCCCTGCGGATATTGGTCGAGATATAGGCACGGGCGACGCCGAGCGCCGGATCGGCGAACTGCGAGAGGAAGTTGAAGGTGAGCTCGTAGTCGTCCTCGGTCGACTTCTTCCAGAACCCGGCGACGTCGGTGCTTTCGAGGGTCAGCTGGATGCCGACCTTGGAGAAGGCCTGGCGGGTGTATTCGGCCAGGCGCTGCCACACCTCGCCATAGGGGAGCACCATGCAGCGCATCTTCACGCGCACGCCATCCGAGCCCTTCTTGTGGCCCGCGGCCTCCAGCAGGGCTTCGGCCTTGGCCGGGTCGAAAGGATATTTCGGCACGTTCGGATCGTAGAACCGGGTGGTGGACGCGATCGGCCCGGTCGCGATCTTGCCCATGCCGAAGAACAGGTTCTTCAGGATGAAGTCGCGGTCGATGGCGTGAAGGATCGCCTGTCGCACACGCTTGTCGGCGAGAGGTCCGCGACGGTTGTTGATGTCGATCCACATGATCGGCGAGACGAATTCGTAGCCCTTGGTCGTCATCGTCAGATGCGGCAGGGCGGCCAGCCGCTGCACGTCGAGCGGCTCGACCGCGTCGAACTGGGACGCATGCGCCTGGCCGGTCTCCAGCGCCACCGCCCGCAAGGCCGCGTCCGGGATGATGCGGAAGCTGATACCGTCGAGATAGGGCAGACCCGGCTTCCAATAGTTCTCGTTCCGCACCAGCTCGATGTTCGAGCCGCGCTTCCATTCCTTGAATTTGAACGGGCCGGTGCCGATCGGCGCGTCGTTGGCCGGATTCTTGCGGAAGTCCGTGCCCTCATAGATGTGCTTGGGCACCAGCGGGCAGCTCGACACCTCGAAGGCATGGAGGAAGGGGCCGAAGGGCTCCTTCAGCTTGTAGACGATGGTATAGGCGTCGGGCGTCTCGACCGTGGCGACGCGGCCGAAATTGGCGCGGGCGCGGCCATGGACTTCGGTCAGGAAGACCTGGGTGGAGAAGGCGACGTCGGCCGAGGTGAAGGGCTTGCCGTCATGCCACTTCACATTCTCCTGGAGCTTGAAGGTGTAGGTGAGGCCGTCGGGCGAGATCGTCCACGACTTGGCGAGCGACGGCAACGGCTTGAGCTGGAAGTCGAAGGTCAGCAGGCTCTGGAAGATCTTGCCGCCGGCGACCTGGGTGGTGGTCCCCTGGTTGATCGGCAGCATCAGCATCGGCGGTTCCGGCTGCAGCACGATGTTCAGCACGCCTCCCCGCTTCGGCGTCGCCTGGCCGAAGGCCGAGAACGGCGCCGCCGCGATGCTCGCCGCCACCGGCAGCGCCGCGGCCCGTGTCAGGAATTCCCTGCGTTGCATGGCAACCTCCCCTCAATTGCATTGAAACCGCCAAACGCTACCACGCAGCCGCCAAGGGGGGGAGCCGGTCACCGTGCGCGGCGAAACGGCCGGCATCGCGAGGGAGGCCTCGCCAAATCGGCCGGGCGCCGAGGACCCGGCCGCTGATTTCGCCGTTCGGAAACGTCGGCGTGTGCAGGTCGACGTACAGGCGCCCGCCCAGGAGACCGGCCGCCATCGCATCGATCAGGGTCGCCGATCCGACCATGGGGCTGAAGGTGACGGGCATCGGCAAGGCGACGCCGGCATTAAGGCCGGGCGTCGCCGGTTCGTGGAGACGAGCCGCCTGGACCGGGCCGCTGAGACAGCCATAGGCGACCGACCAGTTCGCCTGCACCATCCGCGGCTGCTGCGCTCCCATCCGGGCGCAGGCGATGACGGCTGCAGAAAGCGCGACGACGAACAGGATACGGAGCTTCGACACGGCGACGCGTGAATTGTCTGGTGCGATCCTACAACCACCATCGGCCGCCCGCGGGTACTCCTCGGCGGAGCTCTCGGTCGGTTGGCCGTGAACTCAATTCTTCCACCGTCTCGGACCTGTCTCGGAGTGGAGGGTGCCGTCCGGCCGAAACGCGAAAAAGACGAAGGCGAATGTCGACTTGTGCTCTACCTCGACCATACCCGACGCCCCGCGGCGACGAACGACGACATTGCCGACGTCACGACCGTCGGCGATCATGCGGGTGTCGAGGGCCGAAGCTTGGCCTGGTTGCCACTCGATCGTCAGGTCACGGGTCTCGAGCTGTCTCCTCTCTTGCAGGAGCCTCAGAGGCCACGCCTCGGCCTCGACGACGATCACCCGCTCGAGCGGCATGACATGCTCGGGAACTTCGCCCCGATAGAGAAAGGGCCATCCCGAGTCTTCGTAGCCGACATATGGGTTTGATCCGTACGGCCTGAAGCCGGGATCGGCAGGGACAAGAACGACGCCGTTCGCGTGACGCTCCCGGAAACGCGCGAACGATTCCATGCGTATTGGAATGCTCGTCAATCTGCTTCCTGCCAAAGCTCCGACGATCGCCTCACCCGAGTACTGCTGCCACCAGCTCTCCGTCTCGTGATCATACATGATCATGTCCGAGTGCCTCAGCTTCCCGCTGACTCCAAAGCGCAGCTCTCGGCCGTGCAAGACGCGATCGACGGCGATGGCGGCGTTGCAGAGGGGACAGTAGGTGACCGCGACCGCGCGTTCTCCAACTCGGTCGTTGACGATCTCATGCCAGGTCAGGACGCGCAGAGGATATGCACGCGCGTGCCCGTCGACATCCAAAGAGATGACCGGGTCCTGGTCAGAGAGATCGGATATCGCCTGAACGGGCAGGAACCGCGGCTCGAGAATGGCTGGGATGCCGTCCTTCGGCGGCCCCCCGGAGAGGATTTCGCCGAAGGGAATGGAACTCTTGGTAAAGTCGGTCTTGGGCCACTCCCGAAGCCAATATGCGGGGTCCGCAAGCGCAAGCGTCGAATCGACGGCGACTATCCAGATGGCGATCGCTAGGAGCCGGGCGAGCGTGGTCACGGAAGCCTCCGTCTGGTGGCAATTGAATTGAATCGCGATGCGGGTGATTCAATGCGCGTCCAGCTGCGGCACGGGGTCGAAGCGATAAGCTCGAAAGACTGGGTGAACTCGGTTGATGCATTTGTACGCCTGCATCAGATGGAGAGCCATGTCGGGACACGTCTCGGCTCGTCACAAGTCGGTGCTCGCGCTCGGAGCGGGGCCACGCATCGCGCCGGGCCGTGAGCCTGACGTTCTCAATCCCCACTTCGAAGGGCATTGGGGTTCCCTGCGGATCGACCGACCGGGCGTTTGCTCCGGAAGTTCTCTATTGCCTTCCGGCTGAAAACTCATCGAGCCCGAGCTCCGAACGATACGCCGCCGAGATCCGAGCCTTCTCTTCTTCCAGCGGAATTCCAGTCGCATCGGCAACGCGGTCGATCGCATTGAACAATCCGACGACACCGGAAGCGTCTACGAGCGCTTCCGCGCCGAGCGTCGCGAGAAGACGGCCGCGCACGGCATGCAGGCGTTCACGGTCTTCACCAAGTACCGCTTCGGCGAACTCCACGAGCAGCCGGCCATTCGCGACGCCGCCGTCACCCTCGCCAGCGCCCAGCAGCAGTCTCAGATCGTAGGTTTTTTCGCTATCCTGGCTGCTCGCACGGAGCAAGTTCGCATGGCTCGTCGTTCAATACAGACATCGGTTGATGGCAGATACACGGCCGGCGAGGAGCTCGATCTGAGCGTGCGAGATGGCCCGATACTCCCGGGAGAAGTCGCGCATCGCCGCACCCGGCAGGTATTGGTGAACGGTGAGATCGAAAAATCCATGGACGGCGGCCGGGACGAGACTCATCGCCTTGTAGATGTTCGCCGGCGGCCGACCCGCCGGATACATCGTCGCCTCCTCCGGGGACGCGTCCTCGAGCTCGAGCCATGGAACCCAGGCACCTCCCAGCCTGGCACCCTTCGGCCGCCTGCGCGTGGGCGGCCCGGCAACAGGGCCTGGCAGGTCGGTCAAGGCAATCCCCATACCGTGCGCAAAGGTATCGATGGCCACCACTTCGGCGACGACGTCGACGATCTCGACGTATTGCTCGACCGTCAGCCCCGCCGCCAGGACCCTCGTCAGCCATGTCCGCGTGAGGCGGCCCGGATCCGACCGGATGCGGTGAATGGCGTCGATTGCCGGATCAGGCAAAGCCCCCAGATTGTCGTGAGATCCGGAAACGGCCTCCGGCGACAACGCCGCTTTGCGCTCGCGGCAAAGCCTGCAGCTCGCGGCCCGGCGGGCTTCGCCGGCAATCGCCACGCGTTCGACACCCGTCCACCATGTCCCTGGCGCAGCCACTCGCTGCCAAGCACGTGCGTGCGCCGCCGCCAAATCCTCGCGAATGTGAACGCCTGCGGATGTCGACATGGCTTCCACCAACGATACTCCGTACGCATTCGACCGCTCGCCTTCACGCGAACCGGACTTCGCCGGCCGCTCGCCCGGTGCCGTCGGGGGTCGAGCAATCATGCTAGATCATCGCCACTTCGGTGTCCCCTACCCGCAGCTCAGTCCGTAGGCGGCCTCCTCGACAGATCCGGCTGAGGTCCAGTCGGCCATGATGGCGGCCCCGAAGCGATCAGCCGACCTCGCAATCACATCGACGTGATGCATCGCGTTGAAGTGAAACGTGCTGCCGCGTAAGGCGAACTATGCTACGGGGCCGAGCCGACGATCCGAGAATGCGGACGACCTCTCGGCCCAGGTGTACGTCGCGACCGATCCGCGAAATCGCGCAATGTCGCTTTCCAGGGAAGACGAAGCCATGTCGGGCACTTCGACGCGCGTTCGCGACCCCAGGCTCGACATTCTTCGCGGCCTTGCCATGTGCATCATCCTGGTCGCCCATATGCGCTGGACGGTTCTGGCCGACTACATCCCTGCACGGTTCGGCCTCAGCGACGCCGCGGAGATGTTCGTCTTTCTCTCGGGTTTCGCCTCGGCAATCGCGTTCGGCGGGGCCTTTCGCCGTTCCGGCTTCCTGGTCGGAACGGCCCGCATCGCTCACCGCTGCTGGCAGCTCTATCTCAGTCACCTGGTGGTGTTTTTCGTGATCGCCGTGCTGGCCGCCGGCGCGAACACCTTGTTCGCGTCGCCCGACTATTTCGAAACGACCTACATGACCTGGTTCTTCGCCGAGCCAGCTGCGGCCCTGATCCGTCTCTTCAGCCTCAGCTATGTGCCGGCCTTTCTGGACATCATGCCCGTCTACATCGTGGTTCTGGCCATGGTGCCGGCGATGATCGCGCTCTCCCGCATCCACGTGCTTCTCGCCCCGGCCGCATCGATCGCCCTCTACCTCGCGGCGAACATCACGGGGTGGAATTTCCTCGCCGATCCCACCGACGGTCGCGGATGGTTTCTGAACCCGTTCGCCTGGCAGCTCGTCTTCTTCACCGGCTTCAGCCTCTCCATGGGCTGGATCGCGCCGCCACCGGTCACCCGCCGCCTATTCTCGATTGCCTCGCTGATCCTTCTGCTTGCCCTGGTCATCAAGCTGCCTGGACTTTCCGAATGGCTTTGGCCGGTTGGCGCGCTCGGCAGCCTCATCCTCGATCACAGCGACAAGACCTTCCTGGATCCAATGAGGTTTGGGCATTTCCTGGCGTCGGCCTATGTCGTCCATTGTCTCCTCGAGAAGCGCATTCACTGGCTCGAGCATCCGTTGCTTAGGCCGCTTCGCAAGATCGGCCAACAGGCCCTGCCGAGCTTCCTATTCAGCCTCGTACTTTCCAACCTCGGCGGGATCGCCTTCGACCAGATGGGCGCCGGCTGGTCCATGCAGATCCTGATCAATGCCGGCGCGCTGGGACTGCTTATCGGTGGGGCCTATGTCGCCGGCTGGTTCAAGTCGACGCCATGGAAGCACCCTGTTGCCGCGGCGAGACCCGCCGCCACAGACGGCTCGGCAATGGGTCGCAACTCCGTCTTGGCCCTCGCGAAGCAATAGGCCGCACCGTAGCCACACCGGCGAGGGTTCAGGTGTCGAGGCCGAATTGCGGCCGCAGGCGGATACCCACCCAGTTTCCCGCCAGCGCGGCGCCGAACCAGACCCAACCGTGCAGGCTGGTCGAGGCGGCGCCCGAAAAGAATGCCCCGACATTGCAGCCGAAGGAGATCCGGGCACCGTAACCGAGCATGAGCCCGCCAACGATGGACGCGGCGACGACGCCGCGTCGCAGCGGTCCCGTGATCTTCATGCGGCCGGCGACGATGGCAGCCGTCATCGCCCCGAGCACGATGCCGGCATCCATGACGACCACCGGATCGCTCGCCAGCGGCATCGACAGCGCCGACGATTGAAAGCTGTCCTGCCAAAAGACGTGCGCGCCGGGGTCCCAGCCGAGCGTGAGCGCAAGCTTGGCCGCGACCAGCGTGAAGCCCCAGGTGATCGACCAGGGACCGCCCGACAGGACGAGGGTGGCGAGATTCAGCACGGCCAATAGAATAGCGCCGGTGGTCAGGGTCCAGGGAAAGCCGAGCCAGCCCTGCTTCGTCTCCAGGGTCCGCGTCGGTGCGTGATCCAGAGTGCGCAGCCCCCACCAGACCGATCCGAGCGCGAGAGCCTGAAGACCGGCCGCCGGGAGCCAGCCCATCCGCTCGCCGAGGACGAGCGGGCCGAACGACGGCAGCGATGTCCAGATCGGCCAGTCTAGGCTGGCCCAGAATCCGCCCACGCAGAAAGCGACGAGCGTGATGGCCATTCGGGCACTGCCGCCGCCGAGGGTGAAGAGCGTTCCGGAACCGCACCCGCCGCCAAGTTGCATGCCGATGCCGAAGAGAAAGGCGCCGATGACGAGCTGAAGTCCCAGGGGAGCGACGGCTCCGTGGAAGTCCCAACCGAGCGCCTCCCCACTCCAGAGCAGCGGCGCGAACATCAGCGTCGCGATCCCGATCATCAGCGCCTGGGCCCGAAGGCCATCGACTCGGCCACGCACCAACAATGCCCGATAGGCACCGCTGAAGCCGAATCCCGATTGGTAGAGGGTGATGCCGAGGCAACAGGCGACGAGGAACAAAGCTCCCTGTCTCCAACCTACGTATAGCGTGAGGAGCGCAATCGTACCGCCCGCAAACAGCGCCGACACCCCCGCGCCACCGGCCTTGGACATCGCCGCCATCGGCTATTGGCCGGTCGCGTCCTTGACGATCTTCGCAAAGACCAAATCGAGCTCTCTTGCCATCTCCGCGAGATCCCCTCCGCCGTAAGGAGCGAACACCTGGCTCGGCAGGCGGTAGCAGACCACGGCGCGGCCATCGGCTCCCTCGGTAACGTACAGACGGAGCGGTGCCTCGATTCCGGCGGCGATGCTCGCGCGAAGCATCCTTACGGCGTAGTCATTGCGGAACACCTCGAGGATGGCATTTCCGGGAATCGCGATTCCTCGCGTCGCCGCTCCGGCACTCGCGCTCGCCTTGGCCAAGAGCAGCATCTGATTGGCGGCAACCGACTCCTCCAGCTTCGTCACCGCCTGACCGAAGCCGAGCTGCGTCACGATGGTCCGCACAGCGGGGGCCTCCGCATGAAGCGCCAGCGGCATGAACCAGAGAACGAATGCGATCAGGAGACGCCGTTTGACCTCGATGCGCATGGTGGTTGTCCTAACTCGCCGCCGTTGCTGATGACAGCACTATAGGCTTGCGATAGCGTCGACACCGCAGAGTCTGAGCCGGTATGGCACTCACATTCCCTTGATCCGCGCGACGAGGTCACATGGCGACTAGGAGCATCCCCGCAACGGGCTTGGCTCTTGCCGCATTGGTTTTCACCTTCGCGACGCTGCGAGGGGCGCAGGTCTGCGCCGCCGGTCTGCAGGCATCGACGCGATCCGACTTTTCGATCATTGGCGAGGACGAATCCGTCGATAGCCCGGCCCTCGGCGGGTCGCTGAGCTATTCGCTCTATCTGCCGCCTGGCTACGCACCTGCCAACGGGCCTTACCCGGTCATCTACCTTCTGCACGGCGTCGGCGGGGATCGCCATGATTGGCTCAACTACGGCCGCCTGCGCGAGACGGCTGACCGGCTGATCGCCGACAGGACGATCCCTCCGGTTCTGATCGTGATGCCCGATGGAGCCGTAAGTTGGTGGGTCGATTCAGGTGACGTCGCCGGGCCTGGGAACTACGACACCGCCGTCGATCGCGATCTGGTGGTGGGAATCGAACGTCGATACGCCGTTCGGTCGGATGCGCAAGGACGTGCAGTCGGCGGGTTGTCGATGGGCGCTTACGGCGCCTTGCGGTTTGCCCTGCGGTTGCCTCGACGCTATGCGGCGGCGGCCGGGCTCAGTCCCGCTCTCTGGGCTCGCATCCAGCCGGACACCCCGTCGGACGAGCGCCTGCAACGCGTGTTCCGCGGTTCCTTCGGCACGCCTTTTCACGCCGGTCGTTTCGTCGGCCAGAGCCCGCTTGCGATGATCGACGGCATGGCGAAGGAATCGTCGAAACCATCGGTCCTCCTGGTCGTAGGCAGTCGGGACTTCCCCAGCCTCCGAAGCGACACCGAAGAGCTCTCGGCCCGGCTCAACCGGGCGGGACTTGCGACCCGGTACGAAATGAAGGACGGCGGTCACGACTGGCAACTATGGGCGGCCGCGCTGCCGGACGTGCTCCGATATCTCGGGGGTGCCCTCCTAGATCCGCTGCGCGACCCGGTTCATCATGGACAGCTCGAGCGCGCCCAATAGCCATGGCCTTCCGGCCGTTGCGCCCCGATCGCCGAGTTTGGCAAGGGCCGCCGTGGATGGCACCTAACCCGCGCTCCCCGCAGACCGCGCCCTTGGCGCTACCAGCGCAGAACTCGCGGACCCACGACTGCGCCCGCCGCTACCACTATGCCGATACCCACCGGATACCAAACGGCAACGAACAACGGACTGTCGTCGGCACAGTTCAACGCGTACAGCGTCGCCGCGAGACCGGCCGAAAGGAGACCGGCCGCCAATCCGGCCAGACGCGGCCGCGTCGGCGCGCCGTTCTTCATAGCCGCAAGCACACATGCCATCGGTGCCAGCGCCAGGACCGGAATAGTGGTCACGCATGCCCAAGAGTTGCTGCCCATCAGCTTGGCCGGCCACATTGCGGCAGGAACCTCGAGCAGCTCGCCTCCGACGCCGACGGCGAACAGGCCCATGATCGCGACAGGGGTCCACCGCCAGATCCCCGGTCCCGTGCCCGGCCGAGACAGACGCAGCGCAAGCCCCGCGCCGGCAACCGCGACCACGATCATCAGCACGAACTTGAACTGAAAACGGACCGAGCCTGCCGCCACGGCAATATCGTTACGGAGGCCGACGCCAAGGATGAACAATGCCACCGACACCGCTGTCCCTCCGACCAGGAACAGCAGGAATACGCGTCGTAGGGATGCCCCGTCGATCGCCCGATCGGCTACCAAAGCTTTGATCAGATCGTCGGTTCTCACGGACATTGCCTCCGATAGATGGCCGAAAGCGACTTCAGGGCGCGATGCAATGCAACTCGAACGGCCACTTCCGTCATCTCCAAACGCTCGGCCGTCTCACGAACGGAATGTCCGTCGATGGAGACCGAGCGAACGATTTCCTGCTGGCGCGCCTTGAGATGGGTCATCATCCGATCCAGTTCGCTCCGGCTGAAATCAGGATCCGGATCCGCGAATGACAAGGTATCCCCCAGATCGTCGAGCGAAACCTCGGCGCGCCGGCCGCGTCGCCGCAACGCGTCGACCAGCTTGTTGCGCGTGATTGCCGCGATCCACGATCCGACCGAACTGACGTCCGCCCATGTATGCCGCTTGAGGTGGATCGCCAGAAGGGTCTCCTGGACCACGTCCTCGACATCGCCTGCCCCGACACCATGACCCGGGGCGCGACGACGTACCGCTGATCGCACAACTGTCGTTACCGATTGCAGGAAACGGCGATAGGCCTCTTCATCCCCTTTGATCGCGGCCTGCAGCAACGCAGTCCATTCCTGTTCTCGCTCCGTGGGGACCACTCGTTCGCCTGTTCCTTATCGCGCGCCGCCCTCTGATTGTTACAGGGACCCTCGCAAAATCACCGCTTTGATCCGACCGGCCTCCGAACACGGGGCCGTGAGCCATGTAACGCATGCGCCACTTCGACGACAGGACCTGCGTAGGCCAATTCAAGCCTTCGAAACGATATGGAGCTCACCAAATGAATCGGCGCCTAGCCATCCTGTCCGTTGCCGGCTCGATTGCAACCACTCTGTCCCTCTCGGGCGCACCGGCCGCGGTGTCCTTCATCGCTCTCCTCGGGCCCGCGCCGGCCTTGGCGTTCGATGCCGCCTCGACCTCCGCCATCAACGTCGACAAGGCCGGCGTCATGCTGCGGGGTTACGATCCCGTCAGCTACGTCGCCGATGGCAAGCCCGCCAAGGGGTCGGCCCAGTACTCGGCGAAGCACGACGGCGCAACGTATCACTTCAGCTCGGCCGGGAATCGCGACGCGTTCGCGGCGAACCCGGATCGCTATGCCCCGCAGTTCGGCGGCTTCTGTGCGATGGGTGCTGCGCTTGGCAAGAAGCTGGACGGTGATCCGGACGTCTTCCACGTCGCCGATGGCAAGCTCTACCTCAACGTCAATGCCGACGTTCGGAAGCGCTGGCTCGATGACGTTCCCGGCAACGTCAAGCAGGCGAACACGACCTGGCCGTCGATCCGGAACAAGGCACCGAAGGACGTCAACTGAACACGGTTTCGTGAAGACCGTAACCAAACCACGTTCTGGGACGATTGCTTGTCCGCAACTTCCTCTGATGGCCAGAACGGCCCTGACCAGAAATGGAGCCCACATCATGGATCGTCGTACAGTCAACTATGCGCTTGCCATCGGTTCTCTCACCGCGGCGCTGGCCCTGACCGCCACGCCCGCACCCGCGCAAGACACCAGCAAGGAGAAGTGTTTCGGCGTCAGCCTGGCCGGAAAGAACGATTGCGCCGCCGGCCCGGGAACGACATGCGCGGGAACCTCCAAGGTCGACTACCAGGGTAACGCCTGGACTCTCGTTCCGAAGGGAACCTGCGTGTCGATGCCGGTCCCAGGCGGAAGGAAGGGATCGCTCGAGGCGATGACGCGGGACTTGCCGAAGACTTGACGTCTGGTACCTGATCCAGAGGTCGATCTCCAGGCACCGCAGCCGCCGCTTGTGCCAGCCCCTAGGCATGAGCGGCGGCAGCGCCGTGGCCGGGATCGTCGGAGCCGGAAATGACTGCGCATGGACCGCGAGGACCGGGTCGCCGAGACGACGCAGCGATGCCACCGCGAGCCGGGGTCGGCCTGAAACCTGTCCACTACCGCACCATCCTCGATGAGGGGCCGGATGTCGGCTTCTTCGAGATCCACGCCGAGAACTACATGGGCGCAGGCGGCCCTCCCCATCGCTACCTCGAAGCCATCCGGTCCGAATACCCTATCTCGCTTCACGGCGTCGGGCTTTCGATCGGATCGGCGGCCCCGCTCGACCGCGATCACCTCATGCGCCTCAAGGATCTCGTCGATCGCTATCAGCCTGGCCTCTTCTCCGAGCACCTCGCCTGGTCGAGCCACTCTCCGGTCCACATGAACGACCTGCTGCCGCTACCCTATACCGAGGAGACGCTGCTGCACGTCGCCCGTCACGTCGACGAAGTGCAGTCGGCGCTTCGCTGCAGGGTGCTGCTGGAGAACCCGTCCACCTACGTCACCTTTGCGCGAAGCCCCATTCCGGAGCCCGACTTCCTTGCCGCGCTCGTGCGGCATACCGGATGCGGCCTTCTTCTCGACGTCAACAATGTCTACGTCTCGGCGATCAACCATGGATACGACGAATTCGCGTATATCGACGCCATTCCCGTCGAGCACGTCGGCGAGGTTCATCTCGCCGGTCACTCGCCAAGCCACGACACCGCCGGGCGCACACTCCTCATCGATACCCACGGTAGCGCCGTCTCGGACAATGTCTGGAGCCTCTACGCCTACGCCTTGCGCCGGCTCGGGCCCGTGCCAACCCTGATCGAATGGGACAACGACGTTCCACCTTGGGAGGATCTGAGCGCCGAAGCCGAACGGGCCGAGACGTACCTTCGGCAGGCGAGACCGCGTCACGGTGCTGAGGTCGGCGATGCCGTCGTCGCTGGCTAAGATACAGGCGGAGTTCCAGTTCGCCCTGCTGGATCCGGAGAGGCCGGTCCCCGCGGGAGTCGTCGGGCCCGGCGGGATGGCCGATGCGCGGCGGTTCGCCATTCACCGCAACACGATAATGATCGGTCTCGTCGAGGCGCTCGAACAGCGGTTTCCCGTCACCCGGCGCCTCGTCGGCGAGGAGTTCTTCCGCGCGATGGCCCGCGCCTATGCTGCTGTGAACATGCCGCGCTCCCCGCTCATGATGCACTACGGGGACGAGATACCGGCGTTCGTCGCGGTATTCGCTCCCGCGCGATCGGTCCCCTACCTCGCCGACGTCGCGGCGCTCGAACTCGCCTGGAGCCGCGCCTACCATGCTCCCGAAGCAGTTCCGCTGGGCACGGATACGATACGCAGCGTCTTACCCGCGGCCTTGATCCGGTCGACGCTGACGACGCACCCCTCCTTGCACCGGCTACGTTCACCCTATCCGATCGGGTCCATCTGGCGCATGCACCAGGACGAGACGGACGTGGAGGCATTGGAAGACTGGGTGGGTGAGGATCTTCTCGTACTCCGCCCTCACGCCGAAGTGACGGTCCACATACTCCCTCCAGGCGGACACGCCTTCGTCGGGGCTCTTGCGGGCGGCGAATCCATTGCCGCCGCCGCCGACGCCGCGATCGAGGAAGACGGGCGCTTCGACCTCGGCCACAGCCTGATCGACTTGTTCCGCGTCGGCGGCGTGACGCGAATTGAGCCTGGCAACGAAAACAAGGGTGCGACATGAGCGAAGCAATGCAGACGCGCGATCCGGCACGCTCTGGTCTCAACCTTCAGGGCATCGTCGAGCAGCTCGACCAGCTTCTCGGCCGGTTTCCAGCATCGGTCACGCTGCTGGTCCTGCGCGTCACGGTGGCGATCCCGTTCTGGAGGTCCGGACTGACGAAGTGGAACGGCTTTCTCGACTTGTCCGACTCGGCGGTCTTCCTGTTCGCGGAGGAGTTCAAGCTTCATCTCTTCGGCGCCACGGTCGCGTATCCCCTGCCGAAGCTGATGGCCTTTCTTTCGGGATCGGCCGAGATCATCCTGCCGATTCTGCTGGTCGTTGGCCTGGCCACACGGTTCGCGGCGCTCGGCATTCTCGCGATGACCGCTATCATCCAGCTGACGATCCCCGACGGATGGCTGAGCTACCATCTTCCTTGGGCAGCAATGGCGCTCGCCCTCATGACGTATGGCGCCGGCCGCCTCTCCGCGGACCACATCGTTGCCCGTATCTACGGACGCTGATCGCACCGAGATGCGTACACGGCGATTTGGTCGCGCAGTGAGCACGGCGCGCCTTCCGCCTGTGGATCCAAGTCCAACGCGAGCGACCGTAGCGTGACCCGGAGTACGCCGAACTGGCACCGGCTCAAGGAGCTCGTTCTCGGCGGACTGGACGATCATCATCTACCGGAGCGAGTGCGTGGTGCGATCGCCCGGCAAGAGCAGAGTTCGGAGATCTTGGTCGGCTGGGTCCAGGCGGCGCTGGTCCTATTCTTCTTCGTCTTCTACGTCATAGCGCCAAAGACATCCCCATCGGACGCCCCCTTCGAGCCGGTCCCGATCACCCTCGGCATCTACGGCGTATTCACCGTCATCCGGCTCTGGCTTGCCCATCGTCGCCGACTGGGCCGCATCGTTCTCGGCGCCTCCGTGATCATCGACATGGCGATGCTCATGTCCCTGATCTGGAGCTTCCACCTGCAATACGAGCAGCCGCCTGCGTTCTATCTAAAGGCCTCGACACTGCTGTATGTGTTCATCTGGATCGCGCTCCGGACGCTCCGGTTCGATCCGGGGCTCGTCCTCTTGGCCGGCGCGGCAGCAAGCCTGTTCTGGCTCGCGCTGGTGGCATACGCGGCGAGGTATGACCCCGGCGGGATGCCGATTACTCGAGACTACGTCCACTACATGACCTCGTCCTCGATCCTGATCGGCGCCGAGGTCGACAAGATCGTCTCAATAATCATCGTCTCGCTTATTCTCGCCTTGGCGCTGGTGAGAGCCCGCCGCCTTCTGATCAATGCCGTCTCGGAACGAGCCGCCGCCCGGGATCTATCCCGTTTCTTCGACCCGGCGGTCGCAGCGCAGATCGTCCAATCCGAACGATCGATGCGGCCGGGAGAAGGCGCGCTGAGATCCGCCGCCGCGATGTTCATCGACATGCGAGGGTTCACGTCGCTCGCCCAGGCAATGGAGCCGTCGAGCCTGATGCAGCTTCTCGGCGAGTACCAGGCACGGCTCGTTCCCGTCATCCAGAGGTGTCGCGGCACGGTCGACAAGTATCTCGGCGACGGCATACTCGCCAGCTTCGGAGCGACTTCGCCATCCGACACCTACGCAGCCGACGCTCTCACCTGCGTAGGCGAGCTTTGCCTGGCGATCGACGATTGGACGAGACTGCGCCACTCCCTCGGCCAGGCGACGCCTGCAATCGGGATTGGGGTCGCCACCGGAGACATACTGGTTGGAGCGATCGGCGACGGAAGCCGGCTCGAGTACACGGTCATCGGTGAGCCGGTCAACCTCGCCGCAAAGCTCGAGAAGCACACCAAGGTCGAGCGGGTCCGCGCACTTACGTCCGCGAGCTCCTTCGCCTTGGCCGTCCAACAGGGCTACAGCCCGAGCGAATACGACGAGATTCGTCCGGCGAGAGAGGTTACAGGCGTCGACCAGCCGCTCGATCTGGTGGTGCTCGCGGCAAAGTGACCACTCTCCGACTCCGACGGCACGTCACAAGGACTTGGGGCACCGAGGCGCGTCGCCCGATCGCCTAGTGGAGTCCTCCGAGTCCCGCCACGTAACGCTTCCGTCCCGAGTTGGACTGAACGACATAGGTTTGAAATGAAAGGAGTGCCCATGTCGTTCTCGAGCTTCCGCTTCTCACGTACCGTCGCTTCCATGCTGTTGATCGGGTCGCTTGCGGCTGCATCCGGGGCCGCTGCCATGGATCAGCCCGATACCGCCAACCCACAGCAGAGGCAGACGGCGGCGGAGAAGTCGCAACAGACGCCCGCCGTCGACGCCTCTGGAGCAGCAACTGTCCGAGCGCCGGCGTCGCACAGGCAGCGCGGTGGTCGTGACGGATGATCACGGCCCGGGATGACTAGTCCGGTCCGAGCCGGACTTTCCGCTTGCCCCGGTCGATCCGCGGATTACGGCTCTCATTGACGAAAGTCCGGGCGGCCGCGTCGAGCTGCTCGTCGAGCTTATCGACCGTGAAGGCGGCTCGCGGCAGCCGCGGGCACCCGACCACCAAGCAGTTGAGCGCTAAGTAGATGCGCGGGTCGCCGAGCGGCCTGATGACGTCGTTCTCATAGCTGTAGAGCGAGGGGGAGATCCTTGACCGCCTCGGAGTGCTCCGACAGGTAGCAGGCCGTGCAGTCGAGATTGCACCTCTGCGTGATCTCCAGAGCCACGCAGGCGATCGGCCAAC
>CAMBVS010000015.1 GCA_945871425.1 Rhizobium sp. Q54 | reverse complement strand
CGACAGCAACTCAGAGCGCTCACTCGCACTCAGCTCCAACCGCGGCAAGACAGAACTCCCCATCGCAACATCCTCCCTGAAAAATCCAGGGAGCGTCCATTACGACTGAGTCTTATCCGTGTCGGCGAACTTCAGACTCGGGACACTAGGAAGCGGTCGGCAGCCAGGGTCTCAAGCGAGGCCCTGGCGGCCCATCTCGAGGAACTTCTCGCGCCGCTTGGCGCGAAGGGTGCCGCCGTCGAGCGGCGTCAGTCGCCTGAGCGCCGCCTCGATGCGGTCGCCGAGCGCGTCCAGCGCCTCCGCGGGCTGGCGGTGGGCGCCGCCCAGCGGCTCCGGCACGATCTCGTCGACGACGCCGAGCTTCACCAGGTCCTGCGCGGTCAGCTTCATCGCCTCGGCCGCGTCCTGGGCCTGGTCGCCCGAGCGCCAGAGGATCGAAGCGCAGCCTTCGGGTGAGATCACCGAATAGATCGCGTGCTCCATCATCACCACATGGTTGCCCGATGCCAGCGCGATGGCACCGCCCGAGCCGCCCTCGCCCAGCACGCAGGCGATCAGCGGCACTTTGAGGCGAAGGCAGGTCTCGATCGAGCGCGCGATCGCCTCGGCCTGGCCGCGCGCTTCCGCATCGACGCCGGGATAGGCGCCGGCGGTGTCGACGAAGGTGAGGACCGGCAGGCCGAAGCGGTCGGCGAGCTCCATCAGGCGCCGCGCCTTGCGATAGCCCTCGGGCTTGGCCATGCCGAAATTGTGACGGACGCGGGCCTCGGTGGTTGCACCCTTCTCGGTGCCGATGACGACGGCCGAGAACCCGCGGAAGCGGCCGATGCCGCCCAGCACGGCGCGATCCTCGGCGAAGACCCGGTCGCCGGCGAGCGGGGTGAATTCCTCGATCAGGCGGGCGATCGCGTCGGAGGCATGCGGGCGGTCGGGATGGCGGGCGACCTGCACCTTCTGCCAGGCCGTCAGCTTCTGGTAGGTCTGGCGCAGCTGGCGCTCGACCTTGACCTGCAGCTTGGCGACCTCTTCGGCGATATTGACGCCGCCGCCGTCGCTTAAGTGGCGAAGCTCCTCGATCTTGCCTTCAAGCTCGGCAACGGGCTTCTCGAAGTCGAGGAACTGCTTCATCCATGGATCCCTGGGGCCCGGCCCGGATACGGGCAAAGGCCGGCAAAGTCAAATGATTGGCGGTTGGTTAACGCCGGCGCCGGGAGAGCGGATGCCGCTCGGCGACCAGCTTGCCGAGGCGGTCCTGGGCGACATGGGTGTAGATCTGGGTGGTGGCGATGTCGGCATGACCCAGCATCTCCTGGACGCTGCGGAGATCCGCGCCATGATCGATCAGGTGGGTAGCGAAGGCGTGGCGGAGCACGTGCGGGGAGAGACGCTGCGGATCGATCCCGATCTCGATCGCCAGCGCCTTCAGCGACTGGGCGAAGCGATGGCGGGTCAGATGGCCGGAGCTGCCGCGGGAGGGAAAGAGCCAGGGCGACTCCTTGGCCGCCGGCAGGCGGTCGCGCTCGACGCGGTAAGCAGCTACCGCCTTGATCGCGGCAGTGGTCAGCGGCACCAGCCGTTCCTTGTCGCCCTTGCCGCGCACCAAGAGTACCGGCGCATCGCGGCGAAGCGCCGAAAGCGGCAGCCCGACCAGCTCGGAGACGCGAAGCCCGGTGCCGTAGATCAGTTCCAGGAGGGCGACGAGGCGGAGCCCTTCGACGCCGTCCCGGGCCGCCGCCGCCTCGATCAGCCGCCTGACCTCGTCCTCGGCCATCACCTTCGGCAGGGGCCGGCCGAGCTTGGGCGAATCCAGGCTCGCAGTAGGATCGTCGGCGCGGATGCCCTCGTCGACGAGGAAGCGGTGGAACTGTCGAAGTGCGGACAGCCGCCGCGCCTGGGTGCGCGCAGACATGCCTGATGAGTCGAGCCCGGCCAGATAGGCACGGAGATCCTCCGCCGACGCCGCAGCCGACGCGCGGCCGCGCCGGCCGGCATGCGCGGCAAAACCCTCGAGGTCGCGGCGATAGGCGGCAAGCGTATTGGCCGCGGCGCCGCGTTCGGCAGCCATCATCTCCAGGAACGAACCGATGTGGCGGTCGCGGCTCACAAGCCGGCAGCGACCGCAGCTTCGACCGCCAGCGCCCGCGCTTCGCCGGCAAGACCCAGCCTCACCAGGCCGGCGATGACGGGTGCCAGTACCGGCGGCGGCAGGTCGGCAAGACGGGTCTCGCCGAGCGCCAGCGCGCCGAACGCGATGCCCTCGCCGATCCGGCCCTTGGCGGCGGCTTCGGCCAGGGCGGGCAGCAACGCCGGCGTCGGCATCGCCACCGGACGGCGGTCGCCGTCGGCGACCAGATCGCGCCAGACCCGGCCATCGACCGGCTCTCCGGTCGCTTCCATCAACGCCAGCAGGCGGGCGAGCCGCGAGGCTTCCTCAGGCTGCGTCTTCGCCCGCTCGGCCCAGACCAGGAGTCGATCGTTCCGCCACGGCTCCAGGGCGTCGCCCCCGGCAAGACGGGACAAGGCCCACAACCGGTCGGCTGCGACCCGGCCGGCATCGTCACGCGGCGCCTCGATGACACCCGTCCAGCCACGGGCGGCATCGAGTTGCCCCGCCACCACCAGCGCCCTCGCCGCGGCTGGGGCGAACCAGGCGAAATCCACCGACGGCGGGATCGCCGCGATCGAGGAGGCATAGAGCCGGGCTTCGCCGGCATAGGCGTTGTTCTTGGCGCCGAGGGCCAGCGCCTTGTCGATCACCTGGGCGCGGGCGAGCGGCGTCTGCTGGCGGTCGAGCGCGCGACGCAGGATGGCGCGGCCGCGCGGGCCGGGATCGGCCTCCGCCCGGCTCAGGGGATTGTCGAGAAGCTCTGCCGGCAGGTCGGCCTCGAGGATGACCTTGGTCCGGCGTTCGACCGACCAGACACCCATCGCCTCCAGGCGCTCGGCGAGCATGATGCGCATCCCCGGCTCGGTCGAGGGCGAGTCGGCGAGCGCCCACCAGACGCCGGGCGAACGCGACGATGCTGCATCGGGCGGCGGCGGCTGCTTGGCGGCACGAAAGAGTGCAAGGTCGAGAGGACGAAGCTCCTTCACGCCGGAAAGGCGGGCCCTGGTGCCGTGGATCAGCGCCTCCATCAGAGCGTCATAGGTCGGATCGGGTTTGAAGCCCTGTTCGGAGAGAAGACGGAGCGACAGCTCGGCCTTGCCGCCGTCGCCGGCAAGCGCCAGGCAGAAGGCTTGGCCGCGCTGGGCGGCTTCACTGCGGCTGACGCCGAGCGCGCGACGCACCTCGGCGCAGGCACCGTTGGTATCGAAGAGAAGATAGGCGGCATCGAGCTTGAGACGGATCAGCCGTTCGTCGTTGATCCGGGGCGGCAGCGACTTCAGGAGGCGGTCGAGCCCGGCGATTTCGCCCAGCGCCGCCAGCTTCTCGGCCCGCGCCACCAGCAGCCTTGGCTCCGCTGCGGGGCCTTCTGGCAGGAGCGCCGCCGACAGCAGCAGGCGCCGCTCGAGGTCGCGGCCGACCCGCGCCTCCGGCAAGGCCGGGAGCAGACCGATCAGCCGATCGGCAACCGGACGCGGCGTTCCTTGCCAGAGCGTCGTCGGCAGAGCGCCTTCTTCGGCGGAGAGGGTGCCGAGCGCGTCGGCGTCGACAGCCTGAAGAGTATCAACCTGGATGCCGCCCTGCGGCGTGCCGGGAGCGTTGGTCAGGATGCCCGGCGAGGGCAACGCCTCGGTCGGAACCGGCTTCGGATCTTCGGCCGGCCTGACGTCCGTCGCCGGCGGCGGCGTCGCGGGGCGCGTCGGCGTCAGGCGAATCGGGCCCGAGGGCTGTGCCGCCGCTGCAACCGACCACAGAACGGCGACCAGCCCCGCCGCAAGGGCGAGCCTAGCGGCTGAACTTCTCATTCGGAATCACCCGTTCGACCGTGGTCGATGGCGCCGGAATCGTCCAGGTCGCCAGGAACACGAGAACGCCGGCCACGACGGCGACGATGCCGAGTCCGAGCATGAGACCGATGCGCGACTTCACCGCCTTGCCTTCCACCATCCGAGTTGTTCGAGCCCCCCGTCCCGAGCCATCCGCCGGGCGCGGCTGGCATCACCCCCCTTAGATAGCCTATACCTCGGCCGTGCGACAGGCCGAGACAGGCATGCTAGACTTCAATCGTGGCGACTCTGCGGCGGCGACGGTGGCGCGCGATCCACTGACTCCCGCGGGTGCCGGCTACCGGCCATCCCGCTCCGTTGTTCTGGTCGGCCTTATGGGGGCCGGCAAGACTTCGATCGGCCGGCGCCTGGCTCAGCGCCTCGGCCTCGCCTTCGTCGATTCCGACCATGAGATCGAGACCGCCGCCGGCTGCACCATCGAGACGATTTTCGAAATGTACGGGGAAAAGGCCTTCCGGGACTGCGAACGCCGGGTGATCGGGCGCCTGCTCGAGGAGCCGGTCCAGGTCGTCGCCACCGGCGGCGGCGCCTTCATCGACCCCGAGACCCGCGCCCAGGTGAAGGCGCGCGGCCTCTCGGTCTGGCTTCGCGCCGATCTCGATCTGCTTCTGCACCGGGTCGCGCGCCGCGCCAACCGCCCGCTGCTCAAGCGCGGCGATCCTCGGGAGATCCTGGCCGGGCTGATGGCCCAGCGCTATCCGCTCTATGCCGAGGCCGACGTCACCGTCGACACCCGAGATGCGCCGCCCGACGTCACCGTCGACGCCGTGCTGAGCGCGCTGCAGGCGCTCGAACCGGTCGCGGCGATGCCATGAACGGCGACGGGCACAGTACGACCGAGCGATTGACCGTCGCCCTCGGCGACCGCAGCTACCAGATCCTGGTCGGCCCGGGGCTTCTCGGCGAGGCCGGCGGGCACATGCTGCCGGTGCTGGCGCAGCGGCGGGTCGTGGTGGTCGCCGACGCGACCGTCGCCGGGCTGCATCTCGCCGCCCTGGAAGCCTCGCTCGACCGCGCGAAGATCGCCAATGACACGGTGTTGATGCCGCCCGGCGAAGGCACCAAGGACTTCGCCCATCTGCAGCAGCTGACCGACCAGCTGCTCGAGCGCCGGATCGAACGGCGGACCATGCTGGTCGCCCTCGGCGGCGGCGTCATCGGCGACCTGACCGGCGTCGCCGCGGCGCTGATCCTGCGCGGCATCGACTTCGTGCAGATCCCGACCACGCTGCTGGCCCAGGTCGACAGCTCGGTCGGCGGCAAGACCGGGATCAACACCCGGCACGGCAAGAACCTGGTCGGCGCCTTCCATCAGCCCCGGCTGGTGCTGGCCGACACCTCGGTCCTCGACACTCTGCCCAGGCGAGAGCGGCTGGCGGGGTATGCCGAGGTGGTGAAATACGGGCTCCTCGGCGATGCCGCCTTTTTTGACTGGCTGGACGCCAACGGTCCCGCCGTCCTCGAGCGCGACGGTCCGGAGCGGCGGCACGCGGTGGCGCATTCCTGCCGGATGAAGGCACGGATCGTGGCGGCCGACGAGCGCGAGACCGGCGATCGGGCGCTGCTCAATCTCGGCCACACCTTCGGCCATGCCTTCGAATCCGAGCTCGGCTACGGGCCCGAGATGCTGCATGGCGAGGCCGTCGCCATCGGCATGGCGCTCGCCTTCAACCTCTCGGTCCGCCTCGGCCTCTGCCCGCCGGCCGACGCGGCGCGCGCCAAGCATCACCTTGCCCGCATGGGCTTGCCGACGGGCCTCGCCGGACGCAACTGGCCGCCCGCGCGGCTGCTCAACCACATGGGCCGCGACAAGAAGGTGGTCGACGGCCGGCTCACCTTCATCCTGGTCCGCGGCATTGGCCAGGCTTTCGTCAGCCGCGAGGTCGAGGCATCCGACGTCCAGGCCGTGCTCGCCGCGGCGCTGGCCGCCTGAGTCGACGCCATGCCGTTCTTCCATGGCGATTCCGAGATGTGGGCGACGATCGCGGCGATCACGCTGCTGCTGGTGATCTCCGCGTTCTTCTCGATCTCGGAGACGGCGATGACGGCCGCATCGCGCCCGCGGCTGCATGCGCTCGCCCGCCAGGGATCGCGGCGCGCCAAGATCGTCAACGAGATCCGTGCCCATTCCGAGCGCTTGATCGGTACCGTGCTCGTCGGCAACAACCTGGTCAACATCCTGGCCTCGGCGTTGGCGACCAGCGCCCTGATCACGCTTTTCGGCGAGGTCGGCGTCGCCTATGCGACCGTGGTGATGACCGTGCTGGTACTGGTGTTCGGCGAGATCCTGCCCAAGACCTACGCCCTCAACAACCCGGACCGGGTGGCGCTGGTGCTGGCGCCGGCGCTGAAGCCGATCGTCTGGCTGATGACGCCGGTCACCCGCGCCTTCGCCATCGTCGTTCGCGGCGTGCTCCATGTCTTCGGCGTGCGGGTGAAGGCGGAGCTGGGATCGGCCGAGAGCGAGCAAGAGCTGCGCGGCGCCATCGAGCTGCACAAGGGGACGGAGCCGGAGATCAAGGAGGAGCGCGAGATGCTGCGTTCCATCCTCGACCTCGACGACGTCGAGGTCGGCCAGATCATGATCCACCGCAAGAACGTGATCATGCTGGATGTCGACCGGCCGGCGACGGAGATCGAGGCGCAGGTGCTGGCCAGCCCCTATACGCGGCTTCCACTCTACCGCGACGAGCCCGACAATGTCGTCGGCGTGCTCCATGCCAAGGCACTCCTGAGAGCGCTGCAGGCGGTCGGCGGCGACGTCTCCAAGGTCGACATCCTGGCGATCGCCGCCAAGCCCTGGTTCATCCCCGACACCTCCTCGCTGCTGGGCCAGCTGCGGCAGTTCCGCGAGCGCCGCGAGCACTTCGCCCTGGTGGTGGACGAGTACGGCACGCTGATGGGCATCGTCACTCTCGAGGACATCCTGGAGGAGATCGTCGGCGACATCTTCGACGAGCATCAGGCCGCCGTCGTCGGCGTCCGCGCCCAGCCGGACGGCTCCTATCTGATCGACGGCGCCGTGCCGATCCGCGATCTCAACCGCGAGCTCGAATGGCGCCTGCCCGACGACGACGCCTCGACCATCGCCGGCCTCGTCCTCAACGAGGCGAGGCGCATTCCGGAGGTCGGCCAGGAATTCACCTTCCATGGTTTCCGCTTCGGCGTGCTGCGCCGGCAGCGCAATCAGATCACGCTGCTGCGGGTGACTCCGCCGCGGCCGGCGCCTACCGAGCAGGCGGCGTAATCCCCGCCTTTGCCCGAAAACGCGTGGCCTGCCGGAGGTTCCCGATAAATCACCAGGACAACCGCCCCCTTGCCAGCCTGATTTGAGGCTGTCCACAATACGCCAACGGCCGGCTTCCGACCGGCCGGACAAGGCATGGGAGGCGAAGATGGCGAGCACTCCAAGTTCCAGATGCGCCGTGCTGGTCGGGCCTTATCTTTCGGGCAAGACCACGCTCCTAGAAGCGATGCTGCACGCCTCCGGCACGATCTCCAAGCGCGGCTCGGTCAAGGACGGGACCAGCGTCGGCGACGCCTCCCCCGACGCCCGCGCCCGTCACATGAGCATCGAGATGTCGGCCGCCGCGGCGACATATCTCGGCGACTCCTGGACCTTCATCGATACGCCCGGCTCGATCGAGCTGACGCAGGAAGCGCGGAATGCGCTGATGGCCGCCGACGTCGCCATCGTCGTCATCGAGCCGGTCGCCGAACGTGTGCAGACGGCGGCCCCGATCTTCCGCTTCATCGACGAGCACGCGATTCCGCACATGGTGTTCGTCAACAAGATGGACGGCGCCACCCAGTCGCCGCGGGCGCTCCTTCAGGCGCTGCAGGAAATATCGGAGCGGCCGCTGGTGCTGCGCCAGGTGCCGATCCGCGAGAACGACGCCGTCACCGGCTACATCGACCTGGTGAGCGAGAGGGCCTATCGCTACAAGCCCGGCCAGGCTTCCGACCTGATCCAGATCCCCGATGCCCTGGCGCCGGAGGAGAAGGCCGCTCGCACCGAGATGCTGGAGGCCCTCGCCGACTTCGACGACAAGCTGCTGGAGAAGCTGCTCGAGGACGTGATCCCCTCGCCCAAGGAGATCTACCAGGAGCTCTCGAAGGACCTTCGCGACGACCGGGTCGTGCCCATCTTCCTCGGCGCAGCCGAAAAGGACCACGGTGTCCGCCGTCTCCTGAAGGCGCTCAGACACGAGACGCCGACCCATCACGTCGCCGCCGCGCGCCGCGGCCTCCCCTCCGACGGCGAGGCGGTCGCCGAAGTGTTCAAGACGGTCTACGCCGCCGGCACCGGCAAGCTCAGCTACGTCCGGGTCTGGCGCGGATCGGTCAAGGACGGCCAGACCCTCGGCGGCTCGCGCGTCTCCGGCATCCTCAAGCCGCTGGGCGGGCAGCTTACCAAGCTCGCCGAGGCCAAGGCCGGCGACGTCGTCGCCTTCGGCCGCATGGATCCGGTCAAGACCGGCGACGCGCTGACGCCGTCCGGCCAGCGCCCGGCCAGCCTGAGGACGTTCCCTCAGCCCCTCGCGCCGGTCTTCTCGCTCGCCATCCATGCCGACAACCGCAACGACGAGGTCAAGCTCTCCGGCGCCATCCAGCGGATGCTGGAAGAAGACCCTTCGCTCAGCCTCGAGCATGACGGCGACCTGGGCCAGCTCGTTCTCTCGGGCCAGGGCGACATCCATCTGCAGATCGCCCTCGATCGCCTGCGCCAGCGCAACAGCCTGAAGATCAGCACGACCCGGCCGCGCGTCCCCTACCGCGAGACCGTCCGGAAGACGGCGAAGCAGCACGGCCGGCACAAGCGCCAGACCGGCGGCCACGGCCAGTTCGGCGACGTCCATATCGAGATCCATCCGCTGCCGCGGGGCGAGGGCTTCGCCTTCGTCGACAAGATCGTCGGCGGCGCCATCCCGCGCCAATGGATCCCTTCGGTCGAGGAGGGCGTGCGCGAATTCCTGAACAAGGGCGTGCTGGGATTCAAGGTCGTCGACGTCGCCGTCACGCTGACCGACGGCCAGTATCACGCCGTCGATTCCTCCGACATGGCCTTCAAGACCGCCGGCCGCATCGCCATGAGCGAGGGCCTGCCCAAATGCGATCCCGTGCTGCTGGAACCGATCGGGCTCGTCACCATCTCGGTGCCGAACGATCATACCGCCAAGGTGCAGCGGGTGATCACCGGGCGACGCGGCCAGATCCTCGGCTACGACGCCAAGCCCGGCTGGAAGGGCTGGGACGAGGTCACCGCCAACATGCCGCAGTCCGAGATCCACGACCTCATCATCGAACTCCGTTCGCTCACGCTTGGCGTCGCGACCTATAGCTGGAAGTTCGACCACTTGGCCGAGCTCACCGGACGGCTCGCCGACAAGGTGATCGAGGACCATGGCGGCCGCCACGCGGCGGCGGCGGCGAGCTAGGGTTTCAGGTAGCGCGCGAAGAACGCCGATACCTGGATCTTGGCGTCGGCCCAGGCCGCGGCGTCGCCGCCGATTGTCGCGCCCTTGCCGGTCGGCGAGTTGGCATTGCTGCGGGCCTCGACGAAACGGACGGGAGCGGCACTGTCGAAGGAATGGTGCGCTCCGGGATAGACCTTGATCTCGACCGGATGGGTTTCCGCACGGGACGACTCCGCCAGGCGCCGGCAGGTCTCCGCCGGGGTCCAGTCGTCCTTCTCGCCGATCAGGATCAGGAGTGGTGCGATCGACTGATAGACGCCGGAATAGCCGATGACGGGGCCGCGGTTGCCCTCGGCCCGCCGGGTCGACCAGCTGCCATAGGGGCCGCCGCATGACGGATAGAGCGCGACCGCGGCGGCGAAGCCGTCTTGCTTGGCGGCGCGCAGCCGGTTCTTCGGATCGAGCGGCACGTACATGCTGGCCAGCGTCGTGAAGCCGCCATTCGATGCGCCCATGAGGCCGATCCGTTTGCCGTCGACGGCGGGCAGCGTGCGGAGATAAGCCAGCGCCCCATAGGCATCGCCGGCCCGGGCGAATCCGCTCACGCCACGCAACCGCTCGAGCGACTCCGTGCAGATGCCGTTCGGCAGATCTCGCGGCGTGAAGCTGTCCGGCATGAGGACGACATATCCGTCGGCGACCAGCTGGTTCGCCCAGCGACGGGGCGCGCCGCTCGATTGCGGACCAAGGCCGCTGCAGTCGTGCATGACGACGATGGCCGGAAACGGACCGGCACCGTCGGGAAGGATCAGCGTCGCCGGGATCTGGAGAGGCGCGCCGACCGAAGTGAGCGTCACCGTCGTCTCGGCCGCGATGACCGAGCCGATGCCCGCGAGCCAGGCGCTAAGCGTCAGCGACAGCATGCCCCGCCTCGTCATGATCCCTCCTCGACCGCGCCCCTCAGCAACGGCGCCGACGCCCGGATCCCCGCGCTCACAGGCGGACGGTATCAATCATCCGTCCGTCCAGCACGAGATCGTCGTGGGTCTCGAGCAGCATCAAGTCCTCGAATGTCGTTTCCGCGATCACGGTTCCCGCCCCCTCTTCGACCACCGTGGCCAGTGACGCGGTTTCCCCCTCGTCGAGGTCGTCCATCAGGTTGAAAACGCCGATCGAGTAGAACCGGGTCTCACGCCCGCCGAGGCGGTGCTGCAGCAGCCGCAAGGCGTCGTCGTCGCCTCGCCGCTCCGGGTAGAGGGGAAGGTAGAGGCGGCCGCGATTGAACGCGCTGCCGACCCAGAGGCCGCCGATGGCGACGGCCACCGGACCGAAGCCGGCCGCCGCGGCAAGCCGTCGCCTTGCCTCGACCGGTCCGTCGCGCTCCAGGCCTGCGCACAGGGTCGCGTGCAGGACGTCGCGCCGGCGCTCGGCCATGCTCCAGTCGACCTTGGCCCCGACGGGCGACGCCTGGAGCCGGGCGACTAGGCCGCGAAAGCCTGCGCTCGCCTCCAGCACTGCCGGCGGCAACCAGGCGACCGCCGAGATCCGGCTCGCCTCGTAGCGCCCCATGACAGCGTCCGAGCCGGGGCGGCAGGCGATCGCCCGCGGATGATCGGGGCGAAGCAGCGGAAGCTGGTTGGCGCGATAGGCCTCGTCCAGGAGCAGCCGGGCGCCGGGCTCAAAACGGAATCGCTGCTGGCGATAGCCAAGATCGGCATCACCGACAAAGCGTGTCGACGACAGACTGCCGCCGGTCAGGTCAGGATGTTGAGATAGCTGCCGCGGGGCGCGGCCAGATTGATCAGCCCGCGGGCGATCATCTTGAACATGCGCATGATCTGGCCGTCGATCTCATCGTCGGTGACCGCGGTCTTGATGCGCTGGGCTAAGCCGGGCCGCTGCTGGGCCGCCCCTTCCGGGCGCTCGGCACGGCCGGCTTCCGACCGGCCGACCGGAGGCGGAAGCAGCTTACGCTGCGGCGACGAGCCGATGCGGGGGTCGCGGGGAGGGGTCGGGTTTACCGCCATGGCGGGCGAACTATGCCACGGCGTCCTTGGCCTTACCAGCCGGCGCGGCCTTCGGCGGCGGCGCCTTGGTCTCGCGGCCGACGGTCGAGGCGAGCACCGCCATCAGCATCCTCGGGTCCAGGCTCCGCCAAAGGAACAAGGGACGGCCTCCGCTCGCACGCAAGTGAAAATCACTCGCGACTGCGGTCGAGAATGGACCGGACTGCACTCACGGTCAATGCGGATGAGTTGCAAAACCCGGAGCGAAGCCGACGTGGCAAAGCTGGGCCTTGCCACACGCCTCCGCCTGACCGTAAGCACGACCGCATGAACATCGACACGGTCACGCTCGCGCTTTGGGCTTCGAACCTCCGTCGCCCGCTGGCCTCTCTCGGCGAATGGATCGAGGTCGCCGCTGCGAAAGTCGCGGAGGCCGAGGCCGACGGCGCCGACCTGCTGCTGCTGCCGGAATGGATCTCCTCGCACTGGCTCTCCTTCGCGCCCGGCGATCTACCCCGCGATCGCGATGTCGCCTGGATGGCCGGGCAGACCGAGGCGGCCCTGGCCGGGCTGGCGCGTGTCATCACAGGACGCAAGCTCGCGCTCGCCGCCGGCACCATGCCGGTCGCTGCGGCCGGTGGCTTCGTCAACCGCGGCCATTTGCTGCTGCCCGACGGGACCCGGGGCCATCAGGACAAGCTCTGCCTGACGCCGTTCGAGAAGCGCGCCGACGGCTGGTTCGTGCAACCGGGACGGACACTGACGGTGTTCGAGTGGCGCGGCCTCCGCCTCGCCATGCCGGTCTGCCTGGACATCGAGCAACCGGCGCTGGCGGCGCGGTTGCAGGCGCTCGACCTCGACCTGGCGCTGGTGCCGTCGATGACCGACCTCGAATCCGGGTACCGCCGCGTCTTCGGCTGCGCCAAGGCACGCGCCATCGAGCTGCTCTGCCCGGTCGCCGCCGTTGGCGTCATCGGCAGCCAGGTGCTTCACGGTCAAGCCGAGCCGGCGACGTCCGGAGCGGCCGTCTACCTCCCCTGCGAGCCCGAGCTCGGCGCCAACGGGGTTCACTCGGAGATTCCCATGCTGGCCGAGGCCGACGGCGACGGGCCGCTGCTGATCGCCCGAGACGTTCCGGTCGGCGCCTGCCGGAAGCTCCGCCGCGACGGCGCCGAGGCCTGGCCGGGTCCCTGGGACGCCGGCCACGTCCGGCTGGACGTCGCCCAGCTCGGCGGCTAGGTTCCGGCCCCATGCGCATCCTGGTGGTCCAGCACGACAGGGAAGACCCGGCCGGCGTGGTCGGCGAGCGGCTCGCCGCCCGCGGCGCGACGCTGGTGCCGACGCTGCCGCCCGCTGGGGAGACCTTCCCGGACGGGCCGGACGGCTATGATGGCTTGGTCCTCATGGGCGGCCCGATGAGCGCCGCCGACGACGACCGCCACCCCTACTATTCCCGGCTCCACCGGATGGTCCGGCACTTCCATGACGCCGGCCGGCCGATCCTCGGCATCTGCCTCGGATCCCAGATCATCGCCCGCAGCTTCGGCAAGCCGGTCTACCGCAACAAGGTGACGGAGATCGGCTTCTGCCCGGTGCGCCTGACCGAGGCTGGCCAGGCCGACCCGCTGTTCGCCGGTCTCGGCGCGGCGATCCGTCCGATGCAGTGGCACGAGGACACCTTCGACCTGCCGGACGAAGCGACGCGTCTCGCCGAGAACGACGACTGCCTGAACCAGGCCTATCGCATCGGCCGCTCGACCTATGCCGTGCAGTTCCACCCGGAAGTCGATCGCGCCATGGTCCGCACCTGGGCCAGGAGCGCCAAAGCCGACGCCGCGCTCGCCGGACGGCTGGAAGCCGAGATGGAGACCCATCTCGCCGATGCCGAGCGCCTCGGCCGCGCCATCGGCGACCGCTGGTTCGGCCTGATCGAGCGACACGGACAGCGGTCGGCCGCCTGACCTCAAGGCCGCCGTCCGCCTGTCGTCGCCATTCGCTCCCTGCTCCTATTTTCTGAAAGACCATCCGTGTCCAAGCCACAGCCTGCCCGCGGCATGCGGGACATCCTGCCGACCGAGGCCGCCATCCGCGACTGGATGCAGGCCCGCATTCTCGAGACCTACCGCCGCTTCGGCTACACCCGGATCGAGACGCCGGCGCTGGAGAATATCCAGCTGCTCACCGGCGACGACGGCGGCGAGAACGCCAAGCTCGTCTTCAAGGTGATGAAGCGGGGTGAGAAGCTCGACCTCGGCAAGCCCGGCCTCGGCGAGGACGACCTCGTCGATCTCGGGCTTCGCTTCGACCTGACCGTGCCGCTGGTCCGCTTCTTCACCTCCAATCGTGCTCAGCTGCCGCGTGCCTTCAAGGCGATCCAGATCGGCCCGGTGTGGCGGGCGGAGCGGCCGCAGAAGGGCCGCTATCGCCAGTTCACCCAATGCGACATCGACATCATCGGGCTCGAGGAAGGCCTGGCCGAGGCCGAGCTGCTGGTTGCCTCCGCCGAGGCGCTGATCGCGGTCGGCTTCGAGGGCTTCACCATCCGCCTGAACGACCGCCGCATCCTGACCGCGATCGCGGCTGCCTCCGGCGTCGAGGAGGCCCGCTACGGCTCGGTGTTCATCACCCTCGACAAGCTCGACAAGATCGGGCTCGAAGGCGTGAAGAAGGAATTGGCGCAGCAGGGCTTCGCCGAAGCGCAGATCGACCGCCTCGCCTCGATGCTCGCGGGCGTCGACGGCGTCTCGGTCGAGGACTTCGCCAGGCGCCTCGGCGGCAGCCTCGAGGCCAAGGTGCCGGGACTGATCCGCGAGATCCTGGACGCGGTCGGCGCCGATGCCGGCAACCGCTATATGGTCGCCTTCGATCCGACGCTGGTGCGCGGCATGGGCTACTACACCGGTCCGGTGTTCGAGATCGCCCAGCCCGGCTACGACTTCTCCATCGCCGGCGGCGGCCGCTACGACCGCATGGTGGGAAAACTCTCGGGCGAGGAGGCGCCGGCCTGCGGCTTCTCCATCGGCTTCGAGCGCGTCGTCACCATCCTAATGGACAAGGCCTTCGCCCCGCCGACCGAGGCGAAGCTGACGGCGTTGCTGGTGCCGGAAGGCACCGAGCTTCGCCGCGCGCTGTCGGCGTCGCGGGCGCTCCGGAGCGAAGGCCTGGCCCCGTCCCTGTTCCCGCTGGAGAAGAAGCTCGGCCGCCAGCTGGACGGGTTGCAGGCGTCCGGCTTCACGCATTACGCGGTGCTGGAGGGCGAGGGCCGGCCGGTGGTCAAGGAGATGAAATCGCCATCGCGATGAAGCTGGACGAATTTTTCATCCAGAAGCAGCATGACGCCACGCGAAGGCGAGACCGTCTGGATAGACCGGTGCGGGCGCCCCTCCTCTGACGTTGCCGGCTCCGGCCCGAGCCCTATCCGCCGTCTTCAGGATCGCCTGCCCGAAGCGGCGCGGCCTTCACGTCTGCACCGGCCGAATGTAGCCTTGTCTGCCGGCACGCGACTCCGCCTTCACCGACTCCTGATCGAACGTTTCGGCGCAACCCCGCCCTGGGAACGGAGGGACTGATGGCCGTCTTCGTCTCGTTCCTGCCAGTCATCGTGCTGATGGCGGCATCCCGCCTGCTGCCGCGGCGGACGGCGCTCCTGGTCAGCCTGATCTCGGCAGCGGCGACGCTCGCCCCCTGGGCCCTCGGCGGTCCGGCGAAGCAGTTCAGCCTCGTGCTCGGAGCCCTCATCGCCGCCGGCTTCGTCTGGACTCTCGTCCACGAGGCCTCGGCCGAACGCTGGTCCGGCCTGCTGGTGACCGGCGGCATCGCGCTCTATGCCTTCGCCACGATCGCGCTCGGCCATCCCTTCGCCGAGCAATGGGCGCATGAGCGTGTCCCCGAATCCCAATGGGCGCATCCGCTGACGATCCACATCGTCACGACCATCACCGCGGTCTGGGGCGCGATCTACGTCGTGCTGGCGCTCAATACCTATCCGCGCGAGCGCTGGCGGCTGCCGTCTTCGGCCCGCGCAGCACTCCCCGTCGTGCTGGTCGTCGCCGGGATCGCGTTCACGAGCTGGTATCCGGGCTACGCGGTCGCCAACCACTGACTTTTGACGTTCACAACCGGCGCCGATCTAGCCGAGACTATCGGGACGAACCTTCAGAGATAGTCGGATGTCCAAGCCCAAAAACCACCACTGGTTACCGCAATTCATGATGCGACCGTGGAGTGGAGAGGATGGACTGGTAGTGAGCGTTCACAAGCCGCACAAAAAGATTTCTTGGAGTCGTGTGAGCACTAAGAGCCTTGGATCTGAGCTAAATCTTTACACCACAAGCGATCCTACTGCCGACCCTTATAGAATTGAGCGTGACGTGCTGGGGAAAGACGTAGATAACCCAGCAGCGATCATTCGAGATCGCTTGCTCGCAGGGGAAGTTGACGAACTCTCTCTGCCGGAAAGAGCAAGGTTCGCGCTTTTTCTGACGTTTTTAAATCTTCGCAGACCGAAATTAATAAACTCATCCAAAGATGAAATATCTGAATACTTTCGTGATGTTGTTAAAAATTCTCCCAAGGCGAAAACTGGCGAGATTGAACCCGATCAGTTTTACAATGACAGGATCAAAGGCAAAGATACGGATTTGATCTATGCTACGATGATCGATGCAGCTCTTGAGCCACTTCGCCTGCTGGGAATTTCAGCTTTGCATTGGCGAATTGTTGACTTTTCGAGTGTGACTCCACCGCTCGTTCTGTCGGATCGTCCCCTTCAGCTTTGGGGTACGTTGGAAGAAGTCGAGCGAATTTTCCTGCCTCTATCACCCACGTCGCTCTTTGTCGCGGCGAAGACGGAGTATTTCTCCACAGCTCCAATTCTTCGAGACGAGTTTAGGCAGGCCTTCGCCATACAGGTCATTGGCGACCAATTTAGAGCCGCCGAAAGGTTCGTCATCGTTCCGGAGACATTTCCGATCGCGCGATATGCCGCATTAGCCGAGATCAATCTCCGAAAACACCATTGATACCGGAAAGCTACTTCCCCTCGCGCCGCCAGGCGACCATCGCCATGCCGAGCGCCATCGCCAGCACCAGGAGCGCCGGCATCAGCGCGACCTCGTCGAGGCCGACGGTGGCGAAGTCGCCGTTGCTGCGGAAGCCGATCCAGTCACGGCCGAAGGCCGGGCGGCCAGGACGCACCTTGCGCGGCTCCGGCGTCACGTCCTGCAGCCAGTGGATGGAGCCGCCGGAGGCCTGGGCGACGGGGGCGAGCTTCGTGTCGGTGGCGCGGACATCGGCCCATTCCAGCGGGTTCAGCGGACCGACGGCCGAGATCGCGGTGCGCTGGCCGTCGGCGAGCCGGTAGAGTCCGGCCTGATCGACGGCGAGCGTGCCGGTGGCGCGGCCGGAGGCATCCTCGGTCATGGCGACGCTGGCGGTCTCGCCGTTGGGGAGCGTCACCGTGACCGGGCGGTCGTCGGCCTTCACCGTCCGCCGGACCACCTCCAGCCGGTCGCCGCGAAGCTGAGCGGAGAGCACGTTCTCCTCCAGCTCGGGCTCCTTCATCAGCCAGTGGGCCAAGCGGCGGAGCAGCTCGGCCTGCGGACCGCCGCCCTCGAATCCCCGCGTCCAGAGCCAGATGTGGTCGCTCATCAGCTGGGCGACCCGGCCCTTGCCGACGCGATCCAGGACCAGCAGCGGGCGCGCGTTCGGCCCCTGCATCACCACCTCGCCGCGCTGGGCCTCGGCGTCGATGTAACGGAACCAGCGGCCCCAGCTGGGATCGTCGCCGGCGCCGCCGGGAAGATCGGCGGTAACCGGGTGGCGGTGGCCGGCGGGGCTCAGCATCGGCTTGAAGCCCTGCTCGACCACCTGTCCCGTCGGTTCGGCCGGCATCACCCGGCCGAGCGGCGTGCGGTAGAGGCTGAGCGATCCGGCGAAGGGCGGGCCGGTCGCATCCAGCAGCGCGCCGCCCTTCTCGATGTAGTCGGCGATATTGGCGATGTAGGCGCGCGGCAGGATGCCCTGGCGACGGTAGCGGTCGAAGATGATGAGGTTGAACTCGTCGAGCTTGATCTCGAACAGCTCGCGGATCGGGAACGCGATCAGCGACAGCTCGCGGATCGGCGTGCCGTCCTGCTTCTCCGGCGGCCTCAGGATGGTGAAATGGACGAGGTCGACCGAGGGATCGGCCTTGAGCAGGCTCCGCCAGGTGCGCTCGCCGGCGTGGGGCTCGCCCGAGACCAGCAGCACGCGCAAGCGGTCGCGGACGCCGTTCAGCGCGGCGACCGCCCGGTTGTTGTCGAGGGTCAGCTCCTTCGGGCCTGCCTCCACCGCCAGCTCGACCACGGTCTGGCCGCCGTGATCGAGCGTCAGCGGCACCTCGACCGTGCGCCCGACCGGAACCGTCATCCGCTGCTCGGCGCCGCCGTCCCTGCGGATGGTGACCTGCACCGGCGTTCCCGGCGCGACCGCCGCATCCTCGACCCGGATCGACATGCTGATCGGCTTGCCGACGAGGCCGTAGGTCGGCGCCTTCTCGATCACCAAGCGGCGATCGGCCTCGCCTTTCTGTCCGGTGAGCACGACGTGGAGAGGAGCGCCGAGGATGTCCTTGGCGCTGTCGGCGGGAAGATCATGGACCTGCCCGTCGGTGACCACGGCGACGCCGGCCAACCGGTTCCGCGGCACATCGGCCAGCGCCTTGTCGAGCTGGGTCATCAGCCGCGTGCCGTCTTCCGAGGTCAGCACGTTGCCGCCGACGGTGACGGTGCGGAGCTCGACGCCCGGCAGCGCCTGCAGCTTGGCGGCGAGCTGCTCGGCCGCGCGCCGCGTCTCGGCGAGGCGGTTGCCGATCTTCTGGCTCGGGCTCTCGTCGACGACGAGAACGGCGACGTCCGGCCGTGCCTCCCGCCGTTCGGCGACCAGCGTCGGGTTGGCGAGCGCGGCCAGTAGCGCCAGCGCCGCGCCGGTCCGCCACCAGGCGCCGCGGGCGCGGGTGAACAGGCCGAGCCCGACGACGAGGATCGTCAGCACCGCCAGCATCGCCAGCGCCCAGAGTGGCAGCATCGGCGCCCAGGCGATGTGGAGGGCGGAGGGCGTCATTGCCCGACCCTTTCGAGGATCGCCGGCACATGCACCTGGTCGGCCTTGTAGTTGCCGGTCAGCGCGTACATCACCAGGTTGACGCCGAAACGATAGGCCATCTCGCGCTGCACCTCGCCGCCGGGGACCACGGCGTAGAGCGCGCGTCCCGAGGCATCCGAAGCCCACGCGCCGGCCCAGTCGTTGGATCCGAGGATGACCGATGAGACCTCGTCCTCGCCGCGCGCCCGTGTCGCCTCGACCCAGACCTGGCCGCCGGCGAAGCGGCCGGGGAAGTCGTGCAGCAGGTAGAACGCCTTGTTGAGCACATGGTCGGGCGGCGTCGGCACCAGCGCCGGGATCGAGAGCCCGCGGGCGATCTCACGGAGCTTCTGCGCGCCCGGGCCGCCGGCCCGGGGATCGGTGACGATCTCGCCGGCATCCCTCGTGTCGAAGACGAGTGTGCCACCGTTCTTGAGATAGAGGGTCAGGCGCTGTAGCGCCGCCGGACTCGGCATCGGCTGGGAGGATGCCATCGGCCAGTAGACCAGGCCGAAGAAGGCGAGTTCGTCGGCCTCGACGTCGACGCCGAGCGGCGCGTCCGGCTCGATCGAGGTGCGGCGCGACAGCACCTGGGAGAGGCTCTCGAGGCCGAGCCGGCTGGTCTCGTCGGTCCTGGCGTCGCCGGTGATCACGTAGGCGAGCCTGACGTTGAGCGTCGCCTCGAGCGCGAAGGCATCGACGGCGTTGCCGCGCGGAGGCGCCGGACGCGTCTGGGCTTCGGCCGCGGCCGGCAACAGAAGCAGCAGCGCGATCGCCGCCCGCACCGGCGCCCGGCCGGGCAGCAGTCCGCGAAGCATCAGGCCGATGACGATGTCGAGAAGGAGGAGAACCAGCGCCGCCGCCAGCAGATGGGGCTTCAGCACGGTCTCCTCGCCGATCGCATACGAGGCCCGCGCGACGCCGCGCGGCAGCTCCGCGAGAGGAGCAGCATCGGCGACGAAGGGGCCGAGGTTGAGGGCGCGCCGGGCCGAGTCGGTGCCGTAGAAGCCGGGCGGGTGACGGGAGCCGACACGATCGTCACCGATCAACGCGACGGAGGAAGGCGGCGGCGCGGTGATGCGCCCGAACCCGTCCAGCGTCTCCAGCGGCGGCAGCGGCTGCGTCGACGCGCTGCCCGAGACGCCCTGGCTCAGCGCGACGACGCGCCGGAGCATGTCGACGAAGAGGCCGGACATCGGCAGGTTCGACCAGGTCGGGATCGCCGTCGTGTGCACCAGCACGGTCCAGCCCTGGCCCCTGCGCTCGGCGGTCACGATCGGCGTGCCGTCGGTGAGCCGGGCCCAGGTACGCTCGGCCAGTTCCAGGCCCGGCTGCGCCAGGACCTGGCGCTGCACGGTGACTTCGGCGGGCACGGCGAGACCGGAGAAGGGGCTGGTCGCATCGAAGGCGGCAAGCGGTTGCGGGCGGCCCCAGGAGAGCGCGCCGCCAAGCGCGCGGTCGCCCTTCCGCAGCTTGACCGGCACCAGGTCGTCGTCGGCATTGGCGAGCTTCGGGCCGGCGAAGCGCATGAGCACACCGCCCGCCTCGATCCAGGGCGTGAGCTGCGCCCTCTCGGCCGGCGGCAGCGCGCCGCTGTCCGGCATCAGGATCACCGCGAGCTCGCGCTTCAAGAGATCGGCGACGGGACCGCGCCTGACCTCGGCGAAGGGCACCAGCGCCTTGTCGAGGTAGTGGAGCTCGTCCAGCAGCGGCTGCGAGGCGTCGAACTGGGTCGGCCCGACAAGGCCGACGGGCCGGCGGCGCCAGCGCTCATCCAGCAATACGACCGCGGCGGCCGACGCCTCGTTCTCGATCTCGAGGCGCTGCACCTGGTTGCGGAGCTCGGTCGGCAGCACGAACTTGACCTCGGTCTTGAGACCGTCGGCGGCAAAGCGCGCGGGCTCGCGAGCGAGCAGGCGGCCATCGCCGGCGATCGCCCGGATCCCGGCCTCGGCCTCGGCGCCGGCCACCGGCCGGCGGGCGGTGACGACGAGATCGCTGGCGAGACCGTCGGGCGGCAGGAGGGCACGGGCGAGCTGAGGCACCGGCGACGCATAGACGGTAAGACGCCCGAGCCGCTGCAGGCGCTCGATCAGCGCCACCTGATCGGCGCCGCGGTCGAGCCCGTCGGCGAGATAGGCGGTCGCCGCGGCAGAAGGAAGCTGAAGCTTGTCGAGCGCAGCCAGACTCGCGGCGAGATCGGCGCCCCAGGGCTGCGGATCGAGCGCCTGGGCGATGGCTCGGGCGTCGAGCGGACGGAGCACGCCGCTCGACCGCCGGGCCTCGTCATTGCCTTCCGAGGTCGTCAGCAGCACCACCGTACGGTTCTGGTGATCGGCCTCCTCGACCAGGCGAAGCAGCAGCTTCCGCCGATCGTCCCATCTCGGCGCCGCCGCCCAGGTATCGTCGATCGCGATCACCACCGGCCCGTCGCCGGCGAGCCGGGCGGCCGGGTTGAGCAGCGGCTCGGCGAGGCCGAGGATCACCAGGGCCGCGATCGCGAGCCTGAGCAGCACCAGCCACCAGGGCGTGCGCGCCGGCGTCTCTTCCTTCGGCGTCAGCAGATGCAGGATGCGGATCGCCGGAAAGGCGAGGCGCCGCGGCGCCGGCGGCGTGACGCGCAACAGCAGCCAGATCACCGGCAGCACGGCGAGGGCGGCCAGCAGCCAGGGTGAGGCGAAGGCGAGCGAGCCAAGCGTCAGCATGGCGAGGCCCGCCTCATGACATCCGCTCCCGCGCCAGCGCGCCATAGAGGGTGAGCAGCCCGCTCTCGGCCGAGCGGTCGGTGTGGTGCGTCGAGAAGAACCAGCCGGCGGCGCGCGCGATGTGAGCGAGGCCGGCGCGGTGCTCGACCATGCGCTCGGCATAGTCTCCGCGCAGCGATTCGACCCGCGGCAGGAGCGCCGACGCCTCGCCTTCCATGCCGTCGAAGCGGACCCGGCCGGCAAACGGCAGCGTCTCCTCGGCCGGATCCAGCACCTGCAGCAGATGGCCGCGGACGCCGCGGGAGACGAACTTGCCGACCAGCGACCGGATCTCGTCGAGCGGAGCCAGCAGATCACCGATCAGGACGAGCTCGGCATGGCGGGGCAGCGGCTCGAAGGCGGGAACGCCCGCCGGTGCCGCGGTCGGCCGCTCAAGTCCGTGGGATAGCCTAAAAAGGGCCGCTCTCCCGCTGGTCGGCGGCAACCCCTCACCGAGCAGCGAGATCCGCTCGCCGGCGCCGACCAGCAGCAATGCCAGCGCACGCAGCAGCACCTCGGCACGGTCTGCCTTTTCAGGCAGGTCGCGGCGCGAGTGCCAGCGCATCGAGGCGGACGTGTCCCGCCAGAGCCACACGGTCTGGGCCGCCTCCCATTCGGTCTCGCGCACGAACACCTGGTCGCTCTTGGCCGAACGGCGCCAGTCGACCGAGCGCGCAGAGTCACCGGGGACGTAACGGCGGTATTGCCAGAAGGTTTCGCCCTGGCCGACGCGGCGGCGGCCATGGACACCCTGGGCCACTGTCGCGGCCACACGCTGGGCCGCCACCAGGAGCGGCGGCAGCGTCGAGGCTAGCTGTTCGGCGCGTTGCTGCATGTGCGAACCGAGGACAGTTTGCCCCCTCCACCCAGACTCGACAACCCATCAAACCGCACGATTCGTGCGATCTGTCGGGATTAAGCGAAAGGCTGGGCCAACCTGCCTACGACGTGGTCGATGGTCACACCCTCGGCGCGCGCGGCGAAGTTGAGCGCCATGCGATGACGCAGCACCGGCGGCGCCAGCGCGACCACGTCGTCGAGAGACGGCGCCAGCCGCCCGTCGAGGACGGCGCGGGCCCGGCAGGCCAGCATGAGCGCCTGGCTCGCGCGCGGCCCCGGGCCCCAGGCGACGTGCTTCTTCACCTCGTCGAGATCGCTGGTCTCCGGGCGTCCGGCACGAACCAGGTTGAGAATGGTCTCGACGACGCTGTCGCCGACCGGCATGCGCCGGACCAGGCGCTGGGCATGCATCAATTCGTCCGCCCGCATCGCCAGCACCGGCCGCTCATCCTCCGCCCCGGTCGTCGCCATCAGCATGCGGCGCTCGGCGTCCAGGTCGGGATAACCCACGTCGATCTGCAGCAGGAAGCGGTCGAGCTGGGCTTCGGGCAGCGGATATGTGCCTTCCTGCTCCAGCGGGTTCTGCGTCGCCAGCACGTGAAAAGGCTGCGGCAGCGGGTGGTAGCGGCCGGCGACCGAGACCCGCTTCTCCTGCATCGCCTGCAGCAACGCCGACTGGGTGCGCGGGCTGGCGCGGTTGATCTCATCGGCCATCAGGAGCTGGGAGAAAACCGGGCCCTGAATGAAGCGGAAGCCGCGGCGGCCGCCTTCGCCCTCCTCCAGCACCTCGGAGCCGATGATGTCGGCCGGCATCAGGTCGGGCGTGCACTGGACCCGCTTTTCCTCGAGACCGAGCACGACGCCCAGCGTCTCGACGAGTCGCGTCTTGGCCAGGCCGGGAACGCCGATCAGAAGGCCGTGGCCGCCGGAAAGCAGCGTCACCAGCGCCTGATCGACGACCGCTTCCTGGCCGAAGATCACGCGGTGGACACGCTCTCGCACCAGCGCGAGACGCTGTCCAAGGGCTTCGATTTCCGCGACCAGCGCGGCACCTTCGGCAGGGATCGGCTCGGCAGCGCTCACGGAATCCAGTATCCTCTTTTGCAGGAGAGAACGCCCTGTCATGACGGCCCCGACGAGCGGTAACAACCGTGCCCCGAGCTTCGATCCGGGCGCCGCGATTTGCGGCGATTTCGGAATTGCGATCAGCCGCGATGGCACTTGGTACTACCACGGCTCGCCGATCGGTCGCAAACCGTTGGTCAAGCTCTTCGCCTCCGTCCTTCGCCGCGACGATGACGGCGAATACCGCCTGGTCACGCCGGTCGAGCGCGGACGGATCGTCGTCGAGGATGTGCCGTTCACCGCGGTCGAGGTGACGTCAGAAGGCGAGGGAGCGAGCTGCGTTCTGCGCTTTCGAACCAACCTCGACGACGAGGTCGAAGCCGGTCCCGAGCATCCGATCCGGGTCGATCACGATCTAGCGAGCGGCGCCCCCTCGCCCTACGTGCATGTTCGCGGCCGGCTGGAGGCGCGGATCCTCAGGCCGGTCTACTATCATCTGGTGGAACTCGGACGGGAGGAGACAATCGACGGCAAGCCGATGTTCGGCGTGTGGAGCCACGGGCGATTCTTCCCGCTGGGACCGGCCGAGGCATGAGCCTGAAGCCGTCCGACATCCGCCTTCGCCTGACCGACTCGGAGCGTGACCGCGGCGACCACGATCTCAACCCGGGCATGGTGCCGACCGATCGCCTCAGGGCCGCCGCGGTGCTGGTGCCGCTGGTCGCCAGGCCCGAGGGCACGACCGTGCTGCTGACGCGACGGACCGAGCACCTGCATCACCACGCCGGCCAGATCAGCTTTCCCGGGGGCCGCATCGAGGAGAGCGACTCCTCGCCCGAGGACGCGGCGCTGCGCGAGACCGAAGAGGAGATCGGCCTCACCCGGCACCACATCGAGGTGATGGGCCGTCTCGGCATCTATCGCACCCGGACCGGCTTCGAGATCACACCGGTCGTCGGGTGGGTGACGCCCCCCTTCGACCTCTCGCCCGACCGCTTCGAGGTGGCCGAAGTCTTCGAAGTGCCGCTATCGTTCGTCTCCGATCCCAAGAACCACGAGCGCCACAGCCGCGAGTGGCAGGGCGTCGTCCGGCATTTCTACGTGCTACCCTATGGCGGCTACTACATCTGGGGCGCCACCGCCGGAATGCTGGTGAACCTCGCCGAGAGGCTCAACCCGTGATCCGTATCCTGCTCACCATCCTGCTTCCCCTGGCGCTTCCCTCCACGGTCTATTTTCTTTGGTTCGCCAACGAGCGCCGACGCGCCATCGCCGCCGGCACGCCCGAGTCCGTGCCACGACTCGGCGATGTGCCGTGGTTCGTCCTGGCATCGGCCGGCGTCGCCATCGCCGCTGTCGTGCTGCTCGCGACCTCTCTCTACTCCGGCGACGAGCCGGGCAGCGTGTACGTCCCGCCACACCTGGAAGGGGACCGGGTGGTCCCCGGCACCTCCAAGTAGGCCCGCCCTGACCGATCGCCTGTCCCCGCTCCCGGCCTGGGCGACGGCGCCGGAGACGCGCCGGGTGATCGCAGCGCTGACCCGGGAAGGCGCGATCGTGCGGTTCTGCGGCGGCGCGGTCCGTGATGCGCTGATCGGGGTCGAGGTCGCCGACGTCGACCTGGCAACACCCGATCTGCCTGAGACCGTGACCCGCCTCGCCGCCGAGGCCGGCCTCACCACACGGCCGACCGGGATCGAGCACGGGACGGTCACCGTCGTCGCCGACCGCCGGCCCTTCGAGGTGACCACGCTGCGCCGGGATGTCGAGACCTTCGGACGACGGGCGCGCGTCGCCTTCACCGACGACTGGCAGGCCGATGCCGCCCGGCGGGACTTCACCATCAACGCGCTCTACGCCGACCCGGATGGACGGCTTCACGACTACTTCGAAGGTGCCGCCGATCTCGCCGCCGGCCGCGTCCGCTTCATCGGCGACGCAACGCAGCGCATCCGCGAGGACGCGCTCCGCATTCTTCGCTTCTTCCGCTTCCATGCCCGCTTCGGCAAGGGCGCGCCGGATGCTGAGTCACTGGCCGCCTGCCGATCGCTCGCCTCGCTCGCCGACGCTCTCTCCGGCGAGCGTATCCGCCAGGAGCTGTTCCGTCAGCTGGCCGGACCGCGGGCTCACTACGCCGTCACTCTGATGGCCGAGGTCGGCGTTCTCGCCATCGTGCTGCCGTCGGCAACGCGCCTCGACCGCCTCGGCCGTCTGGCCGCCCTCGAGTCGACGCCCGATCCGCTCCGCCGCCTCGGTGCGCTGCTCGCCCATGGCAGCGACCTGGCCGCGGCCAGGCTCCGCCTGTCCAACGCCGAGACCAGGCGGCTGATCGAAATGTGTCCGCCGCTGACGCTGGCGCCCGATGCGGATGCGCGCAGCCGGCGGCGGCTGCTCTACGCCCACGAGGTCGCGCGCGTCCGCGACTCGGCCTGGCTGGCACTCGCCGAGAGCGGCGACGACCGCTTCCGGACATGGATCGAAGACACCGGCTTCTGGCAGCGGCCGAAGCTGCCGGTGAGCGGCGAGGATGCCCAGCGTCTCGGCCTCGTCGCGGGTCCTCCCCTCGGCGCCGCGCTTCGCCGGGTCGAGGACGAGTGGATCGCGTCCGACTTCGCCCTCGACCGCGACGCCTGCCTCAAGCTCCTGGCGGACGCCGCCGGCCGCTAGGCGATCATCGCCAGCAGATGGTCGAGACCGGAAAAGGGATGGGCCAAGCCCGAGGCGAGGCCGGCGCCGATCGCGCCGCCGGTATGGGCAATGGCAGGAAACGCAGCGAGGACTGCGAGGACAGAGGCGGCGATGCGGATCATGGCGACCTCCTGGGGATGGTAGCGACGCGTTGCAGGTCCTTGCGGGCTCGGGAGGTCGCCGAGAGTTTCGTCCGACGCGCCGGCCAAGACTCGGTTTGGCAGGAAATGCGGTGACAGACCGGCCGGTCAGATGACGGGGCCGCTCACTCGCCTCTGCCGCCGAACAGCATGGTGACGTTGATCCGGCGGCTGGCGTAGTCGTCCTTGAAGGTCAGGTCGTCGGTCCGATGAAAGAGATCGGAGTGAAAGATGACCGCGCGGTTGCAGCGATAGGGAACAACCACGCTCCGGGCACCGCTTTCCTTCAGGAACCGGCGAATCGCCGGCTGGTCGTTGTTGTACTTGACGAACTCCCATTCGGCCGGAGCCCGCCTATCGAAGACCACCAGCCCGCCTCGCCCTTCGGAGAGATTCGCCTCGTCAGGGGTGATCCAGAAGTTGACGTTGATCGCCGCCGAATCGGCGTGAAGTGCCGTGCCTTCGAGGCGGCTGTCGTATTTGTACGCCCACATCTGGGCAAGCGGGAGATCGCGGAAGATCTCCGGCATCCGGCGTTTCAGCTCGTCCGCGATCCGCAGAAGCAGGGTCGCCGAGAAGCCGTCGCGGAGCATGGCGCCGAGATAGCCGCCGAGGTGCCGGTCGTCGAACCAGATCGTCGACTCCAGGCAGAGGCGCCTGAGATCCGCCAGCGCCTCGGCCGAAAGCAGATCGTCGATGACGAGTATGCCGGCCTCGGACCCAGAATAGCGCTGCTCGGCCGCCCGCCAGTCGACCGCCTCGTTCACCGCCTCCGGTCCGAACGGTTTCGGGCGGTAGAGATGGACGAGCCGGTTGTAGGTGTCCTCGATCGTCCGCCGCTCCGTCTCGGTCATGAAGAAGCAGGGTCCGTCGGTCGCGCGCCCGTCCGAGCGCGCGAGCAGCGCACGGTATCGGTCGACAATGCCGGCGAAAGACGGCGGCAGCAGGCCCTGCTCCAGTAGATACTCGAATTGCAGGATGTCGTGACGGAGCTTTGGCGCGGAGGTGACGCGGAAGCTGTCGGAGCCGGTGGCCGGCCCGGCGCCGGCGGACAGCTCCGGGCGATACCATCGCGACGCCCGCACCGGCGCCATGAGCGCCTCGTATGCCGCCGCCGCCTGCTCGACTTCGCCGATACGAAGCAGCGACTCCGCAAGGCGATCGAGGACATGCGCGCGTTCGAACCCGAGAGACAAGGCACGCCGGAAGCAGGAGACCGCGACGTCCGGCAAACGAAGCTTCAAAGCCGCTTCGCCGGCTGCGGCCCACCATTTGGCCTCGGCCGGCGTGACTGCCGTCGCGCGCCTGAGAAGGCGGAGCGTATCCGGCGCCTTCGCATCCAAGCGAGCGGCAGCGGCAGCGGCAAGCGCGCTGCCGCTGCCGATCGCGAGCGCCGCCGAGCGCAGAAAGGCGAGACCGGCGGCGTCCCGCATGCTTGCCTGCTCGAGGCAGGCGCCGAGATTCTCGTGCAGTCCGGGATCCTCCGGCACCATCGCCGCCGCCCGCCTGAGCCGCGAGAGCCCCTCCTTCGGCGCGCCCGTCTGGGCGAGGGCCACCCCGAGCATGGCCTCGGCGGTGGCATTTTCCCGCTCGGTCGCGAGCACGTCGCGATAGCCGGCGATCGCCTCGGCGAGGCGCCCGGAGCGGTGGTCGTCGAGGGCGGCCTCGAGTCGCAGCTGCATGGTCACGAGCCCAGTTATACGACGCCGCGCAACCGGCCCGGCAACCCCGTTCAGATGCCGATCCACCCCGCCAGCGTCGCAATTCCAAGCCCGGCGAAGCTGGCGGCCGCCGACCGCCGGATCCAGGTCATCGGCAGCCGCCGCGTCACGCCCTCGCCCAGCGCCACGGCCGGGACATTGACGAGGAGAAGCCCGAGGCTGGTCCCAAGCGTCACGGCGAACAGCGACTGGTAGGCCGCGGCGAGAGCCACGGTCGCGACCTGGGTCTTGTCGCCGATCTCGACCAGGAAGAACGCGATGGCCGTCGCGACGAAGGCGCCTGCCGATCCGGTGACACGCTGCTCATCGTCGTCAAGACGATCGGGAATCAGCGCCCAGGCGGCGAAGAGAAGGAAGGAAGCGCCGATCAGCCACCGGAGCCATTGGGCGTCGGCAAGCCCCGAAAGAAAGATGCCGAACCAGCCGGCGATCCCATGGTTCAGCAGCGTCGCCACCGCGATGCCGGCGATGACCGGCCACGGCCGGCGGAAACGGGCAGCCAGCACGAAGGCGAGAAGCTGGGTCTTGTCGCCGATCTCGGCGAGCGTAACGACCCCGAGCGAGACGAGAAAAGCGTCCATGAGGCTCACATCGGGGATCGGGACAAGAGCACGGACCATGGCACGGCGCGCCCGGCCCGATCCCAGAGTTGAGTCGGAGCGCCGATGCCAAAGGTCTCGCCATGCTTCGGCCCGAAAAGGGCCGGCTGCCGATCGCGCCATGGCCCAAGGGCTAAGTGTGTTGACGCGACCCCCGCTCAAGGCGGGCGGCTACTCCCCAATGACAGTGGGGTTGTTACCAGCCTGGCCGGCAACCGGGCAAGCGGCGGAAGGTCGCGGGGCTAGACCCTGCGGTCGGCCAGGATCATGTCCGCGGCCTTCTCGGCGATCATCATGGTCGGCGCGTTGGTGTTGCCGGACGTGATGGTCGGCATCACCGAGGCGTCGACCACCCGGAGCCCGCCGACGCGGTGGACCCGTAGCCGGTCGTCGACCACGGCGGTCGCGTCATGCCCCATCCGGCAGGTGCCGACCGGATGGAAGATGGTGGTGCCGATATCGCCGGCGGCCTTCGCCAGCTCCGCGTCCGACTGGAGCTGCGGACCGGGCTTGAACTCCTCGGGAGTGAAGCGGGCGAGGGCCTTCGCCCCGGCGATCCGCCGGGTGAGCCGGATCGCCTCGACCGCAACGCGCCGGTCGGTCTCGGTCGCCAGGTAGTTCGGCCGGATCGCCGGCGGCGTCCGCGCATCGGCGTCGCGGATGCGGACATGGCCGCGGCTTTCCGGACGGAGGTTGCAGACCGAGGCGGTGAAGGCCGGGAACGGGTGCAGCGGCTCGCCGAAGCGCTCCAGGCTGAGCGGCTGCACGTGATATTCGAGGTTCGGCGTCTCCAATGCCGGGTCGCTCTTGGCAAAGCCGCCGAGCTGGCTTGGCGCCATCGCCATCGGTCCGCGGCGGAGGAAGGCGTATTCGAGCGCCATGCCCATGCGGCCGAGCAGGCGGCCGGCGCGCTCGTTGAGCGTCTTGGTGTTGCTGACCTTGAAGGCGAGGCGGAGCTGCAGGTGGTCCTGCAGATTCTCGCCGACACCCGGGAGGTCGTGGACGACCTGGATGCCGTGTTCGGCAAGCAACGCGCCCGGCCCGATGCCCGAGACCTGGAGAAGCTGCGGCGAGCCGATGGCACCGGCGGCCAGGATCACTTCGCCACGGGCCTCGATGCGCATGGGGATGCCGCGATGGCGCAGAGCGACGCCGACGGCATGGCCATCCCTCACCAGAACCCGCTCCGCCTCCGCATGAGTGAAGACCTTGAGGTTGGGGCGCCGTCGCACCGGCTTCAGGAACGCGCGCGCGGTGCTGAGCCGCACGCCGCGCCGCTGGTTCACCTGGAAATAGCCGCAGCCCTCGTTGTCGCCACGGTTGAAGTCGGTGGTCTTGGGAATGCCGACCTCGGCTGCAGCCTCGCGGAAGGCGTCCAAGATCTCCCAGGACAGCCGCATCTCGTCGACGATCCACTCGCCGCCGGTGCCGTGATGGTCGTCGGCACCGCGCATCTGGTGCTGGGACCGCTTGAAATAGGGAAGGACGTCCTCCCATGCCCAACCGGCATTGCCGAGCTGGCGCCAGCGATCGTAGTCCCGCGCCTGGCCACGCATGTAGATCATGCCGTTGATCGCCGAGCAGCCGCCCAGCACGCGCCCGCGCGGATAGTTGAGGGCGCGACCGTTGAGCCCGGGCTCCGGCTCGGTCTTGAGGCACCAGTCGGTCTCGGGATTGTTCTGCGTGTAGAGATAGCCGACGGGGATGTGGATCCAGAGATAGTTGTCCCGCCCGCCCGCCTCCAGCAGCGCCACCGATGCGCTCGAATCGGCCGAGAGCCGGTTGGCGAGCACGCAGCCGGCCGAGCCGGCGCCGACGATCACGTAGTCGAAGCTGCCGAGGCTGGCGCGGGTCGCCGCGTCCGTCATTCCGTTCATGTTCGCAAACATACCGGCACCCCGCAGACGTGGACAGGGGCAGGCGGGGCGGGCTTAATGCCGGAAAGACGAAGAGTCGCAGGGAGGGCGCCCGTTGCTGCAGGAAACCGTCGTCCTCGGCCTGTCGCTGGCCTATCTCGGCCTGCTGTTCGCCGTCGCCTACGTCGGCGACCGCCATGCGCGCGCCTGGTCGTCGAGCCGGCTCGGGCCGGTGGTGTACGGACTCTCGCTCGCCATCTACTGCACGTCCTGGACCTTCTACGGCGCGGTCGGCCGGGCGGCGACCTCCGGCCCCGACTTCATCCTGATCTATGTCGGCCCGGTGCTGGTGGTGATCGCAGGCTACCCGATGCTGCGGAAGATCATCACCACCGCCAAGCGCCACAACGTGACCTCGATCGCCGACTTCCTCGGATCGCGCTACGGCAAGAGCCGGGCAGTCGCCGTCAGCGCCACCCTCATCGCCTCGGTCGGTGCGCTGCCCTACATCGCGCTGCAGCTGCAGGCTGTGTCGTCCAGCTTCACCGCGATTGCCGGCCCCGGCCTCGGCGGTGCCGGAATGCCTACTTCACCCTTCACCGACACCTCCTTCATCGTCGCCGCGCTGATGGCGGTGTTCACCATCCTATTTGGCGTCCGCCACGTGCAGGCGGCCGAGCAGCATCGCGGCATGATGCTGGCGATCGCCTTCGAGTCGGTGGTGAAACTCCTGGCGCTGCTGGCTGTCGGACCCTTCGTCATCTTCGGCCTGTTCGACGGCCCTTCCGACCTGATCGACCGGATCGCGGCGGCAGCCGAAGTCAGCGAGCGCCTGGAAGGCCGCGCCTCGTCGCTGTCCTGGATGGTGACGACGGTACTCGCCGCCAGCGCCTTCCTCTGCCTGCCGCGCCAGTTCCATGTCGCGGTGGTCGAGCACGACCACCCCGCCAGCCTGAAGACCGCGCGATGGCTCTTCCCGGCCTACCTCCTGCTCATCAACCTGTTCGTGGTCCCGATCGCCGCCGGCGGCCTCCTGCTGCTGCCGAAGATCGCCAATCCCGACCTCTACGTGCTGACGCTGCCGCTCAGCCACAACGAGGCGTGGCTGTCGATCCTGGTGTTCATCGGTGGGCTCTCGGCCGCGACCTCGATGGTGATCGTCGCCTGCATGGCGCTCTCCGGCATGATTGGCAACGAGCTGGTGATGCCGCTGCTGCTGCGCCGCCGCGCCGCCGCACAAGGTGACCTCGGCCCGCTCGTCCTCCTGGTCCGCCGCGCCGCCGTGCTGGTGATCGTGCTCGCAGGCTACGCCTATCACCGCACCATCGCGGGATATCTGCCGCTCGCTTCGATCGGCATGATCTCGTTCTGCGCCATCGCCAACTTCATGCCCGGCCTCGTCCTTGGCCTCTACTGGCGGCGGGCTAACCGCTTCGGCGTCGTCGCCGGTCTCGCCGGCGGCTTCGCCGTCTGGCTCTACGCCCTCCTCCTACCATCGCTGCGTCAGGCGCGCGGCGCCGAGCTCGCCACGCCGCTTGCCGACTTCCTGCCGGCGCCCTTCGACTCCCTCGACCCGATCGGCCAGGGTTTCCTCGTCGGCATCACCATCAACACCCTGCTGCTGATCGTGGGCTCGCTCCTGACCCGGGCGAGGCGGCGCGACCAGGAGCAGGCGGACGCCTTCGTTCTCGGCGCCGAGGCCCCGCACCCGGCCCATCCCGGCGGCGACGCCGCGTCCCGCATTGAGGAGCTCCGCGACCTGGTCGCTCGCTTCATCGGCTCCGAGCGCGCCGACCGCGCCTTCGCCGAGCCCGGGCTGTCGGTGCCGGCCGCGCTCACGCTTGCCGATCGCCTTCTCTCCGGCACCATCGGCGCCGCCTCCGCCCGCGTCATCATGGCCGCAGTCGTACGCCGTCGGTTGATCTTGCCGAGCGCGGCCCGAGCCATGCTGGACGAGGCCTCCGAGGCGATCCGCTACAGCTCGGAGATCCTGCGGAACGCGCTCGACCATGCCGGCCTCGGCATCGCCGCCTTCAACCGGGAAAGCCGGCTCGAGATCTGGAATGAGCGCTTCCCTGTATTGCTCGGGGTCGATCCGGATGCGGTCACGGTCGGCGCCCAGGCGGAAGCCTTGTCGGAAGTCCTGAAGCGTCCTGACTCCTCCCAGGTCGTGGAGCTGCGAGCGCCGAATGGCGTGATCGAGCTCCGGCTCGATCCGCTGCCGGGCGGCGGTTTCGTTGCCACCTGCCATGACGTGACCGCGCGCGTGCGCGCCGCCGAGGCGCTCCGCGACAGCGAGCGCCGCATCCGCATCTACACCGACAACGTCCCCGTGCTCATCGCCTATATCGACCGCGACGAGCGCTACCGCTTCACCAACCGCCAGTACCAGGCGGCGCTCAGCCTGACGCCGGAGGAGGCCGAGGGCCGGACCATCGTCGAGGTGATCGGCGAGGAGCGCTACAGCCGCCTCAAGCCGCACATCGACGGCGTGCTGCGCGGCGAACACCAGACCTTCGAGATCGAGTTCCCGACCAACGACGCGAACATAGAGGTCGCTCAAGGCACCTACATCCCGCATTTCGACGACGCGGGCGCGGTCGCCGGATTCTTCCTCCTCTACCAGGACACCACCCAGGCTCGCGCCGCCGAGGCGGTGTTGCGCCAGTCGAAGGAGACGCTGGAGCATCGGGTCGCCGAGCGCACCGTGGAGCTCGAACGGAGCCGTGCCGAGGCCGAGGCGGCCAATCTCGGCAAGACCCGGTTCATCGCCGCGGCGAGCCACGACCTGCTGCAGCCGCTCCATGCGGCACGTCTGTTCACCGCGGCGCTCGCCGACCGCCAGCCCGGCAACGACCTGGTCACCAAGATCGACCAGGGGCTGGGCGCGGTCGAAGCGCTTCTGGACGCGCTCCTCGACATCTCCAAGCTCGATGCCGGCGCGCTCAAGCCGGAGAAGCGTGCCTTCCTCCTCCAGCCGCTCCTCGACTCGCTCGCTGCCGCCTTCGTGCCATTCGCCTCCAAGAGCGGCACCATCCTCAGGATGATGCCGTGCTCGGCGACGGTGACGACGGATCCGGCGCTGCTTCGCCGCATCCTTCAGAACTTCGTCTCCAACGCGCTCCGCTACGGCGGCGACGAGGGTCGGAAGCCGCGCGTCGTGCTGGGCTGCCGGAGGATCGGCAGATCGCTCCGCATCGAGGTCTGGGACAATGGACCCGGCATCCCCGAGGACAAGTACGACCTGGTCTTCCAGGAGTTCGTCCGTCTCCACCCTGCCGCCGTCGACCGTGGCGAAGGCCGCGGTCTCGGTCTCGGCCTCGCCATCGTCGACCGCATCGCCCGCATGCTCGGCCACACGGTGGCGCTCCGCTCGATCCGCGGGCGCGGCACGGTCTTCTCGGTGACGGTGCCACTCGCCTCCGCGGTCGCCCGACGCCAGGCGCCGGCGCCGGCGCCGCTGCCCCTCGCCGGCCTCGACACCGGGGCCTTCGTGCTCTGCATCGACGACGAGGCGCAGGTCCGGGACGCGATGGCGACGCTGCTCGGCGGATGGGGCTGCCGGATCATCGCATCGGCCAGCGCCGATGAGGCCCTCTCCGCGCTCGCCGAGGAGGCGCGCGCGCCGGATCTGCTGGTGGTCGACTATCATCTGGGTTCCGGTCAAGACGGCCTCACGGCGATCCAGCGCCTGCGCGGGGTATGGGGAACCGAGATCGCCGCCGCGCTGATCACCGCCGATCGCGACCCCTCGCTTCGGGCTCGAGCCCGCGAGCAGCGGGTCGACCTGCTGCTGAAGCCGGTCAAGCCGGCGGCGCTGCGCGCGCTTCTCCGCGGCCGCGGGCGCAGCCAGACGGTCGCGCTCAGGGCTTGACGGCTTCCGTCGGCGGCTCGAGGGCCAGGTGGCGCGCCAGAATCACGGCCTGGGTGCGCGAGCGGACGCCGAGCTTCCGGAGGATCGTCGTCACATGCGCCTTTACCGTCGGCTCGCCGACCGAGAGCTCGTAGGCGATCTGCTTGTTGAGGAGGCCTTGTGCCATCAGCGCCATCACGCGCCATTGCTGCGGCGTCAGCTGGGCGGCGCGGCGCACGAACTCGATTGCTTCGCCGTCGCTCTCGACCGCCTCCGCTTCCTGAGGCATCAGCACCTCGCCCTCGAGCACGGCCTTGACCACCGTGGCAATCGACTCGAGCGAGGCCGATTTCGACATGAACGCCGAGGCGCCGAGATCCATAACCCGGCGCATCACCCGCCCGTCGCGGGCAGCCGAGACGACGACGACGGGAACCGAGGGGTAGGTGGCGCGGACGGTCGCGAGGCCCGTGAGGCCGTCCATCCCCGGCATGTCGAGGTCGAGCAGGAGCGCATCGACCTCCGCCTCGCGCTCGAGCACCGCCATCGCCTCGGCCATCGAGCCGGCGGTGTCGATGCGGGCCCCGGCGAAGCTCTGGCGCAACGCCGTGCCCAGCGCGTCCCGGACCATCGGATGGTCGTCGGCGACGACGAAAACCGGCGCGCTCGCAGCAGGTGTGTCGGTGGAGCCCATCTCCCCCAGGTCTCCGTTTGGGTCCCGGATGCATGGGGCCAACAGGCCGGGCGGTCAAGGCCCTCGGAAGCCGGGCAATGCGCTATCATCCAGTTCCCACCGGCCTTTCCTCGAAGAGATCCGATGCCCCGCCACCATGAGCTCTCCGCCTCCCCGGCCACCTGCCATTGGGGGGTCTTCGCGGCCGATCTGCCCCCGGTGATACGGATCGCCTCCGGCGACACCGTCACCATCCATTGCGTCTCCGGCGCCAAGGAGACCTTGCCGCCGCCGCCTTTCGAGATCCTGCCCGAGCATCCGGAGATCCATGCCCAGGTGAAGATGGGGCCTGGCGGACACATCCTGACCGGGCCGGTCTATGTCGAGGGCGCCGAGCCCGGCGACACCCTCGAAATCCGCATCAAGGACGTGGCGCTGCGCCAGGACTGGGGCTGGACGGTGATCGCGCCGCTCAAGGGAACCCTGCCAGAGGATTTTCCAGTCAGGCGCATCTGGCACATCCCGCTCGACCGGAAGGCGATGACCGCCGAGATGCCGTGGGGGATGAAGGTACCGCTGAAGCCGTTCTGCGGCGTGATGGGCGTGGCACCGCCGCCGATCTACGGCCGCGTCGCCACGATCGAGCCGCGCGAATATGGTGGGAACCTCGACAACAAGGAACTGGGGGCAGGGTCGACCCTGTATCTGCCCGTCTTCAACAAAGGGGCGCTGTTCTCGACCGGCGACGGTCATGCGGTCCAGGGCGACGGCGAGGTCTCGATCACTGCGCTGGAGACGGCGGTCACCGGCACCTTCGAGCTGATCGTAAGGAAAGACCTGAAGCTCAAATTTCCGCGGGCGGAGACACCGACGCACCTGATCTCGATGGGCCTCAATGTCGATCTCGACGAGGCGGCGAAGCAGGCGCTCCGCGAGATGATCAAGATGATCTGCGAGCGGCTAAACGTCTCGGCGGAAGAGGCCTACATGCTCTCCAGCCTCGCCGTCGACCTCCGCGTCACCCAGCTCGTCGACGGCAACAAGGGCATCCATGCCATGCTGGCGAAGTCGCTGCTCGCCGGCCGCTGACCCTACCTCACACGAAAAATCGGAGTTCCCCCGTGACCAAGATCTTCTCGCTCGACGGCAAGGTGGCGCTGGTTACCGGCGCGTCCCGCGGCCTCGGCCGCGCCATGGCGCTGGCGCTGGCCGGCTGCGGCGCCCATGTCGTCGTCAACGGCCGCAACGAATCCGGCATCGCCAAGACCCGCGACGCCATCGTTGCCGCCGGCGGCAAGGCGACGGCGATGGCCTTCGACACCACCGACATCGCCAAGGCCGATGCCGCGGTCGACCAGATTGAAAAGGATCTCGGCCACCTCGACATCCTGGTCAACAACGCCGGCTACGGGAACGCCAAGACGGCGACCGAGGCGACCAATGCCGAGTGGAACGAGATCATCGAGGTCGATCTCAATTCCTGCTTCCGCCTCGCCAAGCGCGCCTCGGTCGGCATGATCCGCCGCGGCTGGGGACGGATCATCAACATCTCTTCGATCAACGCCCACATCGCCCGCGAGGCCAACGCCAACTACTGCGCCGCCAAGGCGGGCCTGGAAGGCATGACGCGCGCGCTCGCGGTCGAATGGGGCGCCAAGGGCGTCACCGTCAACGCCATCGCTCCGGGCTACATGATGACGCCCGACAACATGGACACGCCGCTCCGCGCCGATCCGGAGAAGCGCGACTGGTTCGCCAACCGCACCGCGTTGAAGCGCTGGGGCCAGGCCGATGAGCTCGACGGCGCGGTCGTCTACCTCGCCAGCAACGCGTCGGCCTATTGCACCGGCCACGTGCTCATCGTCGACGGCGGCATGAGCGTGAAGATCTAGGCGCGCCCGTTCTGATGCGGTTTCAGCGCCGCGACGATGGTCTCGTGCGTCGGCACGGGAACGCCGCTCTCGCGGCCGAGGCGGACGACGGCGCCTGAGAGCCAGGGCAGCTCCAGCTTCGCGCCGCGTTCGAGGTCGTGCAGCATCGAAGCCTTCATCGCGCCCGGGAGATTGGCGACGAAGGCCATCGCCTTCTCGACGTGATCGTTCGCGAAGGCGATGCCGCGGGCACGGGCGACCGCAGTGCTCTCCGCCAGGGCCCGGCCGATGAACAGGCGTCCGTCGGCGTCGTCGCGGATCGGGCCGATCGCGGAGCGCGACAGCGCGGTGACACCCGAGAATGCGGAGAGGAAGACGAACTTCTCCCAGATCGTCCGGCTGATGTCCGGCGCCTCGGTGATGTTGAGGCCGGCGCGCTTGCAGGCATCGACCAAGGCCGTCAGACGTTCGGTCCTGCGTCCGTCGAGCTCGCCCAAGGTGATCCGCGCCATGGTGCCGGTGTGACGGATGACGCCCGGCCGCTCGATCGCGATGGCGATATGGCAGACGCCGCCCAGCACGCGCTCGCGGCCGAAGGCGGCACTCATCCGCTCGACCGCGTCGACGCCGTTCTGAAGGGATGCAACGGCGGTCCCGGGCCCGACCAGCGGGCGCATCTGGGCGATGGCGGCCTCGGTGTCGGCGAGCTTCACCGCCAGGAGCACGGCATCGACCGGGCCGATCTCGGCCGGATCGTCGGTCACCCGGATCTTGAGCCGGTCGATCGGCCCGACGTCGCTCAAGACCGTCAGGCCGTCCGACTTGAGCGCCCGGAGATGGGCGCCGCGGGCCAGGAACCGCACATCGGTGCCGGTGCGGGCCAGATGCCCGCCGAAATACCCGCCGACCCCGCCGACACCTACAATTGCCAACTTCATCTCGTCCCCTTGCAACCAGCCGGTGGTTTGGTTGCCATGCTATGGTTCCGGCACCGGGAGATTACCCTTGAGAGGCCATAAATGGACACGTCGACATGGGTCGTGATCGGAATTGCCGGAGCGGTCGTCCTCTGGCTGATCGCGACCTACAACCGCCTGGTCTCGTTGCGCAACCAGGCCCAGAACGCCTGGGCCCAGATCGACGTGCAGCTGAAGCGCCGCCACGACCTCGTCCCCAACCTGGTCGAGGTGGTGAAGGACGCCATGGGCTACGAGCAGGAGACCCTGAAGCAGGTGGTCGAGGCCCGGAACGCCGCGGTGAACGCCAAGGGTCCGGCTGAGATCGGAGCCGCCGAGGGGGCGCTGACGGCGGCGACCACGAAGCTCTTCGCCCTGATGGAGAACTACCCGCAGCTCAAGGCCAACGACAACGTCATGCAGCTCCAGGAGGAGCTGACGACGACCGAGAACAAGATCTCCTTCGCCCGCCAATTCTACAACGACAGCATCATGGGGGCGAACAACATGGTGCAGTCCTTCCCGGCCAACCTGATCGCCGGCACCTTCGGCTTCACCACCATGGCGCATCTCGACATACCCGACGCCGAACGGGCAGTGCCCAAGGTCAGTCTCCGCTAGGCCGAGCCGATGAGCGTGCCATCGTCGGTGCCGGCGCCGACGGGGCTGACCGGGACCGACTTCCTCTCGGCCCAGCGCAAGAACCGGCGGATGACCCGCTGGCTTCTGATCATCCTAACGTTGATCGCGGCCGGTCTCGGCGCCGTCATCGGCGCGGTGCTCGAGTTCGAGGGCGGCACCGCCTCGGACGCTTTCGGCGCACTCACGGGGCCGGCGGCGATCGGCGGCGCTAGCCTGCTTGCGGTCGCCAGCCTTTCCTGGAGCGGCATCGCGCTCGGCTTCGGCGACCGCATGGTGACGGGCCTCGCCGGCGCGAAGGAGGTCACGCGCGAGGAGGAGCCGCAGCTCCACAACATTGTCGAGGAAATGGCGCTCGCCGCCGGATTGCCGAAACCCAGGGTCCTGGTGATCGAGACCGAAGTACCCAACGCCTTCGCCACCGGCATGCGCACCAGCAAGGCGGCGATCGGCGTCACCCGCGGCCTCCTGCAGACGCTCACCCGCTCCGAGCTTCAAGGCGTCATCGGTCACGAGATGGGCCACGTCGCCAATCTCGACACCCGCTACATGACCATCGTCGGCGTCACCGTCGGCCTGATCTCGATGGTCGCCGAGATCGCGTTGCGGTCGATGCAATGGGGAAGCCTCGGCCGCAGCCGTTCTTCCAGCAGCGGAAAGAAGGGCGGCGGCCAGGCGATCCTTTTCATCCTCCTGATCGTCTTCGCCATCCTGGCGCCGATCGCGGCCAAGCTGGTGCAGTTCGCGGTCTCGCGCCAGCGCGAGTACCTAGCCGACGCGACCTCGGTCCAGTTCACCCGCAACCCGGAAGGGCTGATCGGCGCGCTGCGGAAACTGACCGAGGCAGCGAAGCCGTTTCCCGGCGTCAGCGGCGCCACTCAGCACCTGTTCATCGTCAACCCGCTCCGGCAGTTCACCAGCCGCACGCCGGCGCTATTCGCCACCCATCCGGCGCTGGAAGACCGGATTAAGCGATTGCGGAATCTCGGCACTTAAGACCGCGGTCGCGGCGATCACGCGCTCCGCTCAAGCCTCGATTGCGTTGCAATCGAGGTACGTTCCGCGCGCCGCCGCGAAGTCTTACAAGTCCGCGCCGGCGAACGAGCGTACCTCAATGCGCAGCATTGAGGCCCGAGCGAGGGCGCACCAACGGCGCGACCGTGGGCTTAGGCAAACGCGGCCTTACGGATGCAACGCCATCCCCTTCACCACGCGATCGACGTCCTTGCGGTCGGCATGCATAGCGAGTCCGACCAGGCCGAGGGCGTCGGTCGCGACCGCCTTGACCGCCGCGCGGTTGGCGTCGTCATGGCCGGTCGCAAACATCTCGCGCGTGTAGAGCGCGAAGGGCAGGTTGCGCTCGCGAAGTCGGCCATGGGCGCGCTTCAGGTCATCCGCCGATCCGGCGAACACCAGCACCGGCTGGCGGAACATGGCGAGCGAGCGGATGCCCGAGCCATCCTCGTAGGGCTGGCCGATCAGCTCGCGGTCGGCACCGGCGACGGCGCTTGCCAGGAAGGCCGTGACGTTCAGCTTCTGCCAGGCCGGCAAGTCGGTCTGGATCGCGATCGCGATCTTGGTCTCGAAGCGCATGGCCTTCTCCCGGCTGACGATCGGTCCTAGGCTGCGCTCGAAACCAGCGCCGGGTCTTGTATCGCCGTGCTCTCGTCCACCGACGAATGGGTCGCCTTCGACGCCGATGCCGCGACCGGGATCGTGCGGCTGCGCGCCCGCTTCACCCGCCACGCCTATGACCGGCATGCGCACGAGGCCTATGCCATCGGCATGACCGAAGCGGGATCGCAAACCTTCACCTGCCGCGGTGAAAGCCATACGACCCGGCCGGGCGCGATCATCCTGTTCAACCCGACCGAGCTGCATGACGGCCACGCGACGACGGCGGATGGGTTCACCTACCGCATGCTCTATGTCGACGTGGCGACCGTGAGGGGCATCCTCGCCGGTGAGGTGGGCGATCCGGAGCCGCTGCTCGACCGGCCGCTGGCGCTCGATTCGGCGACCGCGCGCCTGATCGCCCGCGCCTTCGAGATGCTCGCGCCCGAGGCATCGGCGCTGACGCGGGACGACATGCTGCTCCGTCTCCTGCTTCGCCTAGCACAGCGCTATGGCGGCACCTCGGTGCCGACGCCCGCCGGCCGGGCCGACCACGCGGTCCTCACCGTCCGTGATCGCCTGCGCGACGCGCCCGGGGATGATGTCTCGCTGCAGGACCTCGCGGATCTCGCGGGTCTCAGCCGTTTCCATCTGACGCGCCTGTTCCAGCGCCGCTTCGGTCTCGCCCCGTCGGCCTATCTCAGACTTCTGCGCCTCGAACAGGCGAAGCGACGGCTGGCGGCCGGCGACACCCCGGCGGATGTCGCAGCCGTACTGGGCTTCGTCGACCAGGCGCACCTGACCCGCCGCTTCAAGGCCGCCTACGCATGACGCCCGGGCGCTATCGGGCGAGCCGGCTTCGCTGCTAAGCTCCCCGCCGATTTCCCTCCTTCCCCTAGTCCGGAACCGTCTCATGGCCACGATCGTCGGCGCCTATGCTGCCTCACCCGCCAACGCTGCCTGGAAGGAGGCCGAGGAACAGGCCTTCTACGACGGACTCAAGGCGATGCCGAGCGTGCGCGGGCTCGAGATCCCGTTCACCGGCGCGCTGCACCCGCACGACGAGGCATGGCTGCTCCGCACGGTGAAGAAGAACTGGGACTTCGTCGTCACCTGCATCCCCGGCACCATGCAGACGCTGGTGAAGGACAAGACCTTCGGCCTCGCCTCGGACGACGCCGCCGGCCGCAAGCGGGCGATCGACTTCGCCGCGAAGGCGAAGGACGCCGTCGGCCGGATCAATGCCGCCGCCGGCCGCAATGCCGTGATCGCCGTCGAGGTCCAGTCCGCGCCGACCCAGGGCGGCGAAGGAAAGGGCTCCGCCGGCGCGTTCGGGGAGTCGCTGGCGGAGATCGCCGGCTGGGACTGGCAGGGTGCCCGCATCGTCATCGAGCATTGCGACGCCTATCGCGCCGGCCATCCGCCGATCAAGGGCTTCCTCACGCTCGACGGCGAGCTGAAGGCGATCGCCGCAGCCAACAAGTCAGCAAGGAAGCCGATCGGCATCTCGATCAACTGGGGCCGCTCGGTGCTCGAGACCTACAAGGCCGAGACCGCCGTCCAGCACATCAAGCAAGCCCGCGACGCCGGAGCCTTGTCCGGCCTGATGTTCTCCGGTGCCTCGGGCGCCCAGACGCCCTACGGCGCCTGGGCCGACGCCCACATGCCGCATGCGGCGGCACCGGGCCTTTCCCATGCGGCCGAGGGTTCGCTGCTGACCGAGACCGAGATCAAGGCATCGCTCGCCGCCGCGGGGACGCTCGATTTCGTCGGCGCCAAGATCGGCATCCGTCCACCGGAAGCGACGGTCGCGACCCGCCTCGGGCTGATCGGCGACTTGATCAAGCTGATCGACCGTAACGCCTCGTGACATCTGATTCTGCCTAGACTCCTGCGTAGTTTTGCGTTCGAATTGGAGATTAGCCTAGCAATCGTATCCGACGCCCATGCTTCAAAAACAAGGCCTCTTCGTCACGGTACTGTTGTCGCTGTTGATCGGCCCGCCGGTCCGCGCGATCGCTTCGGAACAGGAGTCCGAGCTTGTCGAAGTGGCGGCGGTTGAAGGCGGCGGCTCCATCTTTGGGTCCCTGCAGGATGACCGGCCGCTAGCCTATTCCGTCATGAACGAACCAGCCTGGGTACCGCGCGTGCTCGACATTCTGAAGAAGGGTCGCTCCCGACACTTGAAGCAGGTCGCGCATATCGTCTTCCGACAAGACGGCCGCCCGACATTCCTCGCCATCGTCTGGAGGGACAACGGCCTCCGCAGGGAGATTTTTCACCTGCATAAGGTGACGGTACGGTCGGCCCATGATGTCAGATTGCGCTTCGTGCGGGAGATTATGAGCACTTACGTTGAGATGAAGGAACCCAGCGGACATGACGTCTTCGGCGATGGCGTGCCGACGGTTTTTGTCTCCGAGGGTTCGGGCGGGTCTATGCGGCTGGGCTATACAATGCATGTGCTACGCCTGACTCGCGCCTCGGTAGACGCCCGGCCAGGAGGCCTGCCTGAGATTGCCTATCTTGTGCCCGGAAACGCAACAACTCACGTGTTACGATCAGTTGAGGCGCGTTGGGGAGGCTTCTTCGGCACGTGTGGTTTCTGCGGCCCATATGTCCCGCGTTTCCTCCGCGCTGAAAAGGGCCGCTATGTTGCGGCCTGCCAAGCCTATTCCAGCCACTATCGAGGCTGGGCAGCGGCTTATGAGGCCGATCCGGACGAGGACCCATTCTGGCGGCTGGCGCATGTGGTCACCGCCTCGCTCTATCTCGTCCAAGGTGGTTTCTTGGAGGAAGGGCGAGCGAGGTTCGCTGCTGCGGTCACCGAAGCAGAGAGAGTCTTGGCAGAGGACACTCTAACCGACAAGCCGGAGAAGCTTCGCGAGTTGGTCGCCATCACGAGAGCCAGCATCGGTGAAGCCATTGCTCAGGCATCAGCCAATGCCGGTTGTCCGCTCGACGCAAGCAAGAGCCGCGGCGCGCGCCCCGGCTACGAGGATCGGATCAGCAGATTCCGTTAGTTGGGCGACTGCGTCATTTAACCGACGAGAACGCCGTCGGTTGCAGGATCTCGTTGGTGACTTTGGCCAGGATCGACCCCTCCTTCTCGGATTCCGTGCGCGCGGCGATCCATTCGGGATCGGCCGTGAAGGCGCTCCACTTGGTCTCGCGCTCGGCCAATGATTCCCAGGCGAGCAGGTAATAGAGAACGAGGTTCGACTCGCCGATCATGACCGTCCAGAAGCCGGCCTGGCGGATGCCGTGCTTCTCCCAGATCTTCAAGGTCCTGGTCTCGAAGCGTTTCAGCAGCGCCGGCAGGCGGCCGGGAAGGCAGTGATAGATGCGCAGCTCGTGGATCATCGGGGAGTCTCCTGGTTGATCGTCAGCGGGTGCCGAAGCCAGCGATCCGGCGGGCGGTGTCGGGATCGAGGAAGGCGGTGACGGTCTCGCCGGTCTCCAGCCGCATCGCCGTGTCGAGGTCGGTGGCGCGCTGGATCACGCGCTTGAGCTGTCGCACGCGGGCGACAGGCAGCGTCGCGATCTTGCCCGCGATCTCGGTCGCCTCGGCAAGCAACCGTGCGCGGGAGACCACGCGGCCGGCGATGCCGAGCTCGCGCGCCCGGGCCGCGTCGAAGCGCTCGCCCAGCAGCATCAGCTCGAGCGCTGCCGGCCGGCCGCAGCGTTCAGGCAACAGGTAGGTGACGCCGCCGGTGACGAAGAGGCCGAGCAACAGCTCCGGGAAGAAACATCGGCAGTCGTCGGCCATCACCACCAGATCGGCGTTGATCGTCCATTCGAGCCCGCCGCCGACCGCCCAGCCGGCCGCGGCAACGATGACGATATGCGGGCTTCCGACGATCAGCCGGGTGATCTCCTGGATGCGCTCGACATGGCTCCGGGCTTCCGCTTCGGTGCGGGCCTGGGCCTCGAACTCCTTCAGGTCGTCGCCGGCGCAGAAGGCGCGGCCGGTACCCGTGAGCACGACGGACGCGATGCCAGCGTCGGCATTCGCGGCCTTCAGCGCGGCCCCGAGGTCATCCAGCAGTTCGCCATTGATCGCATTCAGCCGCTCCGGCCGGTTCAACGTCACCGTCCGGTATCCGGATGCAGCTGTCGTGGTGACGGTGGTCATGACGAGCCTCCTTCGCGGACGACGCGCCGCGTCTTGCCCTCGGTCCGCGGCAGGCTGCCCGGCGGCAGCAGCGTGACCCTTGCGGTGGCACCGATCTCGCGTTTGATCCTCGCGGCGATCGCATCCGCCAACCCGGCAGAAATCACCTGTCCGATGGCCAACTCGGCCTCGACCGGAAGCGCATCATAGGGGCCGCCTCCGGCGAGCCGGATGCGATACTCCGCCGACAGCTCGGCGAAGCTGCCGAGCGCCGCCGCCACCGTTGTCGGGAAGACGTTGAGGCCGCGCACCACCACCATATCATCGGAGCGGCCGATGACCCGAAAGCGCGGCGCGTGCCGACCACAGACGCAGCGGCCGAGACCGGTCAGCTCGACGATGTCGCCGGTGCGAAAGCGGGCGAGCGGCTGGCAGGCCCGCTCCAGATGGGTCAGCACCAATTCGCCGGTCGCCCCCTCGCGCCAGGGCAGGACATCGCCGATCTCAGGCTCGATCAGTTCCGGCCACAGCACGTCGAGCCCCATGAAGTGCAGGTCGGTCTGCTGCTCGCACTGGCCGGCGAAATTGCAGAAGACGTCGGAGACGCCGTAATTCGCATTCCGCGCCTTGAAGCCCCAGATCGATTCCAGCCGCCCGCGAAAGGCCGGGTCGTCGAGGCCGGCCTCGCCGCCGAAGAGGCCGAGCCCGAGCCCGAGATCGCGGGGCGAGAGCCCAGGGAAATGCGTAGCGATGGTCCGCTCCAGCACCGCCGGATATGACGGCGTGCAGGAGATCGCGGTGATGCCGAGGTCGCGGATCGTCTGGACCAGCTTCTCGCTGTTGCCGACGCCGAAGGGAATGACCGCGGCGCCGGTCGCTTCCAGCGTCGTGTGGTCGGTGAAGCCGCCCATCCAGAGCTGGTAGTTGAGGCAATGGACCACCCGATGCCCCGGCCCGAGGCCGGCGGCGGCCTGGGCTCTGGCACCGACGGTCGCGGTGTCGGCGGCGTCCTCAGCCGAAAGCGCGATGTTCATCGCCTCGCCGGTGGTGCCCGAGGTGCGGTGGATGCGGACGATCGCCTCAGGCTCGACGGCGAGATAGTCGCCGAAGGGAGGTGTTGCCCGCTGGCTTGCCCGCAGCATCGCCTTGTCACTGAGCGGCAGCGCCGGCAGGTCGGCCAGCCGCGCCGGCGCCTTTCGGCCGGCCCAGAGCCGGCGATAGAGCGGCGAGGCCTGGACCCGCTCGCGCTGGCGGGCCCAGCGTCCGTCCTGCCAGGCGGCGAGATCGGCGGCCGTCAGGAAGTCGGCCTTGGCCAGCGTCGCCATGGTCGGCGGGCTTTCTAGACGAAGGTCAGCAGGCGCTTCGGATTCTCGACCAGGATGCCGTCGATCTCCTCCTGGCTGAAATCACGGGCGCGCATCAGCGGCACGACGTTCTCGAGGATGTGGCCGTAGCCGTGCCCGCCAAAATTGACCAGCCGGGTGCGGCAGTCGATGTCGTGCGAGATCACCACCTGGTCGAGATGGCCGCGGTCGAGAAGCGCGCGGATGAGACGAAGCCGCATGCCGTCGTTCGGCAGGTCGACGCTCTCCTTCAGCGGGTAGTAGGTGTTCTCGACGCCGAACATGTCGAACTCCAGCACCACGCCGGTCTCGGCCAGGCGAAGCAGCGGCTCGACGTCCAGGATGGTCCGGTCGATGTGGCTGATGATCGTGCGCGAGAGGTCGGCGCCCCATTCCTTGACGGTATTGGCGATCTCGAGCGGCAGGTCCTCGCGGCGGCCGGGGTGGATGTTAAGCGCGGCCCCGGTCTCCTTCTGGGCGATGACGGCGCCCCGCATCACCGTCTTCTCCAGGTCGGTCCAGGGGTTCTGCGAGCCGATCTCGCCGATGATGCCCGCGCGCACATTGGTGCCCCAGGCGCCGTCGAACACCTGGCCGACGATCTCACGGGCGAAGTCGTCGACGCTGCGGGTCTTGTTCGACGGGTCCTGGTATTCCTCGACGTAGTAGCCGCAGCCCATGATGATGTTGACGCCGGTGCCGAGCTGGATATCGGCGAGTCCCTTCGGGTCCGGGCGGATGCCGCCGCAGGTCAGCTCGACCACCGTGTCGCCGCCGAGCTTGCGAAGCGCGTTCATCTCGACGACGGCGATGTCCTTCATGTCGAGGACATACTGCATGCGATGCTTTTTCCGGCCGTAGTTGATTGCCCAGACGTTCTCCAGGCTGATCGGCTCCTCAGGCTCGTTGACCTTGCGTGCCTCGGGCGTCCGGAGATCGGAGAGCAGGTGCTCGTGCATCAGGGTCTGGCCCAGCCTCTCCGGGTCGATCAGTCCGCACACCGTCTGCACCCTGCCCCTCAATTGCGAACGATTCATCTCACACGCCTCCTTACTTTGTTCGCGTCTCGTTGCGGACCATCAGCCACGCCGCGGCGAAGATCACCGCCGCGCCGATCCAGGTCCATCTGTCCGGGGCCTCGCCGAGCAGAAGTATCGAGATGGCGGCGGCGATCGGCAACTTGAGGAAGTCGAACGCCATCACCAGTGACGTTTCGCCGGAGCCATAGCCCAGCGTCGCCGTGATCTGTCCCAGGCCCGCGCAGAACCCGATTCCCAGCAGGATTCCCCAGCCCCACAGGGACGGCCAGGCAAGGTCGGGGATGGCGATCGCGATCGCCAGGGGCAGCGCCGAAGCCAGAGTGTAGAAGACGATCGTCTCCGAGGAGTGGTCGCGGCTGGCGCTGCGGATGATGAGCGCGAAGCCGGCGTAGATCACCGCATTGCTCAGCAACATCAGAATTTCCGGCGAGATCTGTTGGAAGCCCGGACGGATGATGACGACGGCGCCGACAAGTCCGGCGGCGAGCGCCATGAAGCGAACCGGCCGCGGCGGCTCGCGCAAGAAGAAGATGGCGAGCACCGGCGTGATGATCGTCGTCAGGAAGCTGATGGCGGTCGCATCCGCGATCGGCACGACTTTCAGCGCCAGGAACCACCCGACATTGGAGAGGACCTGGATTGCGCCGAGCCACATGAGAAAGAACGGACGTGGCGCCCGCACCACCTTCAGTCCACGGCGGAACAGGAACGGAGCGAGGCAGAGAAAGGCGATCCCGTTGCGGGCGACGATCATCGTGGTCGCCGGAAGCTCGGCCGAGCCGATGCGGATCAGCACCGACATGATCGAAAAGAAGATGCCGCAGAGGATCATCCACGCGGCCGTATGCGCGACCGGCGGCAGAGAGGTCCAGAACGAGGGAGCAGGCATGGATGCCGCCTTGAGCGGCCTCAAAGCAGGGTGGAGAAGAACTCCGCTCGGGCCTTGGCGCCGGCGGCGATGAGCGCGAGGTCGGAACCGCCGAGGATGAAACGGGCGCCCATCTCGACATACCTCTTGGCGTGGACAGTGTCGTAGATGCCACCCATGCCCGGAGTCTTGCCGTGGCGCTTGCACGCCGCGATCACCGCTTCGTAGGCGCCGACCACGCGTGGATCGCCGAAATTTCCGGGAATGCCCATGTCGAGACTCAAGTCGTTGCTGCCGATGAGAAGGCAGTCGATTCCCGGCACCGCGGCGATGGCATCGGCATTGGCGACGGCCGTCGCGGTCTCGATCATCACGACGAGGAAGGTCAGGTCGTTCGACTGGCGTGTCACCTCGGCGACCGGCATCGACCTGAAGCCAAGGCTCGGCGGCACGCCGCCATAGGAGCGTTTGCCGGCCGGGGCGAAACGGCAGGCCTCGGCCGCGGCCTTGGCTTCCTCGGCGGTATCGACATGGGGGAAGATGAGGCCGTGGACGCCGGCATCGAGCAGGCGGGCCGCCGTTGCCAGGTCCTGATGGGTCACCCGGGCGATCGGCGTCAGGCCGGCCGAGGCCGCGGCGACCGAAAGCTGGCCGACATGGTGTACAGCCATGGGGCCATGCTCCATGTCCAGGAACAGCCAGTCGAAGCCGGCCTCTCGCGCCACCAGGGTCATTTCGACCGAGGGGGCGATCCTCAGGGTCAGGCCGACGGCCAGCTTGCCCGCTGCCAGCTTGGTCTTGACGCGGTTTTCTATGGTCATGGAACGGCTCCTTCCTCGCAAGCCTACATCATGACGGTGCGCCGGGCCGCCGACCGAAAAGAACGGGCAAAAACGGAACGGCGGCCGTGGTTCACTCGACCCTCTGCATCATCCGCCCGAAACGAAGGGCCATCGGCCATTTCCACACTTGCCGGAGTCTGGCACTGCCGTCGCTGGAGAAGAAGACCAGGCCCGCGCGCCCGGGGCGTCCTCGACGACCAGGATCGTCTCCTTGGTCAGATTCGCCGCTGCCTGAAGCGCTCGAACCAGCCGAGCATGCACGACACCTCGGCCGCAAACAGCGACGGCCGCATGACCCAGGAGGAGTGGCTGGTGTTGGGAAAACGGACCAGCGCGGTCTCGACGCCCGCCAGCTTGAAGGCCGCATACATCTGCAGCGCCTCGGTCGGCGGCGTCCGGGAGTCCGCCTCTCCGGCCATCAGCATGGTCGGCGTCCGCGCCATGTGGGCAAAGCTGAGCGGCGAGCGCGCCCGGTATTTTCCCGGGTTCTCCCAGGGCAATTCGCCACCCATCCAGACCAGCCCCCCGCTCGCCCCCATGTCGGCGGTCAACAGCCAGCTCTCCCAGGAGACGACCGGCTTGATCGAGACCGCCGCCCGGAAGCGGTGGGTATGCGTGACGATCCAGAGCGAGAGCACGCCGCCTCCGCTGACGCCGGTGACGAACAGGTTCTCGGCGTCGATGTCCGGCCGCGGCGCCGCCACGTCGACCGCGGCCATCAGATCGTCGTAGTCCGGCCCGGGAAAGCGGTCGTGCAACGTATTGGCGAAGAGCTCGCCATAGCCGGTCGACCCGCAGGGATTGGTGAACAGCACCGCATAGCCGGCCGCCGCCATCATCTGATACTTCATCGAGAAACGGCTGCCGTACTGCGCATAGGGTCCGCCATGGATCTCCAGCACCATCGGATGCGGGCCAGGCACCTTCGGCTTCATCAGCCAGCACTGCACCTGCCGGCCTTCGCCGCCGGTGACCCAGAACATCTCGGCGTCGTGGAAGCCGTTGGCGCTCCGCGCAAGATCGGCGTTCAGCGCAGTCAGAGTCTCCGGCTTGCCCGAGGGCGGTACCACCGCGACATCAGACGGCAGGTCGATCGCGGATCGCACATAGGCGAGGGTGCCATCTTTCGCGACCGAGAAGCCGCCGCCGGCATAGGGCATCTCGATCGAGCTCGGCCCGACATCGTCGACCAGCGGCGTCACCTCGCCCTTCAGCGACACCCGCGCGATCTCGCGGCGCCCCTCGGCGTCGTAGGTCACCAGCAGCGAGGCGCCGTCGGCGCTCCAGGCGACGTCGTCGATGCTGCGGTCGAGATCGGCCGTGAGCACCCGTGCATCCGTGCCTGATGCTGCCGCGAGGTAGAGGCAACGGCGGCGAAAGCTGAAGCGGCCCTCGTCGGCGACGGTGTAGGCGAGCCAGCAGCCGTCCGGAGACGGCGTCGGCCGGCCGACCAGGCCGGGGTGACGCGTCACCTGCCGGACGGTGCCGTCGGCGACGCGCACGGCATGGATGTCGACGTTCGAGGGCGTCCGGTCCCAATTCGGGTTCTGGGTACCGGTGAACAGAACCTCGATGCCGTCGGCCGACCAAGTGAGGCCGGGCGTCACCAGATGCGGCATGCCGTTCCACCAGACACCGGACGTGATCTGCCGGGGCGCCGAGCCGCCGGCAGCATCGGCGACGAACACGTGGAACCCGCCTTCCGGCCATTCGCCATAGGAGTCGTGGCGGTAGACCAGCCGCTCGGTGACCTTCACCGGCGGCGACCACTTTGCGCCTGCCGGCACCTTCGCCAGGCCGAGCCAGTCGGGCAAGGGTTCGTCGATCCGCATCTGGAAGGCGAGACGGGTTCCGTCGGGCGACCAAGCCAGCTCGCGCATCAGCGAGGCCGTCTCGATCAGGACCTTGGTGTCGCCGGCGACATCGCGAACGAGGAGCGCGGACTTGCCCTCGCTCCGGCGAAGGAAGGCGGCCCGCGTGCCGTCCGGAGACCAGCGCACCGCAGAGACGCCCTCGCTGCCAGCGACCTCGGTCCAGGTGCGGCGACCTTCCGAGATCATCAGGATCGTCCGCTTCTCGTCCGCGGCTTCGTCCCGGTGCATGCGGATGAAGCAGATCCGCTTGCCGTCGGCCGTGATCTGAGCGTCCGAGGCATTGCGGTAGGCGAAGCTTCCGGCGGGCGAAAGCGGGTGCGGCGTCGTTGCAGTCATGGGGGGACTCTCTCGGGTGGGCCGCAACAATAGCGCCGGACCGATCCCGGGGCGAAGGGCATTGACCATCCCCGGCGGTTTGGCTGTGGTGTCGCCTTGCCAATCGTCCCGAAGGGGGAACGCGGTGAAGATCACGACCGTCAACACGCAGCTCGCGTGCCTGCCGCTCCAGTACGGCGAATGGGCGACACCTTCCATCGCGTCACCCATACCGAGATCATCGTCACCGACGTGACGACCGATACCGGCCTGACCGGCACCGGCTTCAGCCACACCTCGGGCGTCGGCGGGCTGACGCTGAAGTCGCTGATCGACCGCGATCTCGGCGCCAGCGGCTTCACCACGACGGCGCTGGCGGCGATCGACATCGCGCTCTGGGACCTCCTCGCCAAGGAGGTCGGCAGGCCGCTGACCCAAATTCTCGACGGCAAGTGCCGGGACGAGATGCTGACCTATGCCAGCGGCATAAACCCCAACAAGTCGGTCGAGGAGCTGGTCGACCACGTGAAGGGCTGGAAGACGGATGGGTTCAAGGCCTTCAAGATGAAGGTGGGCAAGCCCGAGATCGACGAGGATGTGGAGCGGCTGACCTGGGTGCGCGAGGTCGCCGGCCGCCTGCCGGTGATTGTAGATGCCAACCAGGGCTGGAACGTACCGCTGGCCCGGCAATTACCGCTGGCCCGGCAATTCATGATGGAGCTGACAGGGCAGGTGCTGTGCTGCCTCCCCAACGGCTATATTCTGGAGAACATCGACGGCGGCTCGTTGACCGACCTCCGCGCCCTGATCACCCCCTTCAAGATCGTCGACGGCTACTACGCGCCGCCGACGAGGCCGGGGCATGGCATCGAGTTCGATCGTGCGTACCTGAAGCAGCACGCCGTCGTCTGACGGCCATTCCACGAGACGAAAACATGCCCCTCAGATTCGGCGTCGCCGGCACCGGCCACTGGGCGAATATGGTCCACATCCCCGGCCTTAAGGCACAGACGGAGGCCGAGCTCGTCGGCGTCTGGGGACGCAGCCCGGCGGCACTGGCCGAGGTCTCCGGCCGGCATGGGATCAAGGCGTTCGCACGATTCGCGGACATGCTGAGGGACGTCGATGCGGTCAGCCTCTCGCTGCCGCCCGCGGTCCAGGCCGAGCTCGCCTGCATCGCCGCCGACGCCGGCAAGCACCTGCTGCTGGAGAAGCCGATCGCGCCGACGGTCGAGAGCGCGGAGAAGATCGCTGCCGCAGCGTTGCGGAACGGGATCTCCACGGTCGTCTTCTTCACCCGGCGTTTCGTTCCTGAGTTCGAGCAGTCGCTCAAGGCGGCGAGCGGCCGTTCCTGGACCGGCGCCCGGGTAACCCAGCACACCGATGCCCTGCTGCCGGGCAGCCCCTATGAGAGATCGGTCTGGCGTCAGGCGGACAACGGCGCGCTCTGGGACCTCGCCCCGCATGTCCTGGCTGCATTTCTAGCGATCCTCGGTCCGGTCGCGCGGATCTCGGCGGAGCACCGTCCCGGCCGCATCACGGTCTTCACCGCGACGCATCGGAGCGGCGCTGTCTCGGAAGTCTCGCTCGCGCTCCATGTCGACCCGGCGAAGACCGTCAGCGAATATCGCCTGCTGGCGAACGGCGAGAGCTACGTGCTGCCGCTGCCGACCTTCGAGCGGCCGCGAGCCCTGGCCATCGCGGCCGGTGAGCTCGCCGCCAACGTCCGGAAGGGCGAGCGGAAACACCGCTGCGACGTGCTTTTCGGCCTTGAGGTGGTCAAGGTCCTCGCCGCGGCCGATCGCAGCATCGCGACCGGCCGGCCGGAGACCGTCTAAGTCAGCGCCGGTTCTTGTAGACGATAAAGCCGGCGATCGCGTCGTTGAGCAGCTGGGGCTCGTCGCCGCGGATGGAGTGGCTGCTCTCCTCGAAGATCCGGAGGTCGGAGCCGGGAATCAGCCGGTGGATCTCCTCGGAGAATTCGGGCGGGCAGATCCAATCGTGGCGCCCGGCCAGGATCAGAGTCGGCGCGGTGATGTTCTTCAGCTCAGGCCTCAGATCATAGCTCTGCAGGAATCCGCCGGGCGCAAAGGCTTTCTGCATCGCATCCGGCGACAACGTACCGCGATCGCGCCCGGCCTTGGCGGCGACCGGGTCGAACTTTCTGGAATACATCGGCCCCATCAGCTCGTAGAAGCGCCGCATCTTCTCGACTGAATCGAGACGGCCGGACCAGAGATCGTCGCAGACCGCCTTCTGCTCGGGCGAGCCGCGCTCGGCGACGATCTGGCGGGCGCGCGAGTTGAACCCGGCATGCGACGCCGTGACGATCAGGATCAGGTGCGAGACCGATGCCGGGTACCGCGCCGCATGCGCCTGGGCGACCATGCCGCCATAGCTGGTGCCGATGCTGACGATGGAGCCTAGACCGAGATGGAGCCGCAGCGCCTCCATGTCCTCGACGTTCTCGTCCAGGGTGTACTTGGCGGTATCGCCCCGGGCCGAACGGCCCTGGCCGCGGTGGTCGAAGTAGACCAGCTGCATCTTCTCGGCCAAGGGACTCATGCCGGGCTTGAAGCCGGTGTGGTCGCCGCCGGGTCCGCCATGAATGACGAAGGCCACCGGCTTCTCGCGCATGCGCGAGCCGTCGGGCACGAGGCCGGCGCCTTCGATATCGAAATAGATCTCGGTGTCACGAATGCGCGCGCGCATGGGTCTCTCCGGTGGATGGCGGGCGGGAAGACAATGACCGCAAGGTCAGTTCTTGTAGTCGGGTTCTTGCTTGTCGAGCACGCGCTTCATCGCGGCGAGCTGGAGGGCGGCGTAGCCGGCTCCGCCTTCGTCGACCCGGCGCATGACATCGGCATGAACCTCAGGCTCGACCTGCTGCAGCGGCCGGCCGGTTTGCGTCGCCATGAGCTGCCACTTGCACAGCTCTTCCAGGAACTCGAGGCGAACGAAGGCCTCGGCCGCCGTCGGTCCCACGACCAACGGTCCGTGGTTGCGGAGCAGGATGGTGTGGTTGTCGGAGCCAAGGACGCCTGCAACCCGCGTTCCCTCCTCCCAGCTGAGCGCGAGGCCGCCATAGTGCTCGTCATAGGCGGTGCGGCCGACATAACCGAGCGCGCTCTGGTGCGCCGGCTCGAGCCGGGCTCCCTTGATCATGCAGAGCGCGGTCGTGCTCGGCATATGCGTGTGCAGCACGCATTTGGCCGCCGGATTCGCCTTGTGCACCGGCGCATGCAGGAAGAAGGCGGTCGCATCGACCTTGTTCGGTCCCTCGATGACCTTGCCGTCGAGGTCGCAGACCACCAGGTTGGAGGCTGTCACCTCCGACCAGTAGAATCCCTCGGGCGTGACCAGGAAGCGGTCCTCCGATCCCGGGACCATCAGGCTGAAATGGTTGCCGACACCGCTCTGGAATCCGAGGCGGTAGGCCCAGCGGCAGATGACGGCCAAATCAACCCGTGCCTGCCAGACTTCGTCGTTTCTCATCCCGTGCCCCGCTGTCGTCGTTCCTGTCATTCTCCGGACCTTGTCCGCGGCGATCAAGCAAATGCGGCAGAGGCCGATTTCGCCCTCAGCCGCGGGCGTCCGGGGCGCCAGAGTTTCATGCTGAAGGAGGATGTCCCCCGCGCCATGGCGGAAGCGCTAGACTGGTGCCGCCCGCTCCACGACGTCGGCCTCTGACGTCGGCGCTTCCGACAGAGAGACTGGTCATGCCCTCGTCCACCAAGTTCGCCATGGTCGCCACGACCGGGAACGAGCGTCACCTCCGGACGATGAAGCAGATCGGCGTCGACCATGTCGTCCACTACGCCATGGACGACCTGCCGGACTCGATCGAGGAGCTGAAGGCGATCCATGACCGCTATGCCGCCTTCGGCCTCACCTGGGGGATCGCCGAGAGCGGGCCGGCGATCGACCGGATCGTGCTGGGCAAGGATGGATGGCAGGCGCAGACGGAGCGTTACAAGCGCATCATCCAATATCTCGGCGATCTCGGCGTCGGCGTCGTCTGCTACAATTTCATGCCGCAAGTCAGCGAAGATGCGATGGTGATCCGCACCAGCGAGGTCCCGACCCGCGGCGGCGCCCCCACCAGCCGCTTCGCCCTTTCGGAAGTCGGTCCCGAGACCATGCCGCACGACGAGGCGGCGATCCCGCGTACCCAGATGTGGACCAACCTTGAGCGCTTCCTCGAAGCCGTGTTGCCGGTCGCCGAGGCGGCCGGGGTCAAGATGGCGATGCATCCGGACGACCCACCGATGTCTCCGCTCTGCGGGTTGGAGCGGATCATGGATCGGGTCGAGAGCTTCGAGCGGCTGCTCGCCCTCTCCTCAAGCCCCGCCAACGCGCTGACCTTCTGCGCCGGCTGCTTCGGCGAGCTCGGCGTCGACGTCGTCGCCTTGTTCGAGCGCTTCGCCGACCGGGTTCCCTATGTCCACGTCCGCAACATCGAGGGGCCGCCGGCCGACTTCATCGAGACCTTCCCCGACCAGGGCCGCATCGACCTGCCTGGCCTCGTCGCCGCCATCGAGGATCGTGGCTTCAACGGTTTCGTCCGTCCCGACCACGCCCCTCTGCTGGCGACCGACGGAGACGACATGCCGGCCGGCTACGGCATCCAGGGCCACATCTTCACCATCGGCTACCTGCGCGGCCTGCAGCAGGCGACGACGCGCCGCGACAGGGCCTAGATCGGGTCCAGCGGCCAGATCGGCCGACGCACCTTGGCATAGGGGAACTGCGCGAAGTTCCGCGACACGATCCCGCCTGAGTCGACATAGATCAGCTTCCGCGCCACCGGCTCGAAATCGGCGCGGAAATGGTTGGACGCCTTGCACAGCAGGACGTTGGTGGTCTCCGGCACGACACCGAACATGCGGAACTGCTCGCGGTCGTCGATCTGGCTCTTGATCGACGAGACGATCACCCGCACGCGGCCGAGATCGAGCAGAAAGCTCGGGCCGATGGTGCCCGCTGTGCCGGTCGCGTACTTGCCCTTCCTCGTGTAGACGCCATCGGCCATCGCCGTGACCTTGCCGGTGACCCGCAAGGACGTGCCGCCGAAGCGCGGGTCGGTCTTGCCGCCGAGATCGAGAGTGACGGTGGCGCCGATCCCGGCGGCACGGCCGATGCGGGCCGACTCCGGATCGGCGATGCAGCCGACCACGGCATCCTTGACATCGGACTCAAGCAGAGCTTTCAGGAAGTTGGTGCCGTCGCCATGGCCGCCGCCACCCGGATTGTCGGTGTAGTCGCCGATCAGCAGCGGACCGGCGCCGGACCGCGGCTCCTTGGCGATCCGGATGCCCTCGGCGATGGGGAGGAAGTCGATGGTGTAGACCCCACGGGTGTCCCAGGCGTGCTGGATCAATCGGTCGGCCAGCGCCTGATAGCGGGCGTCGCTGCCGTCGCCGGTGACCAGCACGGTCGGGCCGGTGAACGGTGTATCGGCCCAGGCGAAGCCGGCATTGACGCCGATGTCGAGGACGCCCGGCGTCTCGGTCTCGGCCTGCCTCACCTTCGCCAGCATGTCGATCATCGGGCCCCAGCCGGCGATGGTGCGGCCCTCGTCGATGCCGAACATCACCGGCACCTGGGCACGGTGGACCTTCGGGCGGATCTCACCCCGCATGGTGCGCTCGAGCAGCCGTCCCGCACGTTCGGCCGCCTCGTACATGTCGGTGTGCGGCGTCGTCCGGTAGGTGGTGATGATGTCGGCGTCACGCGCCATGCCGTCGGTGGCATTGGCATGGAGGTCGAGGCTGACGGCGACCGGGATCGAGCGGCCGATCACCGCCCTGATCCGAGCCAGCAGTTCGCCCTCCGCGTCATCGAAGCTGTCGACCACCATCGCGCCATGCAACGGCAGCAGCACGCCGTCGACCGGCAGCGACCGCTTCAGGCTCGTGATGATGAGGTCCGAAAAATGCTCGAAAGCCTCGTCGGTGACGGTGCCGGCCGGTTGGGCGAAGGCCGCTACCGGATGGACCAGCGTCCAGCCGAACTCGTCCGCCAGGTCGAAGACGGCCCCCCACTCGCCTCGGGTTCCCCGCATCGCCGCCGGGATCTCGCCGTCGCGGAGGTAGCAGGTCTCCTTGAACCGATCGAGCGTTGTCGGCGTGATGCAGAAGGTGTGCGTCTCATGCATCACCGAGGCGGCGAAAATCTTGCGCGGCATGGGCGGACTCCTGGACGGGCGACCGGACCAAGCTGCCATGCGCGCCCGACGCTCGCCTCCACCCCCGCTTCCCGGCGAAACGCCCTGTCTCAGTCGACGATGGCTTCGGCCTCGATCTCGATCTCATAGTCGCCGACCAGCCGGCCGATCTCGAAAAGGGTATTGGCCGGCCACACATCGCGGAAATAGCGCCCATGCACCCGCGACGGCCCTTCCCACTGGTCTGCGTCCTTAAGGAAGACCCGGGTCCGCACCACGTCCTGCATCGAGCCGCCGAGGGCGGCGAGGCTGGCGGCGATCTTGTCGAGGATGAAGACGGCCTGCCCTGTGGGATCGCCGGGGCAGATCATCTTGCCGGCGCCATGGGTCGCGGTGGTGCCGCTGACCATGATCCGGTTGCCGACCCGCACGGCCCGGCAATGACCGGCGATCACCTCCCACTTGCTGCCCGAGGAGACGCGCGAACGCCCCGGACGACCCGGCACCGGCGTCGCTGCGTAGATCCTCGGCACGGTGCTGAGATGATGGCTGAGATCGCCCGAGGCGGTGAGGAAGGGCGGCTTCCGGTATTCGTCGCCGCAATCGCCCGGGATCGGCGCGACAGCGGCCAGGGTGCCGTCGATCCGGCCCAAATCCTCGCCGTCGAGCGTGAAGGAGAAGAGTTTCAGGTTGTCGGCGCGATGCTCACGCTCGCCCAGCCGGGCGCCGACGATGATCGCCGCCACGGCCGGTTGCTGCAGGACCCAGCGGGTGGCGACGTTCGAGATCGACACGCCATGCTTCTTCCCGATCGCCGACAGCACCTGCAGAAGACCCTGGAAGACCTGCCACCCGCCCATGACGTCGATGAAGCGCTTGTATTTCGACTTGCTCCAGTCCGGCAGGCTCGCCGGCTCCGGGCGGCCGAGCCAGCGGTCGGAGAGGAAGCCGCCGCCCAGCGTGCCATAGGCGAGCAGGCGCACGCCGTTGTCGAGGCAGAACGTGCTCATCGCCCCCGCGGCGCGTCGGTCCAGCAGAGAGAACGACACCTGGTTGGTCACGATCGAGACGCCGTGCTTCACCGCGACACGCAGGTGATCGGTGTCGAAGTTGGTGACGCCGAGGTTGCGGACAAGGCCCTCGGCCCGTAGCGCCTTCAACCCGTCGAGCGCTTCGATGTAGTCGAGATGATCGAAGGTCCACCAGTGGAGCTGCAGAAGATCGATGGCCTCGACCCGTATACGACGAAGGGAGCGGTCGACGCCGGCGCGCACGACTTCGGCCGTCATCGGGCCGGGCGTCGGACACCACTTGGTGAAGGCCTGCGGCCGACCGCCGGGTCCGCCGACGAAACGGCCCGAAGCGACGCCCGAAAGGTAATGGCCGGTGATCACCTCGGCGCTGCCGTAGTGATCGGCCATATCGAAAGTATCGAAGCCGGCGGCGGCGTAGTCCGCCATCGCCTTGGCGGAGGTTTCCGGGTCGAGCGTGACGCCGCCGCGTTCCATGTCGGCGATCTGCCAGAAGCCGGTGACGATGCGGCTGATCTCGAGGCCGGGCGCCAGGACGGTCCGTTCGGGTCTCGCGTTCGCCATGTCCCTCACGCCGCGTTCAGATTGTATTTCATGATCCGGCCGTGACGCCCATCCCGGTCGCGCTCGAGCTCGAAGGTATCGCCGAGAGGGCCCTGCCGCTTTGCCAGCACCTGCTCGATTGCCGCAACATCCGTACCTTCGAGACGGAAGTCGAAGATCTTCAGGTCGTCGGCGAGATGATCGGCATAGCGGGCGCCGACGATGATGCCGGCGACGGCGGGTCGGTCGAGCATCCAGCGGCCGGCGACCGCAGCGATGTTGACGCCATGCCGCTGTGCGATCCCATCCATCGTCCGCAGCAGCTCCTGGAACAGATCCCAGCCGCCGAAATCGTCGATGATCAGCTTGTACTTGATCAGCCCGCGGTTGGTCAGCGTGCCGTCGGCCGGCTCCGGCTTGCCGAGCCAGGCATTGGTCAGGAAGCCGCCGGCCAGCGTGCCGTAGCAGAGAAGGCCGAAGCCGCGTGTGAGCGCCAGCTGGGCGAGACCGTTCTCGGCGCGTGGATCCAGCAGCGAGTACTGGATCTGCATCGAGACCAAGAGCACACCGGCATCGATCATCGCTTTCGTGTGCGGCGTATCGAAATTGGTGCCGCCGATCCTGTCGATCTTGCCGGCGCGCTGCAGGTCGCGGAGGATCAAGGCCGCCTCGACGACGCCCGGAGCGGCGTAGTTCCACCAGTGGAACTGCACCAGGTCCAGCCGGTCGGCCTTCAGCCGCCGAAGCGAGCGGTCGATAATGCCTTCGACATACGATCTGTCGAGGCTGGGCAAACGGTCCCAATCCGGGACGAACTTCGTGTGCACTTTCAGCGACCGCAACGCGTCCTTGCCGCGTTCCTGCTCGTAGCGAGCGCGGAACTCACCGATCATCTCCTCGGCACCAGTATAGATGTCGGCGCAGTCGAAGGTGGTGACGCCGCGATCGACGAACACCGCCATGTCCTCGATCGCCCGCGCCCGGTCGACCGGTCCGTGGCCGCCGGCGAGCTGCCAGCCGCCGCGGATCAGGCGGGAGATCTGGTAGCCCGGCGCCAGCTCGCGACGTTCGACCGTCATGTCAGGCCTTCCCCTGGCCCGCGAGAGGAACCGCCGTCACATCGCCATGCGCGAAGCTCCGCTTTCCCGTCCGGGTGATGCGGAAACGGGTCGGGCAGTTCGGGTCCGGGCAGGCGACTTCGGCGTCGGTCGACATCCAGTCGTTCGGATGGGTCGGCCGCTGCTTCGCCGGCAGCAGCGGCAGCAAGGCCGCCAGCGAATAGATCGAGAAGCCCTGGCCGGGAGGCAGATGAAGCATCTCGCCTTTGAGTTCGAAATAGTCGCCGACGTTCGCGCCACAGTAGACGCGGGCACCCGGTGGCGCCACGACCTCGACCTTGAGGTCATAGAGCTCAAAGCGATCGTCCGTCACCGGATGCCCTCTCGCAGGTAGCGGATCAGCCGTCGATCTTCTTGAACAGCGCCTGCATCTCGTCGATCGAGATGACGCGATCGGTGACGATCTCGCCATTCACGATCTTCCAGACCAGGGCCGGGCCGGTGACGTCGCCATTGGCGTCGAACTCGATCGGGCCGGTGGCGCCGTGATACTTGATCAGCTTGCCGGCCTTTATCAGCTCGATCGCCTTCTTGAACTCGTCCGGCCCGGTGCCCACCGTGGCGCCGCCGGCGACGTGGACCTGGCGGACCGCGTCCTTGATCGACGGGCCGGTCAGGTCCTTGGCGATGTTCATGGCGAGGCCCAGCACCATCATGGCGTCGTACTGGGTATGCACGCCCGGTCCCTTGCTGTCGTACTTGTACTTCTCCTCGAACGCCTTGTTGAAGGCGTCGACGGTCGGGCCGGCGACCTGGGCGTTGTCCATGCCGAAGGACTCGTTCAGGAAGCGGCCGCCGACGCCGTCGACGAAATCCTTCACCCGCATCGAGTTGTTGAGCGCAATCACTTGCGAGCCGCCCAGCGACAGCCATTCGCGGACGATGGTCACGGCGTCCTTGGGGAAGCCGATCAGCAGCAGCGACTCCGGCTTCGCGGCCAGCGCCTTGGTCACCTCGGCGCGGTAGCTCGGCTGGTTGTCGTTGTAGGGCACTTCGACCACGATCTCTCCGCCGAGCTTCGGCGTCGCCAGCTTGATGAAGCGGGTCATGTCCTGGCCGAAGTCGGTGTTGACGTAGATCAGCGCCGTCTTCTTCAGGCCGCGGCGCGCCATCTCGGCGGCGGTCGCGACCGCCTGCGTCTTGCTGGTGGGAAGCGTGCGGAAGAAATAGCCCTGGCTGCGCCCGTCGAGAGTGAAGGGCGTCGCCGTCGAGCAGCAGCTGATCTGCACGACCTTCGACGGGCCGGTGATCGAGGCGATGATCGGGCCGGTGACGCCCGACGAGATCGTTCCGGTGAAGGCCGGCACCCGCTCGACCTCGACCAGGTACTTGGCCGCGTCGACACCGACGGTCGGCTGACCCTGGTCGTCGCGCAGGATGAACTGTACCGGGCAGCCCTTGATGCCCCCGCCCTGGTTGATGTGCTCGACCGCGAGCTGCGCGCTCTCGGCGATCTTCTTGGTGATCGGGCCCATCGATCCGGTCAGCGGCAGGACGCCGCCGATCTTCACCGGACAGCTCGTCTGCGCTGCTGCGTCCGAAGGCGCCAGCATGACCGATAGGGCCAAGGCGGCTGAAATCGCGATCCATCTTTTCATTGGTTTGAGTCTCCCTGTTGGCAGGCCGCGTTCATCGGGCAAGCTTAGTCATCGGCGCGACGCGAAACCACTGGAACCTCTCCGACCAGGCCGCGTGGCCGGAACAGCAATGATACGACCAGTAGAAGCCCGATGAGGATCACCTGTATGGCGCCGCCCTGGGCGGCATAGGCCGGCGGCACCAGCTTCGAGATCAGGACCCCCGACGCAGCCCAGATTGCCCACACGGTCAGGGCCCCCAGCAGCGCCCCCTTGTTGTTGCCGCTTCCGCCGACGATCACCATGGCCCACACCTGGAACGTCAGGATCGGCAGGAAATCGAAGGGGCTGACGAAGCCGATGAAGCTGACATAGAGCGCGCCGGCGAGGCCCATCAAGGTGGAGCCCAGGACGAAGGCCTGGAGGCGGAAGCTGCGGGCGCTCTTTCCGAGCGCGATGGCCGCGGTCTCGTCCTCGCGGATCGCCTTCAGCACCCGGCCCCAGGGCGAGTTCAGTATCCGTTCCAGCGCCCAGTAGATGACGGCGACCACCGCGACCAGCAGGCCGAGATACCAGAGACTGAAGCCGAGCGGCGTGTCGAATAGGCCGACCAGCGGTCGCGGGATCGCCGACAGACCCTGCGCACCGCCGGTCAGGCCGTCCCAATTCAGCGTCACCAACTGGATCGTCGTGGCGATGCCGAAGGTGGCGATCGCCAGGTAGTCGTCGCGGAGCCGGATGGTGGCGAGCCCGATCACCCAGGCGGCAAAGGCGCTGGCGGCCATGGCGCCGAGGATGCCGACCACCCAGGGCAGGCCGAGATTGCCGATGAGCTCGGGCCTGGGTGCCGTGATGAGGATGGCGTGGGTATAAGCGCCGATGGCGTAGAAGCCGACCACGCCGGCATTGAACAGGCCGGTGTAGCCCCATTGCAGGTTCAGCCCGAGCGCCATGATGCCGAGGACCAGCACGATGCAGGCGAAGAACACCAGGTAGGAGAAGACGCCGATCACCGCTTCTCTCCGAACAGGCCCTGCGGGCGGACGAACAGCACCAGCAACAACAGCAGGAACGGCATCGCCGGCTTGTAGCCGGGACTGATCACCAGCACCGACAGGTTCTCGGCGAGGCCCACCAGCAGTCCGCCCACCACCGCGCCGATCAGCGACCCGGTGCCGCCGAGGATCGTAGCGGCGAACAGGGCGAGGAGGAGGCTGAAGCCCATCTCGGGGTGGAGCTGCGGCGACAGGCCGAGAAAGACACCGGCCATGGCGGCAAGGCCGCCGGAGAGAATCCAGGTCCAGCGGACGACGCCTTCGACCTCGATCCCGCAGGCCCGGGCGAGAGATGGACTTTCCGCCATCGCCCGCATCGCCATGCCGGTGCGGCTGTAGGTCAGGTAGAGATGGAGAGCGACGACGGTCAGGACGGTCACGCCCAGGATGAAGATCTGGTCCGGCAGCATGCGCACGCCCGGCAGCACCTCGAGCGCGATCTGCAGCTCACGCGTATAGAAGTGAGTGCCGTGGCCCCAGATCAGCACGATGACGTGCCGCATCACCAGCGCCGAGCCGAAGGCGGCGAACACCAGTGACATCGGATGCGCCCCGCTCCGCCTCAGCCGCCGGAAGACCAGGACATCGACCAGCCAGGCGAGACCGCCGGTCAGGATGGCGGCCAGCGCCATCGCCGCCATCAGCTGCCAGCCGAACGACAGCTCCGCCGTCGGCGTGCCAGGTCCGGCGAAGGCCACGAACACCAGCGCCAGATAGGCACCCCAGGTCAGCAGCTCTGAATGGGCGAAGTTGGCGAACTTCAGGATCTGCAGGCTGAAGGAGATGCCGATCGCGCCGAGCGCGATGATGGCGCCGGTCAGGATGCCGTCGGCGAGCGCCTGCGCCAGCATCAGTGCACCGCTCGGCGGGCGCCGAGGAAGGCCTCGGCCAGGGTCGCATCGGTCAGGAGGTCGGCCGCCCTGCCCTCGGCGCGGTTGCGGCCTTCGGCGAGCACGCAACCGCGGTCGGAGACCGCCAGCGCCGCCCGGGCATTCTGCTCGACCATCAGGACCGCGACGCCGGTCGTCGCCAGCCGCCGGAGCTCGGCGAATACCTCACCGACCACCTTGGGCGCGAGCCCGGCGGTCGGCTCGTCGAGCACGATCACGGCGGGATCGGTCATCAGGGCGCGGGCGATGGCCAGCATCTGGCGCTGTCCGCCCGAGAGGACCCGGCCGCGCTGCCGGCGCTTCGCCGCCAGCTCGGGGAACATCGCGTAAGCGCGATCCAGTCGTGGCCCCATGCCGCCTCGCACGGTGTAGGCCCCGACGACCAAGTTCTCATGGATGGTCAGCGACGCGAAGATATTGGCAGTCTGCGGCACGAAGGCGATGCCGGCGCCGACCAGCACATGGGACGGCTGGCCGGTGATGTCTCGCCCGCTCAACGTCACGCGGCCGCTCTCGGTGGGGAGCAGACCGACCAACGCCTTGACGAAGGTGGACTTGCCGGCGCCGTTCGGGCCGATGATCGTGACGATCTCGCCCGGCGCGATCTCGGCCGAGACGCCGCGCACGATCGGCAGGCCGGGGACGTATCCGGCGACGACGTCCCGCGCCACGAGTATAGGGGACGTCATGCCGCCGCATGCCCAAGATAGGCGTCGAGAACTTCGGGGTGACGCTGGATCTCGTCGGGATCGCCTTGGAAGATCACCTTGCCGGCCGCCATCACCACGATCGGCCGGCAGATGCGCATCACCAGGTCCATGTTGTGCTCGATGAGCAGGAAGGTGACGCCCTGCGCATGCAATGCCAGGATCTTTTCGACCAGCGTCTCCATCAGCGTCGGGTTGACGCCCGCCGCCGGCTCATCGAGCAAGATCATTTTTGGGTCGATCATCAACACGCGCGCCAGCTCCAGCAGCTTCTGCTGCCCGCCCGACAGTGTGCCGGCCAAGTGATCGAGATGGCCGCCAAGGCCGCAGAAGCTCAGGACCTCGGTCGCCCGTTCGCGCCCGGCCTTCTCTTCGCGGGCGACCAGGCCGGGCTGCCACCAGTTGGTCCAAAACCGCTCTCCCGCCTGGCGCAGCGGCACCAGCATGGTGTTTTCGAGCACGGTCATGCGCGGAAACGGCCGCGGGATCTGAAACGTGCGCGCAAGGCCATGCTGGAAGATGCGATCGGGCGAGAGGCCGCCGATCCGCTCGCCGGCGAACACGATCTCGCCGGCATCGGGCGTCAGCGAGCCGGCAATCAGGTTGAACAGAGTCGTCTTGCCGGCGCCGTTAGGACCGATCACGCCGGTGATCCGGTTTGAGGCGATGCTGAGGTCGACACCGTCGACCGCCCTCAGATTGCCGAAGGACTTGACCACTCCCCTGAGCTCAAGCACGCCTGACCCCGACCTCCGTTCGTCCTCGCCGCGGAGTCAAGCATAGAGCCGGATCTGGCAATAGGGGGATTGCCAAGGCGCGGGAGGCCGTTTCCTAGAGCACAGATGCCGGCCAATGGAGCATCCCATGGCCGGTAAGAATGCGGCTTCCTCGCCACCAGGTAGCGCCTCCGCGATCTCCCGCTGACCCGCGGGCGGATCAAGGCGGCCATCAGCGTCTAGAAGCCGAGCCGGCGATTGTCCGGCATGTTGACTTAGGTCAATTCAATGGAGAGAGCCCCCTGCCATGATACAATTGCTTTTCGGGAGGTTAGAGATGCGCCTTATCCTTGCATCGGTGCTGTTGGCACTGTCGGCTGCCGCGCACGCGCAATCCGTGCCGGGCGATACCTCGGCCGGCCGCAACCTCGCTCTCCGGATCTGCTCGGACTGCCATGTCGTGGCCGCAGGTCAGGCGCGTCCGGCGACCGACGGCGCTCCAACCTTCGCGGCGGTCGCCCGCGATCCTGCTGCGACTCCGCTCAGCCTGCGCGTGTTCCTGCAATCCTCGCACGTGAACATGCCCAATCTCATTCTCCGTCCAAGCGAGATCGACGATCTTACGAGCTATATTCTGAGCCTGCGCCGCTAGGCTGCCGGTCCTGGCGCGACCGGGTTAGGGAAGAGTCCGTGGGGAGCGCCGTCTATCGCTGGCTCGACGTCGTCATCTTCGATCTGGGGCGCCAGTTCCGGCTCTCCTATCTGCCGCCGCTGATGGTGTATCTGGCAGCCGGCATCTCCGGGCTCACCGCCATCGTCGGCACCTTCTTCGTGAAGGAGCATTTCGGCTTCTCGGCCGCCTTCCTCGCAGGCCTGGCGTTCTGGGCGGGAATCCCCTGGACCCTCAAGATACCCCTCGGCCACCTCGTCGACCTCATCTGGCGCCACAAGGCGGCCCTGGTCTATCTGGGCGCCGCCCTGCTCGCGCTCAGCATCGCCATCATGTACGGGCTGGTCCGGCACACCGCCCGGATGGCGGCCGTGATGGACGCCGAGATCTGGTACGTGGTGAGCGTTCTTCTCGGGCCTGTCGGCTACGTCCTGCAGGACGTCGTCGCGGACGCGATGACCGTCGAGGCGGTGCCGAGCTTCGACGAGCGCGGGAACCCCCACCCGGAAGCGACGATCAAGGCCATGCATACCGCCATGCAGACGCTCGGCCGGGTCGCGATCATCTCCGGCCTGGTCGCGGTCGCCGCGCTCAACATCTGGATGTTCGCCGGCGTCGCCGACATGTCGGAAGGCGAGAAGACGGCGGTCTATGCCGAGATCTATCTCCTCGCCCTCGCCATTCCGGCGATTTCGGTCGCCGGCGTCGTCCTTGCCGCGATCGCGCGTCGCCGTCGGGTCGCCGGGCTGCTGCGCCAAGGCTTCGCCCGGGAGCGGATCGCGGACATGCTTGCCTCCCGCGGCGATGCGCCGAGGGCCAATTGGTGGATCCTCGGCGGCGGCCTGGTCTTCGCCGTGTTCACGGTGGCGACCGGTCTTGCCCCCATTCCGCTCAACCAGGAGATCATCTTCCTCGGATCGATGGCGATCGTGATGTTCCTGATGCACCGGCTGGTCCTGGAGTTGCCTGAAGGCGTTCGCAATGCCCTGGTCGGCACCGCCATCATCATCTTCGTCTTCCGGGCCGTGCCCCTTCCCGGCCCCGGAGTCGGCTGGTGGGAGATCGACGTGCTCGGCTTCGACCAGCAGTTCCTGTCCGTGCTCAGCCTGATCACCTCGGGCCTGACGCTCGTCGGCATGCTGGCGCTGCGGCCCCTGATGGCGAAACGTTCGATCGCCGACGTCGTGATCATCCTCAGCCTCGCGTCGGCGATCCTGTCGCTGCCCAACATCGGCCTCTACTACGGCATCCATGAATGGACCCAACGGTACACGGCCGGGATCGTCGACGCGCGCTTCATCGCCGTCCTGGATACGGCACTCGAATCGCCGCTGGGGCAGATCTCGATGATTCCGATGCTGGCCTGGATCGCCAAGAACGCGCCCGAGCAATTGAAGGCGACGTTCTTCGCCGTCATGGCGTCGTTCACCAATCTGGCTCTTGCCGCCAGCAGTCTCGGCACCAAGTATCTCAACCAGATCCTCGTCGTCGAACGCGAGGTCCGCGACCGTGGCACCGGAGCGATCTCGGTTCCCGCAGACTATGGCGCGCTCGGCTGGTTGCTGATCCTGACCGCGGTGCTCTCCATCCTCCTCCCGGTGCTCACCGTCGCGATCGTGCAGTGGTCGCGGTTCAGAACGGCGCAGTAGCGGCCGCAAGGGCGGGTGCGGGACGGAGCCGAGGCTGGGGAAGTTGGCGGAGAGAGAGGGA
>CAMBVS010000014.1 GCA_945871425.1 Rhizobium sp. Q54 | reverse complement strand
CCAGGGCTTCACCCGGTCGCGATAGACCCAGTGATAGGAGCGCAGCGCCGAGACCGAGCGAAGGATCGCCGTCCACTGGTAGTAGTCGACCAGCCCGCCGACCGGTTCGGTCTTGGGCAGCAGAACGAGGTATTTCACATCGAGGATGCGGGCGGTGTTGTCGGCGCGCTCGACGAAGGTGCCAAGCCGGCTGAACCAGTAGGCGTCGCTGCGCAGCATGGTCGCGGCGACGGCGCCGCCGAAGAGCAGCGAGCGTTCCTTCACCCGGTCGAGCACGCGGCGCACCCTCTCCGGCGAGAAGTCTTCAGGCCTCAGCTGGCGCATTTCGAGCCAGGTCGCGTTCACCGCCTCCCACATGTCGGCGGTCAGCGCCGTGCGGACGGCGCGGCCGTTGTTCCTCGCCGTTTCCAGGCAGGAGCGGATCGAGGACGGATTGTCGGGATCGCGGGCCAGATGGTCGATGACGGCCTCGGCCGAGGCATGCTCGTGCTTGGCGTAGAAGCTCTCCTCGCAGCCGGCGGCGGCGAGGGCGGAATGCCATTCGTCCGCCATCTCGGCGGCATCGAGAGGCAGGCTCGACATGCGCATGGCGACGTCGAGCAGGCGCGCCATGTTCTCCGCCCGCTCAACGTAGCGGGAGAGCCAGAACAGGCTTCCGGCGGTGCGGCTCAGCATCTAGGGCTCAGCCATCGAGGACCCAGGTGTCCTTGGTGCCGCCGCCCTGGCTCGAATTCACCACCAGGGAGCCCTTTCGGAGAGCCACACGGGTCAGGCCGCCCGGCACGATCCGGATGTCGCGGCCGGCCAGCACGAAGGGGCGGAGATCGACATGCCGGGGGGCGACGCCGCTCTCGACGAAGGTCGGGCAGGTCGAGAGGCTGAGCGTCGGCTGGGCGATGTAGCGCTCGGGCGTCGCCCGGATCTTCTCGGCGAAGGCGGCGCACTCGGCCCTGGTCGCGTGCGGGCCGACCAGCATGCCGTAGCCGCCGGATCCGTGGACGTCCTTGACCACCAGCTCGTGCAGGCGGTCGAGCACATAGGCACGCTCGTCGGCCTCCGAGCAGCGCCAGGTGGGCACGTTCTTGAGGATCGGCTCCTCGCCCAGGAAGAAGCGGATCATCTCCGGCACGTAGGTATAGACCGCCTTGTCGTCGGCGATGCCGGCGCCGACGGCGTTGGCGAGCGTCACGTTGCCGGAGCGGTAGGCGGCCATGAGGCCCGGCACGCCGAGGGCGGAATCCGGGCGGTAGGTGAGCGGGTCGAGGAAGGCGTCGTCGATCCGCCGGTAGATCACGTCGACCCGCTGGCGGCCGCGGGTGGTGCGCATGTAGACAACCAGGTCGTCGACTATCAGGTCGGCGCCCTCGACCAGCTCGACCCCCATCTCATCGGCGAGGAAGGAGTGTTCGTAGTAGGCGCTGTTGTAGGAGCCGGGTGTGAGCAGCACGACGGTCGGGTTGTCGGAGGCGGCGGGCGGGGCGACCGACCGCAGCATGCCCAGAAGCTCCTCCGGGTAGTGCGAGACCGGACGAATGCGATGCTTGCGTATCAGCTCGGGGAAGAGCCGCATCGTCGCCTCGCGGTTCTCCAGCATGTAGGAGACGCCGGATGGCGTGCGGCAATTGTCCTCGAGCACGTAGAACTCATCCGGCCCCACCCTGACCATGTCGATGCCCGCGACATGGGTGTAGATGCCGGCCGGAACCTTGAGCCCGACCATCTCCGTGGCGAAGCCCGAGTTGTGCAGGACGAGCGCCGGCGGGATCTTCCCGGCGCGGAGGAATTCCTGCTGGTCGTAGACGTCGGCGATGAAGGCGTTCAGCGCGCGCACCCGCTGCGAGAGACCGCGCTCGAGCACCGTCCACTCATGCGCGTCGAGGACGCGCGGGATGATATCGAAGGGGATCAGGCGCTCGGGGTCGCCGCCCTCGGTATAGACCGCGAAGGTGATGCCGGTTCGCCGGAAGATCAGCTCGGCCTCGTCGCGCTTGAGCGCCAGCACCTCGGCCGGGGTCGAGGCGAGCCAGTCGGCGATGGCGGCATAGGGCGGGCGGGTCGCTCCGTCACCGCTCATCTCGTCGAAGGCGGATGTCGTCACCGTCGCTCCTCTACGCATCCTCCGGCCGCAAGCGAGATCGGCAAGCGGCATGCCATCGCCGGCTCCCTGAAACGAAACACGGCGCAGCCGCTTGCCGCGCCGGTCTCGTGCCTCCGCAAAGTGCAGGGGCTGCCATCGGAAGCGGCAGATGCCGCCGCAATGATCGCCCGTGTCCGGGCCGGCCGCAACCGTGCCGGAGCGGCTCAGTCCTTCTTCAGTCGCTTGCTCCAGGTCACCAGCTCGGCCATCAGGTTCCGGATCAGGCCCTTGGCGGTCTCGTCGGTGAGGTTGCCGGCGGCGTCGAACTTGGAGGCGGCGCCGCCGATGAACACCTCGGGCTTGTTGACGAAGCGCATGTTGAGGAAGACGCCGATCTGACGGAGGTGATACTGGGCCCGTGCTGTGCCGAGTACGCCGCCCGACGCACCCATGATCGCGACCGCCTTGTCGTCGAAGGGCTGTTCCGGCGGGCGGGAGGCCCAGTCGATGGCGTTCTTCAGAACGCCCGAGGTCGAGAAATTGTACTCCGGTGTGGCGAAGACGACGCCGTCGGCGGCAGCGATCTTCTCGCGAAGGCGCTGCACCGGTTCGGGATAGCCCTGAGCCTTCGCGTCCTCGTTGTAGAGCGGGATGCCGGAGATGTCGAAGATCTCAAGCCGCGCTCCGGCCGGCATGAGCCCGGCGGCGACCTTCAACGCCGCCGAATTGTACGAGCCTTTGCGCAGGCTTCCTGAAATGCCGAGAATGCGGATGTCGGCCATGTCGTTCACGTCCTTGTGGCGGGTTCCCGGCGAAGGCCGGTGCGGCGGCGATTGTTTCCGCCGTCGTCCCTGGAGACAACCATATTGTAAGTGTGGTTGCTACGAATGTGCGACGGTCGCCGCGAACACCCGGGCGTAGTTGCCGCCGAGAAGCTTCCGGACCTCTTCGGCATGGAAGCCGCGCGCCATCAGAGCCGCGGCGAGGTCGGGCAGCTGGCGATAGCTGGAGAAGGTCGGCGGTGCGGTGAGGCCGTTCATGTCGGTGCCGAGGCCGACATGGTCGATGCCGGTGACGTCGACCGTGCGCGCCATGCCGCCGGCGAGCGCCGTCAGGTCGGGAAAGATGCCGGAGGGTGGCCAGATGCCGATGACGCCGCCGGTGCCGGCGACGATGCGCGCGTGATCCGGCGAGATCTGCCGGCTGAAGAGCGCCGGCCGGTTGACGAGGGAGGTGTGCGACAGCACCAGCGGCTTGGTGGTGACCGTGGCGGCGCGCTTGACTAGGTCGAGGGTGCCATGGGCGACGTCGACGACGATGCCCATGCGGTTGCAGCTGCGGACCACCTCGACGCCGAATTCGGTGAGGCCGCCATGAACCGGCGTGGCTGTCTGGATGTCGCCGAGCTCGTTGACCCGGTAGTGGGTCAGCTGCAGGTGGCGGAGCCGGTGCTCGCGATAGGCCTCCTCCAACCGCTCGATCCGGCCTTCGAGGAAATCGGAGCCTTCGGCGGCGATGATGGCGGAGGGGCCACGCCGGGGAGAGGCGTTCAACGAGGCGAGATCGGTGACGACGTCGAGCTGCTGGTGCGCGACCAGCTCGGCGAGCCGGGCGAAGGAGCGGCGGCTCCATTGGTAGAGCTCGCCCCGCTCCGGCTCGCGCATCGACCGAATGCGGCGATCGGGCGTGAGCTCGAGCGTCGGCGTATCCGCAACCATGGCGAGACAGATCGTCGCCATGGCGCCGTCGCGCATCGGCGCGGCGACGGCGGTGAACGCCGGATGCGTGCGGCCGACGGCGCGGCCTGCATGGGAATGGATATCGATGGTGAGCGCGCCGGCGAGTACCCGGCGGGCGTCGCCGAGGTCGTCAGCCTGGGCCTGGACGGCGCGAGGGGCGGTCGCCGCCAGGCAGAGAAGCGGTCCGGCGCCGAGGAGCGCCCGCCGAGAGAACACGCTGACGGATGGCGCAGCAGCGAGGAGGGTGGCGTCGCGGAGTTGATAGCGCCACCCGGCCGGGTCGTCATCGGGCAGCCGCCGAAGCGTACCGGCGAGCCGTGCCTCTCCTGGGAAGGACGCGAGGCCCCCCTTGAAGAGGACCTCGACGGTGGTTCGCCTGTCGACGGGCGCGCAGCCGGCACAGCAAAGCGAATCCGGCACCAGCAGGGCGTAGCCCCGCCGCGTGCCCTCCTCGACCGGGCGGAGCCAGCCGGCGATTTCGACGGACGAGCCGTCGAGATCGTCGGCCGTACCCGATGCCAGCTCCGTCCATGCGACCTCGGGTACGGACGCCCGAGGGGTCACGGCATGCCCGGCATGTCGATCTTGCCGTAGTAGCGGCGGTTGCCCAGCGTCTCGACCCGTGCCCAGAACTCGGGATTGGGCTGGCCCTGGTGCTTGATGTCGCCCATCTGGCGCCAGATGTTCCAGGAGTCCGGGTGAAGGCGGCTCGCCTCGGCGAAGGCCGCCTCCGCTTCGTCGAGCTTGCCGGCCGCATGGAGGTGCCGGCCGAGCCGGAACCAGCAATGGGCGAGCGCCACGTCCTCCGACTGCGGACGCACATGGCAGCGCGCGGCGGACTCATCGAAGGCGTAGCTGCTCCTCCGGCCGTTTCTCACCCAGTCGCGGAGCGCGTTCATGTAGAGCGCCCGCATCTCTTCCCGCATGACCTTGGCGTCTTCGGGAAGCGTCTTGGTCTGGCGATCCATCTTGCGGAAATAGTCGCCGCTGCCGGCGACCTCGGTCGGGCGCACGATCCGTCCGGTCTCGTCGATCCACACGGCCTCCGGCACGTTGACCATGTTGTAGAGATCGGCCAGGCGATGCTCGGTGTCGATCACCGACACATAGGTCGACTTCGCCGCCTCGATCCAGGGCCGCGCGATCTCCGGTCCGCGACTGTCCATCGCGACCGCGAACACCATGAAGCCGTGATCCTTGAGCTCGTCGTACAGTTGCTGCCACACGGGCAAGTCAAAGCGACAGCCTCACCAGGATGCCCAGGTGGAGAGGAAGACCTTCTTGCCGCGGTGGTCGGAGATCCGGTGGATGCGGCCGTCCAAGTCCGGCAGCGCCACGTCCGGCGCCTCGAGGCTTTCGAGCGCGCTCGTGCGCAATGCTGCCGACGTGCCGAGCGACCAGGCCTCGCCGTCGCGGCTGACGACGATCGGCTGTCCGGCATGGCGCCAGAGCTTCGCCGCGTTGATTTCCGCGCCCTGGCGGAACTCGGACTCGCGTCCCCGCGGCAGCGGCACGCAGACCTCGTCGCGGCAGAAGCCTTCCGGCTTCAGCTCCCAGCCCGTCGCCTCGGCGAGGGCGTCCGAGTCGACCCAGAGATCCTCGCCGACCCTGCGGGCCTTCACCTCGAAACTGCCGCGTTCGGTCAGAAGCGTCACCATCCTTGCGTCTCCTTCTACCAGTCCCGCCCGAGCCGGGCGGCGAGCACGAGATCGATCAGCGGGGCGAATTGGTGCGTCTTCACCTCGCGCCCCTTCACGTCGGTATCGACCCGGTGCACGAGCACGATGTCGTGCGCCGGGATGACGAACATCTTGTGGCCGCCGGCGCCGCGGGCGGAGTAGGTGCCGTCGGGCAGGATCACGCCCGGGATGTGGACGCCGGCGCGCGCCACCCACCACATGTACCCGTAGGCGCCGGCGTTGCCCGCCTCCGAGATCGGCGCCGTGCTTTCCTTCACCCAGCGGCGCGGGACGATCTGGCTGTCGCCCCAGCGGCCGCCGTTGAGGAACAGCAGGCCGAAGCGCGCGAGGTCTCGGCTCGACATGCGGAAGGGATAGGCGGGGTGGTCGGTCTCGGCGCCGTGGACATACTCACCGTCCTTGCGCTCGTCGTCATAGCGGAAGTCCTGCATGCCGATGGGCCCGGCGATGCGGTCGCGGAATTCGTCGAACAGCGAGCGGCCGACCAGCTTCTCGAAGATGGACCCGAGAACGTTGAAGTCCCAGTTATTGTAGCACCAGAAGACGCCGGGCGCGCGGGCGTGGCGAAGCTCCTTGATCGAGCGCATCCACTGGCTCTCGTAGACGGTCGGGTGGTAGATGCCGGAGCGTGCCGAGAGCAGGTCGAGGATGGTCGCGGCCTTCTCGCGGCCGGAAAGCCCCTCCTTGTCCTCGATCCCGAGTTCGGCCAGCGTCGTGCCGCGGCTGATGCGGCCTTCCGCGATGTGGATGCCGTAGAGCGCCGAGAGGAAGCTCTTCCGCATGGAGTGGTACATGTAGCGACGCTCGACGTCGCCCCAGCTGGCCACCACGCGTCCGCCCTCCACCACCATGACCGCCGAACTGTCGATGCTGGCGGCGTAGGCCCAGGCTTCGGCCAGGATCTCCGGGTTCCACCGGCTGTCGGCCGGTGCCGTCAGCCAGGCGGCGGTGGGCAGGATCGTATCGGGCATCGGGAAACTCCGGGAGGAAGAGGCGCCTCGGCGGGCATCATGCCGTGGAGTGCTGCCGCCTGCCATCCTTGCGCTCAGCTCCTGGATTCACCTTTCGTGGGCTGCCGCCAGGTGCCGGGAACGTTGCCGACGAGGAAACGCACGATTCTGCCGCTGCCGTCCGCGAGCGGCAGGACCAGGCGGGTCCAGGTGGTGGTGGCGACGTCGGTCGGGGGCTCGTTCCGGGTCATCAGCGGCTCCGGGCGCACGAGCACGGCCCGATAGCAGGCGATGTAGAATGTGGGGATCAGCGAGACGACCTTGAGCTCGGAGGTGCGCTGCCCGGTGTAGTCGCGTTTGGCGTGCTGGGCGATCTCGCTGCCGTAGAGGCGGTAGCGGAAGTCCCAGCCGTCCTCGAGCACGTCGAGGATCATCAGGTAGCCCAGCGCTTCCTTGAGCGCCAGCGGGTCGACCGCGTCGACCGACGGGATGCCGCCGGCAACCCGCTGCTCCCGCCACCACCGGAACAGCACCTTGAGCGGCGCCTCGACCAGGGATCCGATCTGGGGATTCCAACGAAAGATCGGCGGCGCAATGTCGTGGGCGAAGAAATGCGGGATCAGCGCCGATGGCTCATCGGCGAGGACGGCACGCGTGAAGGTTTCGATGAGGGCGCGGTCGGTCATGGGATGGCAGACACTACCGATCCCCTGGATGATTGTCGCCCTGCCTGGTTTCGGCTTACCGTGCCGCCCGCCATCGGAGGGGATTAAAATGCGGATCTACGTCTCGTCGGACATCGAGGGAGTCGCCGGCGTCGTGCACGGCCAGCAGGGGCAGCCGGGCAATCCCGAATACGAGCGCGCCCGCCGGCTGATGACCGCGGAGGTGAACGCCGCCATCGCCAGCGCCTTCGAGGGCGGCGCCACCGAGATCCTGGTCAACGACTCTCATGGGTCGATGCGCAATCTCCTGATCGAGGATCTGGACGTGCGCGCCCGCCTGATCTCGGGCAAGCCGAAGCCGGTCTCGATGATGGAGGGCCTGACTGCCGACTATGCCGGCGTCTTCGCTCTCGGCTACCACGCCCGTGCGCGTTCGCACGGCATCCTCGCCCACACCATCAACGGCTTCGCCTTCGGCCGGATCACGGTGAACGGCCGCGAGCTCGGTGAGTCGGGGCTCTACGGCGCCTATGCCGGCGAGGTCGGCGTGCCGGTGATCCTGCTCTCCGGCGACGACTGCCTGAAGGCGGAGACGGCGCCGCTGTTCGAAGGCGCCGAGATCGTCGAGGTCAAGCGCGCGATCATGAACTCGGCGGCGGACTCGATCGCGCCCAGGAAGGCGCATGAGCTGATCCGCGCCGCTGCGACCCGGGCGGTCGGGCGGGCGAAGGAGATCAGCCCGTTCCGCATCGCGCCGCCGATGAACGTGCGCGTCGAGTTGAACAATGTGGCGCTGGCCGACCTGATGTCGCTGCTGCCGGGCACCGAGCGGCCGGCGCCGGAGGTGGTGTCCTACACCGCGGGCTCGATGAAGTCGGTGATCCGCACGCTCAATTGCTTCTCGGCGATGTCGTTCATGCTGCGCTAGCCCGCCAGAATCTCCACAGCCGCAGGAGCGCCGGCGCGGCGAGCCCTGCCGCGGTGATCGCGAACAGCACAACCACCACCGGGCGGGTCAGGAACATCAGCCAGTTCCGGTCGAAGATCAGCAGCGACTGCTTCAGCGTCTCCTCGACCAGCTTGCCCAGCACCAGGCCCATGATCAGCGGTGCCGGGGAGAAGCCGTAGCGCCGGAAGAGGAATCCGACGACGCCGGCGGCTAGCATGACCCAGACATCGAACATCGACTGGTTCGGTGCGTAGGATCCGACCACCGAGAGCACGAAAACGGCCGGCCAGAGATATGTGGCGGGAATCAGCGCGATGCGGGCGAACAGCTTGGCCATGCCGAGGCCCATCACCAGGTAGAGCAGGTTGGCCGCGAACATCGAGCCGAAGACGACGTAGAGCAGCGTCGGCTGCTCGGTGAACAGGTGCGGTCCCGGCCGGATGCCCTGGATGATCAGGCCCGCAAGGATGATCGCCGAGGTGGTGCTGCCGGGGATGCCGAGGGCCAGCGTCGGCACCATGGCGCCGCCGACCGCGGCGTTGTTGGCGGCCTCGGGCCCGGCGACGCCCTCGATGGCGCCTCGGCCGAACTCCTCCTTGTGCTTCGACCAGCGGCGGGTCTCATTGTAGCAGATCAGCGCCGCCGTCGTGGCACCGAGCGCCGGCAGCACGCCGATGAAAGTGCCGATCACGCTGGAGAGCGAGATCGCCTTGGCGCATTTGCGGAAGTCGGCCAGAGTCGGAAGCTCGACCTTCTTCAGCTTGATGTAGCTCTGAACGGCGCCGTGCTGGGCTGCCTGCTCCAGGAGCTCTGAGATCGCGAACAGGCCGACGAGAACGGGAATGAACTCGATGCCGTCGGAGAGCGCGTAGGCGCCAAAGGTGAAGCGCTCGACGCCGGTGGTGAGGTCGAGCCCGACCGTGGCCAGCAGCACGCCGAGGGCCGCGGCGAGCAGGTTCTTCACCGGCGAGTCGCCGCCGATCGCAGCCACCATCGAGAGGCCGAAGACGGCGAGTGCGAAGTATTCCGGGGGGCCGAACTGGTAGGCCATGCGTGCGAGCAGCGGGGCGGCGACGATCAGGACGAAGACGCTGAAGATGCCGCCGATGGCGCTCGCCACCGCCGAGATGCCGAGAGCCTTTCCCGCCTCGCCGCGGGCCGCCATGGGATAGCCGTCGAAGGCGGTGGCCGAGGCCGAGGGGTCGCCCGGCGTGTTGATCAGGATCGCCGTGATCGAGCCGCCGAAATTGGCGGCGCAGTAGAGAGAGCCGAGGAAGGCGATCGCCGCGGCCGGCGTCATCGCGATCGTCAGCGGCAGCAGGAGCGCCGTCGTCGTGCTGCCGCTGATCCCCGGCAGCGCGCCGACGACGATGCCGAGGACGGTGCCGGCAAAGACCAGGAACAGCATGTAGGGATCGAGCAGAACCCCCATGCCGGCGAAAAAGGCGTCCATCCGGGTACGATCCCTACGACCAGAGGGAGGTGAGCAGGCCCTTGGGGAAGGTTCCGCCGAGCAGCCGTACGAACAGAAGGTAAAGCACGGCGCACAACCCGGCGGCGCTAAGCGCGAGCCTGAGCAGGCTGCGCTCTCCCCAGAGCCAGCCGAGGCCGACGACGAAAAGGAAGGCGGTCGGCCATAGCCCGATCACCTCGACCGCGACCATGAACGCCAGCATGGCGCCGCCGGTCATCCATACCATCGGGTGCACCGGCGGCGGCGCGGCCATGGGCGTGATGCCGATGCCGAGCGCGATCAGGACCGCCATCAGCGCCACCACGCCGAGAACCAGGCGTGGAAACAGCTCGGCGCCGAGCCCGTCCATCAACGCGACGGGCACGGCGTCGAAGCGGTAGGTGAGCCCGTAGACGATCGCACAGAAGGCGAGGATGACCGCCGCAACGAGGAGATCGGTGCGGCTCCGCCAGCCCGGAACGGTCATGCCGGGCTCGCTATTTCAGCAGGCCAATTTCCTTCAGCGCCGCCTGGCCCTCGTTGTAGAAGCCGTCGAGCTGAGCCTGCCAGGGGCCACGGCCGACAACGCTGTCCGCGGATTGCCCCGACCTCTCGATGTATGTCGCGTACATCTGCCCCTTCATCGCCTTCAGCAGGCCATCCTCGAGCGCCTTCAGCCGGTCGTCCGCCACGCCCTTCAGCGTGACGAATCCGCGGACGGTCGAGTAGTTGATATCGAGGCCGATATCCTTCGCCGACGGCACGTCCGGCAGCGGGGCGAGGCGCTTCGGCGTCAACGTCACCAGCGCCCTGACGTCGCCGGCCTTCAGCTGCGACTCCGCCTCGGCGTAGTTGAGGATGCCGACGTCGACATTGGCGCTGACCGTGTTGATCACGATGTCGCCGCCGCCTCGGAACGGCACGATGGTCGGGGCCTGCATCCCCGCCTTCTTGGCGAAGCCGAGGACGGCAAGGTGGTCGACGCCGCCGAGCTGGGTGACGCCGAACTTGAGCGCTTTGGTCTTGCCGGCGGCGATCATCTCCTGGGCGGTCTTGAGCGGGCTCGACTTGCCCACCATCAGGAACTGGGGATCGTCGGTGGCACGCGCGAGACCGACGATCTCGTCGTACTTCACCGGCGCCTTGCCCTGCATGACGGTCAGGAGATGCGTCTGGGTGATCAGCAGGATGGTGTGGCCGTCGCGCGGCCTGGAGGCGGCGTAGGCCAACGCCGCGGCGCCGCTGCCGCCGACCTTGTTGACGATGGCGAACTCGGTGCCGAACGCTTCCGGTGCATGCACCATCATCATGCGGCCGGTGATGTCGGTGCCGCCGCCGACGCCGGCATGGGTCACCACCTCGATCGTCTTCGACGGGAACTTCTCCTGGGCGCCGAGCGGCGACCAGGCGAGGCCTGCGGCGGCGGCGCTGCCGGCGGCGAAGGCGCGGCGGGTCAGGCGGATGTGTGTCGGTGTCTTCGTCGGCATGGTCTTCCTCCCATAGGTCTTGTTGGTCGCCGGCCTGTGTTCAGGTTCCTGCAACAAGTCGTTTTCGTCGTCGCTGAGAGTCCGGCGCCGGCGACGCGGCCCCGGCTCGTTCGCTTTCGGTCAGCTTCAGCAACCGCTTCTTGCCGGCGAGGATGTGCTCGCGCATGAGTGTACTCGCCCGCGCGGCATCGCGCTGGGCCAGCGCCTCCAGGATGGCACGGTGCTCGCGGTTGGAAACTGCCATCGAGCCTTCGCTGACCAGGCCCTGCCGGCGGAACAGGTGCAGCTCCTGGGCGAGGCTGCGATATGTGGTGACCAGCCGGGCGTTGCCGGAGAACTCGACCAGCTTGGCGTGGTAGTCGACGTTGAGCGGGTAGTAGGCATCGATGTCGTCGGCCGCCCGCGCCATCGCCTCGACCAGGCCGGAGAGAGTCGCGAGCTGGGGCGGAGTGATGCGCGCGGCCAGCGTCTCGCCGGCGACGCCGAACAGGGCCGAGCGCACGTCGTAGATGTCGAGCGCGTCCTGGAGCGAGATCTGGCGGACGAAGGTTCCGCGGTTGACCACGACCTCGACCAGGCGGCTCTGCTCGAGACCGCGGCAGGCCTCCCTGATCGGCCCCCGGCTCACGCCTAAGCGGTCGGCGAGCGCGCTCTCGTTCAGCCGGTCGCCGGCCCTGAGCTCGCCCGAGACGATCATGCGCTCCAGTTCCTTGCGCACCAGCGAGGCCAGGGTCTCCGTCCGCCGGATCCGCAATGCGGTCACCATCTCGAGGGCGGTGTTGCCGTAGACCTCGTTCATAGCGGCATTGGGCGGCTGGGCGCAAAAACTGTCAACAGTTTTCAGGTCCTAAGAATAGTGATACCGAATAAAGACCTGCGGCGGCAAGCGGCCGCCTCGAGTGGGAAAGACCGATGCCCTTTCGACCAACCTCTGCGGCCCTTCAGCGCTTCACCGTCCTCGATCTCACGCGTGTGCGCTCGGGCCCGACCGCGGTCCGCCAGCTCGCCGACTGGGGCGCCAACGTGGTCAAGATCGAGATGCCCGAAGGCATGGAGCCGGGCGATGCGCCGGGCGGGCCGCGCCACGGCTCCGACTTCCAGAACCTGCAGCGCAACAAGCGCGGCATGACCCTGAATCTGAAGTCGCCCGAAGGCGTCGCCGTCCTGAAGCGCATGGCCGAATGCGCCGACGTCGTGGTCGAGAATTTCCGCCCCGACGTGAAGACCCGCCTCGGCATCGACTACGAGGCGATGAAGGCGGTCAATCCCAGGCTGGTCTACGCCAGCATCTCCGGCTTCGGCCAGGACGGGCCCTACCGCGAATGGCCGGGCTTCGACCAGATCGCGCAAGGCATGGGCGGCCTGATGTCGATCACCGGGCTTCCCGGCCAGGGGCCGGTGCGCGTCGGCATTCCCATCGCCGACCTGACCGCCGGCATCTTCTGCGCCTACGGCATCGTCGTGGCGCTGCTCGAGCGCGAGGTGTCGGGCGAGGGCCAATGGGTGCAGACCTCGCTGCTGCAGGCCCAGATGTTCATGCTCGACTTCCAGGCTGCGCGCTGGCTGATGGACGGCGAGGTGCCGAAGCAGGCCGGCAACAACCACCCGACCAGCATCCCGACGGGCGTGTTCAAGACCAAGGACGGCCACATCAATATCGCCGTCACCGGCCGCAAGATCTGGGAGCGCTTCTGCAAGGCGATCGCAGCCGACGACCTGGTGGCGCGCAAGGACTACTCGACCGCCGCCGACCGTTCGAAGAACCGGGACGCGCTGAACGCCGAGATCGAGCGGCGACTCCAGGGCGAGGACGGCGCCACCTGGATCGACCGGCTGAATGCCGCCGGCGTGCCCTGCGGGCGCATCAACAAGATGGACGAGGTCTTCGCCGATCCGCAGGTGCGGCACCTCCAGCCCTATGACGAGGTCGACTCGCCGGTGAAGGGACCGAAGGCCAAATACCTGGCCCAGCCGGTGCGGCTGTCGCGGACGCCGAGCAAGAGCCAGCTGCCCTCGCCCGAGATCGGCCAGCACACCGAGGAGGTCTTGCGCGAATTCGGCTACGACGAGGCCGCGATTGCCGGCCTGCGGTCGCGCGGCGTGATCTGAACCAGCAGAAGGAGAAAAGGCATGTCCACGGACAAAATGATCGCCCGCAAGGACGGCAACACCGGCTGGATGATCTTCAACAACCCCGAGCGCCACAATGCCGTGTCGCTGGAGATGTGGCAGGCGGCCGATACCATCCTCGACGACTTCGAGCGAGATCCCGCGATCCGCGTGATCGTGCTGACCGGCGCCGGCGGCAAGGCCTTCGTCTCGGGGGCCGACATCTCGAAGTTCGAGAGCGAGCGCGCCTCGGAGAAGGCGGTCGAGGAATACAACGCCACCACCGACCGCCTGTATCAGCGACTCGGCAACCTCGGAAAGCCAACCATCGCGATGATCCGGGGATATTGCATCGGCGGCGGCGTGGCGCTGGCGGTGAGCTGCGACCTTCGCTTCTGCGAGGAGGGATCGCGCTTCGCCATCCCGGCCGCCAAGCTCGGCCTCGGCTACCGGCTTCCCGGCGTGCAGCGGCTGATCGATCTGGTGGGGCCGTCCTTCACCAAGGAGATCTTCTTCACCGCGCGCCAGTTCGACGCCGCCGAGGCGTCGTCGATGGGGCTGGTCAACCGGGTGGTGCCGTCAGCCGAGCTCGAGGACAAGGTGAACGAGTATGCCGCCACCATTGCCGGCAACGCGCCGCTGACCGTCGCCTCGATCAAGCGCCTGGTCGGCGAGGCGATGAAGGATCCCGAGGATCGCGACCTCGAGATGTGCGACCGCGTCGTACGCGAATGCTTCGCGAGCCAGGACTACGTCGAAGGGCGGCGCGCCTTCATGGAGAAGCGGAAGCCCGCCTTCGTCGGACGCTAGGCGGCGCCTCGTCGCCCGGCCAGGATCAGGGCGATGCCGGCGAGCACGCCGAGGCCCGCGACCCCTGTGAAGACCGGCCCGTAGGCGCCGACCAGCGAGACCGCCTTGGCGAAGACGAAAGGCCCGCTGGTGTAGGCGAGGAAGGTGAAGAAGGCGGAGCCGGCCGTCGCCATCCCGACCTTGCCCTTGGGCGCGACGCGGGCGACCTCGGCCAGGAACACGCCGTTCCAGGTGGTGGCGGCGATGCCGGTCATTGCGAACACAGCAACGATCGCGCCGTAGGACCAGTCCGGCCGGATCGTCGACAGCGCCAGGGTCGAGAGCGTCGCGGTGACGGCGAGCGTCTTCAGGACGTCGATCGCCGAACCTGTACGATCGGCGATCCACCCCATCAGCACGCGCCCGAACATGCCGGTGAACAGCATGGCCGAGGAGGCGGCGCCGGCCTGAACCAGCGTCAGCCCGATCTCGTCGGTGAGGTAGGTCACGCCGAAAGAGAAGAGATTGCCCTGGATGGCGGCGAGGCAGAACGAGGCCACGGTCAAGAGCGGCAGGCCGGGCGAGAGTGCCAGCGCCTCGACCGGCTGGCGAAGATTGGCCGGCGACACCAGCATCCGCGCCGAAAGCGGCACGCTGTCGTCGCGGTCGGCATCGAGCTCGCACCGGACCCGCTGGACCACGAGGATGGCGGCGAGCCCGAGCAGCGCCGTCGCGACGAGCGCGAACTGCCAGCCGATGAAGACGGCGAGGGTCGGCAGGCTCAAGCCGGCGATGGCGCCGCCCAGCGGTGCACCCGCCTGCTTGATCGAGAACATCGCGCTCTTGTGCCGGGGCGGAGTGTAGCGGGCGAGCACGTCGCTGCCGGCCGGCGTCGTCGGGCCGTAGCCGATGCCGACCAGGAGGGCCGCCAGCATCATCGCCGGCCACCAGGGCGCGAAGAAGATCAACAGACTGGCGGACGCCATCAACGCGCCCAGCTGCAGCGCCCTCAGCGATCCGAGCCGTTGCAGGATCGGATGGCCGCTGAGGAAGAACCAGGCGGAGCCCAGCGACACCAGGCCGGCCAGCTCGCCGACGCGCTCCGGCGTCACGCCGGCGGCCTGGGTCAGGATCGGCGCCAGGACCCAGATCGACTGGGACTGGAAGGCCGCGACGATCTGCATGAGGAGGACCGCCGCCAGCGGCGGAAGCCAGGGAGGAAGCGCCATCAAGGCTCTGTGATTTCGGTGGGGACGTGTGGACGGTGACAGATCGCGACCGCGGGCGCCACCGATCGGGACCGGCGGCGGAATGAGCATCACACGACGTCCGAGTCGTGCATAATCCCCCGACTGAAATGGAGGACCCCATGGCCGATCCCATCAAATTTCCGGGCACCGTCGAATGGTCGGGCGAGAATCCCGGCGTCTCGCTGAAGGAGACGCCGGACGGACCGTTCGTCACGCTCGCCAGCTTCTTCCGCGTCGTGCTGTCGCCGCATGGTCGCGGCCACGCGCTGGTGCTGCTGCAGGCGCCGCAGGACGGCTCGTCCGCAGGCAATGTCTGCTATTACGACAACGAGAAGCTGGCGCGCTACCTGGTCAGCGACTTCGTCGCCAATTTCGGCGCCTACAAGGGGCTGCCGGGCCTGAAGGGACTGACCTACAGGAAGATCGACTCGGTTGCCACCGCGGGCGATCCGGGCAGCACCTACAGCGAGATCGTGAAGGCCGGCGGCGAGACCATCGAGCTCAAATGGACCGGGCTGGGCAAGCCCTTCTGCTTTGCCCTGCCGCCGGACAAGTCGGCGACCGGCAAGCACTACATGCCGAGCCTCTTCGTCGGCTGTGCCGATGCCTCGGTGACGATCAACGGCAAGAAGCTGCCGGGCAAGCCGGTGCCGCGAGAGATCGCCGGCCATTCGATCTCGACTGCGATGCTCGCCTTCTCGGAGACCTGGATCCGAGGCTAGGACGGCGGAGCCGGGAATGACGAAGCGGAAGCTGCGTGTCGGCCTCGTCGGGCTCGGTGGCGTCGGTTCCATCCATCTCGAAGCCTACCGCGACAGCTCGGCGATCGAGCTGGTCGCGGCGGCCGAGATCGACGACGCGAAGCGGACGAGCCTCCAGGCCCGCTACGGGTTCCGCCCCTATGCCGACTTCACGCGGATGCTGCGCGAGGAGACGCTGGACCTCGTCTGCGTGGCGACGCCGGTCGTCACGCACGAGGCCGTGGCGATCGCCTGCGCCGAGGCGGGCAAGCACGTGCTCTGCGAGAAGCCGCTGGCGGTGGAGGTCGCCTCCGCACGGCGCATGATCGCCGCCTGCGCCGCCGCCGGGGTGAAGCTGTTCTACGGCGCCTCCTATCGCTTCCTGCCGGCGCTGCGGAAGGCACGCGATCTCATCGGAAGCGGCGCCATCGGCGAGGTCCTGCTGATGCGTGAGCAGGAGATCGGCGGCACCGGGCCCGATGGTCGCCAGATCATGGGCTTCGCGCACTATCCTCCCGGCGGGCCGGGAGGCTCCGGCCTCGGGCTGGTCGATCACGGCATCCACCTGATCGACGCCTTCGGCTGGATGACCGGCAGCCCCGTCGCCTCGGTGTTCGGGCGCGGCAACATCTCCGGCGCCGCGCCGTCGACTGAGTACCTTCTGATGAACTTCCGGAACGGCAGCCTCGGCCATCTGCTGTACGAAGACTCGACGTTTCCGACCAGCCTGCCAGGGGAAGGAATTTTCAGCTGGGGATCGGCGTGGAGCCTCGACGGCTATGTTCCACCCGGGCGCTGGCAGTCGGCGCCGGGGACCATCCATGTCCATGGCACCAAGGGCGCGCTCCGCATCCACCACTACGCCCACGCGCTGTTCCTCACCGATCGCAACGGCACCCGCCAGATCGAGCTGGAGGGGAGTTCTGCGCCCGGCCACTTCGCCGCGCAAATGGAATCCTGCGCCCGCAGCATTCTCGACGGCGCGCCGGTCGAGGTGCCGGGCGAAGCGGGTCTGGCGGCGCTCGAGGTGCTGACGGCGGCCTATCGCAGCTTCGAGGAGAAGCAGGTGATCTCCTTAGGTTAGGGCGTGCCGGCGCGGTGCATCGGGTTGGCGCCGCGCCGCTCTGAAGCTGGGTGACGCCGCGGACGATCAATGAAAAGATGATCGCATGAGCCGCCGGACGGTCCATTCCAGCTCGCACTGGGGCGCCTTCAAGGCGGTCGTCGAGGACGGCCGCGGCGCCTGCCTTGCCGGCGCCACCGTCGCCGACGGCGTGCGTCCCGGCGTGGTGCCGCTCGCGGCCGGCGCCTGGTTCGATCCGCTCGGCGGCGGCACCGACAATCGCGGCAATCCGAACGTGCTGACCTATGACCGCGGCACCTCGCGGCTGGGGCAGGGCTATGCCGCCCCGACCACGCTGGTCGAGATCGAACGCTTCGCCGGCGAGGCGCCGGCGGGCGGCACCATCGTGCCGCCCGCAATCCTGAAACACTGACACGGAAGAGACCGATGCGCCTGCGGACGACCCCGGATGCGAAGGATGTCGACGGCATCCGCCGCTGGTTCAAGCGGCTGTCGGACTGCGTGCAGGCGGTCGATTTCGAGGCCGCCTATCCGCTGTTTGCCGAGGACCTGATCGCCTTCGGCACCTTCAGCGACTTCGTCTCCGAGCGCCCGGCCGTGGTCAAGGAGCAATGGAGCAACGTCTGGCCGACCATCCGCAACTTCCGCTGGCGGCTGGAGGGCGTCGAGGCCATCGTCTCGCCCGACCGGTTGAGCGCGGTCGGCATGGCGATCTTCGATTCCGACGGATTCAACCAGGACGGCAGCCGCTTCGACCGGCCGGGCCGGGCGACGGTCGCCTTCGCCCGCAAGGCCGTCGGCGAAGACTGGGTCGCCGTCCACACGCATATGTCGCTGTTCCGCGGCACCCCCAGCCGTTCCTTCGGCAAGTTCTCAGGCCCGAACGGATGATCTCGGCGACGGGAGCCGGCTGATGGATCTCGGCATCAAGGGCCGGACGGCGCTGATCTCCGGTGCCAGCCGCGGCATGGCGCATGCGACCGCCCAGCTGCTCGCCCGCGAGGGTGTGAACCTGGTGATGATCGCGCGCAATCCCGAGCGCCTCGAGGCGGCGGCGGCGTCGATCCGGACCGAGACCGGGGTCGAGGTCGGCACGGTCGCCGTCGACATCACCACGCCCGACGGCCGGGCGAAGGCGCTGGCGGCGTGCCCGGAGCCGGACATCCTGATCACCAATGCCGACGGGCCGCATCCCGGCGACTTCCGCGACTGGACCCGCGACGACTGGATCGCCGCGATCGACGCCCTGATGCTGACCCCGATCGAGCTGATCAAGGCGACGGTCGACGGGATGATGGCGCGGAAGTTCGGCCGCATCGTCAGCATCTCGTCCCGCAGCGTGAAGATCGCCCAGCTGGACCTGGGACTATCGAATGGCGCCAGGTCGGGACTCGTGGGATTCGTCGCCGGCCTCGCGCGCACCACGGTTCGCCACAATGTGACGATCAACACGCTGCTGCCGGGCGTCTTCGACAGCGACGCCCAGCGCCGCCACGTCCAGGGCCTGGTCAAGATCACCGGCAAGCCGTTCGAGACCATCTGGGAGGAGCGGAAGGCGCTGAACCCGGCCGGGCGCTACGGCGACGTGAGGGAGTTCGCCGCCTACTGCGCCTTCCTCTGCTCGGCCCATGCCGGCTACATCACCGGCCAGAACCTGCTGATCGACGGCGGCCAGTACCCGGGGACGTTCTAGGACCGGATTCGCCGCGATCGAGTCGGGTTGGTGCCCCAGGCCGGACTTGAACCAGCACGCCGTTGCCGGCAACAGATTTTGAGTCTGCCGCGTCTACCGTTTCGCCACTGGGGCACTCAGGCGCGGACCATAAAGCCGAGGGGGCGGGGCGACAAGGGAGCCCGGAGCCCGGGTCTTTGACAGCCGTCCCCGCCTGTGCGATTGGCTCGCCCGAGCGACGGCCGGTCGCCCCCTTAAGCCGGCATCACGCCCGACCCACGGCCGAGAGGGCTGTTTCGTTGCCACAACGGAAGAAGATCGTCATCACCGGCGCCGCCGGGCTGGTCGGGCAGAATCTCGTGACCCTGCTGGCCGAGCGGCCCGACCTCGACCTGGTCGCCATCGACAAGCACGCCCATAATCTCGGCGTTCTGGCCCGGCTCCATCCGAAGGTCACCGCGGTCGAGGCCGATCTGGCCGAACCCGGCGCCTGGCAGGGCCATTTCGCCGGCGCCGACGCGCTCGTCCAGCTCCATGCCCAGATCACCGGCAAGGGCGAGGGGCCTTTCGTCCGCAACAACATCGAGGCGACCCGGCTGGTGCTGGACGAGTGCCGGCGCTCGGCCGTCCCCTACATCGTCCATGTCAGCTCCTCGGTGCTGAACTCGGTCGCCGACGACGACTACACCCGCACCAAGCGGGCGCAGGAGGAGCTGGTCCGGGCGTCCGGGCTTCCCCATTGCGTGCTGCGCCCGACCCTGATGTTCGGCTGGTTCGACCCGAAGCACCTGGGCTGGCTCGCCCGCTTCCTCGAGCGCGTGCCGGTGTTCCCCATCCCCGGCCATGGCCGCTACATGCGCCAGCCCCTCTACAACCGCGACTTCTGCCGCGTGATCGCCGTCTGCCTGGAACGCCGCCCGCAGGGGACGGTCTACGATCTCGCCGGCGCCGAGCGGGTCGACTATGTCGACATCATCCGGGCCATCCGCGACGCCAAGGGCCTGAAGACGCCGATCGTGCACATCCCGGTCGGCCTGTTCGCCTTCCTGCTCCGGGTCTATGCGCTGTTCAGCGCCAACCCGCCCTTCACCGCCGACCAGCTGAAGGCGCTGACCGCCGGCGACGAGTTCACCGGCGTCGACATCGAGGCGACCTTCGGCGTCCGCCCGACGCCCTTCGTGGACGCGATCCGCGAGACCTTCTGCGATCCCGTCTACAGCAAGGTCCAGGTGAAGCCCTATGTCTGAGGCCCGCAGCGTCGCCGTGCTCGGCGCGGGTCCCATGGGCCTCGCCTGCGCGCATGAGCTGCTGAAGCGCGGCCACAAGGTGACGATCTACGAGGCCGACGACCGCATCGGCGGCATGTCCGCCTCCTTCGACTTCGACGGCCTGAAGATCGAGCGCTACTACCATTTCATCTGCGCCACCGACCACGCGCTGTTCGCGCTTCTGGACGAGCTCGGCCTCTCGGGCACGCTCCGCTGGGTCGACACCCGGATGGGCTTCTTCTACCGGGGCACGCTCTACGAGTGGGGCCGGCCCGACCGGCTGCTGCTGTTCCCCCATCTCGGCCTGGTCGCCAAGATCCGCTACGCGCTGCACGTCCTCTATACCAAGGGGATCAAGGACTGGCGGCCGCTGGACAAGGTCGAGGCGACCGACTGGCTCCGCCGCTGGGTCGGCGCCGAAGCCTACGAGGTCCTCTGGCGCAACCTGTTCGAGCTCAAGTTCTTCGAGCACGCGCACCGTCTCTCCGCGGCCTGGATCGGCACCCGTATCAAGCGCGTCGCCAAGTCGAGGAAGAGCCTGTTCCAGGAGCGCCTAGGCACGCTCGACGGTGGCTCTGACACGCTGCTTTCGGCGATGGAGGCGCGGATACTCGCCGCCGGCGGCGCCATCCGTCTCAAGAGCACGGTGCGCGAGGTCGTGGCCGAGGACGGGCGTGCGGTCGGTGTCCGCCTGGAAGGCGGCGTCGAGCGGCACGACCAGGTGGTCTCCACGGTGCCGCTGCCCTATGTGACGCGGCTGGTGCCGGCGCTGCCGGAGGACGAGCGCCGCCGCATCGCCGAGATCGACAACATCGCGGTCGCCTGCGTGATCCTGAAGATGACGCGCCCGGTGACGCCCTATTTCTGGATGAACATCACCGACCCGGAGATCCCGATCCCCGGCGTCATCGAGTACTCGAACCTGCATCCGGGCGAGGCGCATATCCTCTATGCGCCCTACTACATGCCGAAGGCCCATCCGAACTGGAAGCGGCCGGACGCCGAGCTGATCGCCGAGGTGAAGGCTTGTCTCAAGCGCATCAACCCGGCGTTCGAGGACGACCAGGTGATCGCTGCCAAGGTGTCGCGCTACGAGTTCGCCCAGACCGTCTGCACGCCCGGCTTCTACGACAAGCTGCCGCCGATGGAGAGCCGGCTTCCTGGCTTCTACATGGCGGATACCTCCTACTACTACCCGGAGGACCGCTCGATCTCCGAAAGCGTCGCCGTCGGCCGGCGCCTGGCGGAGGTCGTCGCCGGTCGATGAGGCTCAAGGACGCCTTCGTCACTTCGGGCCTGCTGCGCTTCCTCCTCGCCGGCGGCGTCGCAGCCCTGGTCAACGTCCTGTCGCGGCTCCTCTACAGCCAGGCCGTCACCTACACCGTCGCCGTGGTGGCGGCCTATCTCACCGGCATGGCGACGGCCTATGTCTTGAACCGCCTCCTGGTCTTCGGGCCTGGCGACCGCGGCGTCCCTGGCGAGATGCTGGCCTTCGCTCTCGTCAACCTGCTCGCCGTGGCCCAGACCCTCGTCATCAGCCTGGCTCTCGCCTACTATGCCCTGCCCGCGGTCGGGGTGGTCGAGCATGCCGAGACGCTGGCCCATGTGGTGGGCGTGATCGTGCCGGTCTTCACCAGCTTCGTCGGCCACAAGTACTGGACCTTTCGCAATTATCGACGCTGAGGACATGTCGGCTCCGGGACAGAAAGGCGCGGCTTCATCGCAGCCTCCGCTGGTCGTCGATCTGGACGGCACCCTGATCAAGACCGACCTCCTGGTCGAGGGCGCACTCGTCCTGCTTCGCCAGCGTCCGCTCGCCGCCTTCGACATGCTGTCCTGGCTCGCCGGGGGCGGGAAGGCGCGGCTCAAGGCCGAGGTCGCCCGCCGGGCGTCGATCGATCCGACGACGCTTCCCTACAACGAAGCCTTCATCGCGTTCCTCAAGGAGCGGAGGGCCGCAGGCCAGCCTCTGGTTCTGGCCACCGCCTCCGACCATGGCGCGGCGACGCCGATCGCCGGTCACCTCGGCCTGTTCGACGAGGTCCTGGCGAGCGACGGCTCGACCAATCTCAAGGCCGACGCCAAACGCGCGCGACTGGTCGAGCGCTTCGGCGAGAAGGGCTTCGACTACGCCGGCAACGACCAGGCCGACCTCTCGGTCTGGCCGTCCGCGCGCTCGGCCGTGATCGTCAATCCCGGACCCGGCATCGCCGGCAAGGTCGAGGCGATCACCGACGTCGCCGCCAGCTTCGACGACCGCCCCGCTGCGATCCAAAGCCATCTGCAGGCTCTTCGGCCGCAGCAATGGCTGAAGAACCTGCTGGTATTCGTTCCCCTCGTGACCGCGCATGCCGTGCTCGAGCCCGGGCAGATCCTGTTGGCGGCGCTTGCCTTCATTGCCTTCGGGCTCTGCGCTTCGGCGATCTACGTGGTGAACGACCTGCTCGATCTCGCCGACGACCGGCGCCATCCGCGCAAACGCATGCGGGTGTTCGCGGCCGGCAACGTGCCGGCGCTGAACGGCATCGTCTTGGCGCCGCTTCTGTTGGGGGCCGCCCTGGCGGTTGCGTTCGCGGTTTCGCCCGCCTTCGTCGGCGTGCTCGCCGTCTATGTCGTGGTCACCACCGCCTATTCATTCGGCGTCAAACGCCTCGTCCTGGTGGACGTCTTCATCCTGGCCGGCCTCTACACCTTGCGGCTGATCGGCGGCTCGGCGGCGCTTGGGCTCTGGCCGTCGTTCTGGCTGCTCGCATTTTCCATGTTCATCTTCCTCAGCCTCGCCCTTCTGAAGCGCTATACCGAGCTTCTCGGCGTGCGCGAGGCGGGAGAGGCCACCGCTCCGGGCCGTGGCTACCGGACGGGCGACCTCGAGCTGCTCTCGGCGCTCGGCGGCGGTGCCGGCTATCTCTCGGTCCTGGTCCTGGCGCTCTACGTCAACAGCCCGGCGGTCCTGCCGCTTTACAGCCGGCCGGATGCGCTCTGGCTGCTGTGCCCGCTGCTGCTCTATTGGGTCAGCCGGGCCTGGCTGGTCGCCCATCGCGGCAACATGCACGACGATCCGATCGTCTTCGCGGTGAAGGATCGGGTCAGCCGCGCCGTCGCGCTCGCAATGGCGGTCGTCATCCTTCTCGCCTTCTGACGCATGACCGACGCTTACGCGAGCTGGGGACACTATCCGAAGCTGCCCCAGCGGGCGGTTGCGCTCTCCTGGCGCGACCAGGGATGGCCGGCGATCGCAGGAGAGGTTCTGCCGCGCGGCAACGGCCGCAGCTACGGCGACAGCTGTCTCGCCGATGGCGGGACGCTCCTCGATGTGCGCGGGCTCGACCGCTTCATCGCCTTCGATCCGTCGACCGGACGGCTCGCCTGCGAGGCCGGCGTGCTCCTCGGCGACATCCTGGAGCTGACCGTGCCCAAGGGCTGGTTCCTGGCGGTCACGCCCGGGACCCGGCTGGTCACCGTCGGCGGCGCTATCGCCAACGACGTTCACGGCAAGAACCACCATCGGCGCGGCAGTTTCGGCAACCATGTGCTCCGGTTCGAGCTGCTGCGCTCCGACGGGCGACGCATCCTCTGCGGACCCGACCTGGAACCTGACTGGTTCTGCTCAACGGTTGGCGGGCTCGGCCTGACCGGTCTCGTCACCTGGGCGGAGCTTCAGCTCATCCGCGTCGAGGGACCCTGGCTCGACGTCGAGACCCTCCGCTTCCCCGATCTCGACGCCTTCTTCGCCCTCGCGGCCGAGTCCGACCGGAGCCACGACTACACCGTCGCCTGGATCGACTGCCTTGCCCGTGGCCAGGATCTCGGCCGCGGCCTCTTCATGCGTGCGAACCACGCGCCGACGCCGAGCGGCAAGCACGAGGCGCCGCGGGGCGCCCGCCGGGTCCCGTTCACGCCGCCGGTCTCGCCAGTGAACCGGCTGACGCTCCGCGCCTTCAACGAGCTCTACTACCGCTTCCCACGGTCCCGGCATTCGATCCAGCACTACCTGACCTATTTCTATCCGCTCGATTCCATCCTCGACTGGAACCGGCTCTACGGGCAGCGCGGCTTCGTGCAGTACCAATGCGTGGTGCCGCCTGGTTCGGCGCCCGCGGCGCTTCGCCGGATCCTCGATCTCATCGCCGCCGATGGCCAGGGGTCCTTCCTTTCGGTGCTGAAGCTGTTCGGGACGATGCCGGGGTGCGGCCTGCTCTCGTTCCCGCGCCCCGGTGCCACGCTCGCCCTCGACTTCCCGTTCCGCGGGGAGCCGACCCTGGGTCTGCTGGACCGCCTCGACCGTGTCGTTATGGATGCCGGCGGCGGTGTCTATCCGGCGAAGGACGCCCGCATGTCGGGCGAGGTCTTCGGCCGGACCTTCCCTGATTGGGAAAAGCTCGAGTCCATGCGCGATCCTAAGGTGATGTCGGCGTTCTGGCGCCGGGTCACCCTCGATGCTCGCAGATGATCGGAGACGTCCCATGCGCAAGGTGCTGATCGTCGGCGCTACCTCGGCCATCGCCCAGGCGACGGCACGGTTGCTGGCCGCGCGCGGCGACCGGCTTTTTCTGGCCGCGCGCAATCTCAGCCGGCTGGAGATGGTCCGGCAGGACCTGGCCGCCCGCGGCGCCGGCTCCGTCGAGGTGATGGCGCTCGACGCCAATGACCGGAGCCGTCACGCGGCCTTGCTGGCGGCAGCCGAGCAGGCGATGGGCGGCCTCGACATCGTGCTGGTCGCCCATGGCGTGCTTCCCGACCAGAAGGCCTGCGAGGCGTCGGTCGATCGCACGCTTGCCGACATCGAGACCAACGCGCTCGGCGTCATCGCGCTCCTGACCCTGGTCGCCAACCGCTTCGAGGCGGGGCGGGCCGGGGTCATCGCCGTCATCTCCTCGGTCGCCGGCGATCGCGGCCGCAAGAGCAACTACGTCTACGGCGCCGCCAAGGGCATGGTCAGCCTGTTCCTGCAGGGTCTGCGCAACCGGCTCGCCGGCGCGGGCGTGCAGGTGCTCACGATCAAGCCCGGCTTCGTCGATACGCCGATGACGGCCGGCATCGCCAAGGGCGGCCCGCTCTGGGCGAAGCCTGAAGCCATCGCCGCCGGGATCCTGGCCGCGATCGAGAAGGGCCGTGACGTCGTCTATCTGCCCTGGTTCTGGCGGCCGATCATGCTGATCATCCGGCTGATCCCCGAGCGCGTGTTCAAGCAGCTGAGCCTGTAGACGGCCGCCGCTAGCGTTTCGAAGCGAAGCCGCTCAGGCCGAGAGCCTTTAGCTGCGGGGCGCGGAGACGGACCACCGCCGGATCGGGGCGAAGGCGGACGAGGCATGGGTCGGGCGCCGTGTCGATCGCCAGCACGCAGGTCCGGCCGGCGACGATCCGCCGATTGACCTCCTTGAGGTCGGCCATGCCGCGGACATCGGCCACGATCGCCGGCAAGGCCAGCAGGGCGCCGCCGGCGACGGCCCCGACCGGCGTGAGCGCCGTCAGGCGCCCCGACGGCCAGGCGCGGAACGCCAGGATCCCCAGCAGCACGACCGAAACCGTCATCAGCGGCGCGATGGTCGCGTAGCGGGCCACCAGCCCCTGCTCGGCGCCCATGCCGACGCGGCCGATGGCGGTCAGCACCGCGTTGGCGCCGGCGAAGAGGCCGAGGGCGATCCACGGCATGAACAGGTCCGGCCGCTCGCGATGGCGGCTCGCTGCGATCGGAACGAGGCCGACGAAGGCGAGGCCGACGACAAGACCGATGGCGGCATGCCGACCGAGCGGCCCCGAGAGGTAGTTGCCGACATATTCGAGGAGCAGCAGAGGATGGTCGCGCGCGATCAGCAGGGACGGCAGCCCGTTATGGCGCTCGTTGCCGACGAAGAAGGCGGCGGTGGCGACGGCGGCCGCCGCCAGCCAGGGCGCGAGAACGCGGCGGCGAAGCGGATGGACGGCGAGGACCATTGCGCCGGCGCCCCAGGCGACCACGCCGCTGGCGATGCTGAACTGGCAGACCAGGGCGGCGAGGGCCGCGCCGGCGACGTAGGCCCACGGGCGCACGCTTCCGAGGCTCCACGTCGCCAGGGCGACGGTGAGGACCGCTGCGAAGAGGCTGAGGAACCATTGGATCTGCCAGCCCCAGAGCCGGTTCGTTCCCTGGGCGAGCGAGAAGACGTAGAGTGAGAGGGTGAGCATCGTCCACAGCCGTCCCACCTGCCCGCTTCCCCGGAGGACCGGCTGCGCCAGCTGCAGCAAGATCAGCAAGCTGGCGAGCGCCAGCACGACGCTCGCCAGCATCTCCGCGACGATGTTCCAGCGTGTCAACGAGGCGAGCCCCAGCATCGCCAGCTTGGGCGCAACCATCCGGTGCTCGTTGTGGAGCGCCCAGACGTCGCGCCATCGAAGCTCGCCGGCCTCCTGCGCGGCGAAGAAGGCGATGAAGTCCCACTGATCGGCGAAGGGGAAATTCACGCCATAGCGCAGGACCACATGAAGGACGGCCGCGAGAGGGCCGAGCAGGGCAGCCATTCCGCGCTGCGGCCGAGTCGACTCATCCGTCACCCCCCGTGCTGCTCTTGCCGGCTCTACCGCGGGCGAACCCATGCTTACCGCCAGGGCCGGGCTTGCCAACGGCGACGGTGCCGCAGGCGGGTCGGAAGACGATTGCGGTACGCAGAGCCCGCGTCTATGACCTCGACTCCGATCCTGCCTGACTGGATTGCCGATGCTTCGCCGAATGTATGACTGGCTGCTGCGCATGGCCGCCGATCCGCGGGCGCTGCCGTGGCTCGCCGTCGTCTCCTTCGTCGAGAGTTCGGTCTTTCCGATCCCGCCGGACGTCCTGCTGATCCCGATGATCCTTGCCAGGCGCGACCGTGCCTTCTTCTATGCGACCGTCTGCCTGGTCGCCTCGGTGCTGGGCGGGCTGCTGGGATACGCCATCGGCCACTGGGGCTTCGAGGCGATCGGCCGGCCGGTCCTCACCATCTACGGCTATGGCGATGCCATCAGGCAGTTCGAGCAGGCCTTCGCCGAATACGGCTGGTGGATCATCGTGCTGAAGGGCGCGACACCCATCCCCTACAAGCTCGTCACCATCGCCTCCGGCGCCGCCTCCTTCGATCTCCTGGAATTCTTCACCGCCTCGATCCTGTCGCGCGGCATCCGCTTCTATGCGGTGGCGCTGCTGCTCTGGTGGTTCGGCCCGCCGGTCCGCCGCTTCGTCGAGGAGCGCCTCGGCATCGTGGTCCTGGTCGGCACGATCGTACTGGTCGGCGGCTTCGTCGTCGTGCGCTATACTTTTTAGCCATGAAACTCCTCTCGCCTCGCGTCGCCCCGGCCCTCCTCGCCCATGGATCGGCGGCCCTGCTTCTGGGCGCGCTCGCCTTCCAGCACTGGGGCGGGCTGCAGCCTTGCGTGCTCTGCCTCTGGCAGCGCTGGCCGCACGTCGTCGCCATCGCCGCCGGCTTGGTCGGCATGTTCCTGATCCGCCAGGGGCGGCGGGCGCCGGCCGGCTGGGCGGCCCTGGCGGCAGCCCTGGCACTCGCCGTCACCGCGGGCATCGGTGCCTATCACGCCGGCGTCGAGCTGCACTGGTGGGAGGGAACGGCGTCCTGCGGGGCGACAGGTCCGACCGGGACCAGCGCCGCGGCCCTTCGCGACCGGCTGCTGGCCGCACCCGTCGTTCGTTGCGACGAGATCGCTTGGTCTCTCATCGGCATCTCGATGGCAGGCTGGAACTTCCTGGTCTCCGGCGCGCTGGCGCTGGTCGGGCTCAGGGGCGGCGCGGAGCTGATCCGATGAAGAGGCGCCTCCCCGGGGATCTTACGGGCGCGGAGCTGGTCGAGCGCATCCTCCGCGTTGACCATGCCGGCGAGTACGGCGCCCGCCGCATCTACGAGGGCCAGCTCGCGGTGCTCGGCAAGTCGCCGAGCGCGCCGGCGCTTCGCCACATGGCCGAGCAGGAGGGCCAGCACCTCAAGGCTTTCGAGACGCTGATGGTCGAGCGCCGGGCCCGGCCGACAGCGCTCCTGCCGGTCTGGCACCTGGCTGGCTTCGCCCTCGGCGCGGCGACCGCCCTGCTCGGCGAGCGCGCGGCGATGGCCTGCACGGTCGCGGTCGAGGAGGTGATCGACGAGCACTATCGCGGCCAGATCGCCTCGCTCGAGGGCGGTGAGGCGGCTTTGGGTGAGACACTGGAAAGCTTCCGCCAGGACGAGGTGGCGCATCGCGATACCGCACTCGCTGCCGGAGCCGAGGAAGCGCCGGGCTACGCGGTGCTCTCGCAGGCGATCAAAGGCGCTTCGCGGGTCGCGATCTGGCTGTCGGAACGGCTCTAAGCCGATTCCAGCTCCGAATCCCAGTAGAGGAAGTCGCGCCAGCTCTCGTGCAGGAAATTGGGCGGGAAGGCCCGGCCGTTCTCCTGCAGCTGGTAGACCGTCGGCTGGAAGGGCTTGGTGCGCGGATGCATGCCGGACTCGCGCGGCAGCCGGTTGCCCTTCATCAGGTTGCAGTCCGAGCAGGCGGTGACGACGTTGGTCCAGGTCGTCCGCCCGCCCTTGGAGCGGGGCGTCACGTGGTCGAAGGTCAGGTCCTGGGTCGGGAAGCCGTGGCCGCAATACTGGCATCCGAAACGGTCGCGCAGGAACACGTTGAACCGGGTGAAGGCCGGCCGGCGGGCGGAAGCGATGTAGTCCTTGAGCGAGATGACCGAGGGCAGCTTCATCTCGAAATTGGGCGAGCGGACGGTGCGGTCGTATTCGTGGATGATGTTGACCCGGCCCATGAACACGGCCTTGACCGTGTCCTGCCACGACCACAAGGACAGCGGGAAATAGCTGAGCGGCCGGAAGTCGGCGTTCAGCACCAGAGCGGGACAGCTTTCGGGCGACAAATGCCCCACGCCGATCCTCCTGACGGACGATCCCGGCGGGGACGATCCCCTGCGGGACGCCTACGATCTACATACCGTAACTGCCCGGGCGGCACAACATCTTGAGGCCGCCCGGATCTCCTTATGGCTTGATCTCGTTTAGAGAATCGTGACCGAAGACCCGGGCGAGACGCTTGCCGCCCTCCTGCAGCCCGCGCTCGTCGATCGAGTGGGCGAGCCCCGGCCGGGCCAGGGTCTCGACCGGGATGCCGGCCGCCTTGAGGCCGGCCTCCGAGGCTGCCAGCGAATCGAAGGGGACCATCTCGTCGGCGGTGCCGTGGACCAAGAGGACCGGCGGCTTCGAGCGCGCCTCGGCTTTCAGCAGGTCGGCCCCGATCAGCCGGCCGGAATAGCCCAGCACCTGGGCGACCGGCTTCTCGCGGCGGGGGGCGACGAACAGCGACATCATGCAGCCCTGGGAGAAGCCGGCGAGCGCGAGGCGGGATTCATCCAGGCCGTGGCGCTCGAGCTCCTGGGTGATGAAGGCGTCCAGGATCGGCGCCGCCGCCTGGACGCCCGCGAGGATGCGGTTCGGCGAGCGATCCTGCAGGCTGAACCACTGGTAGCCGTAGGGCGCCATGTCGCAGGGGAAGGGGGCGTTGGGGGAGACGAAGGCGGTGTCGGGCAGCCCCGGCGCCCAATAGGGCGCAAGGCCGATCAGGTCGTTGCCGTCGGAGCCGAGGCCGTGGAGCAGGATGACGAGGCTCCTGGCCTTGCCGCTTCGTGCCGGCAGGCGCGGGCCGTCGAGGGCGAAGGGATCTTGCATGGCGCAGAGTTGTAGACGGCCGCCGCGTCCACCGGCAACCTGAACCGCAGACCCATGATCGTCACTCGCTTCGCGCCGAGCCCGACCGGGCGCCTTCATCTCGGACATGCCCATTCGGCCCTCCTCGGCCATCGCCGGGCGCGGGAGGCCGGCGGACGCTTTCTCCTGCGCATCGAGGACATCGACAGCACGCGCTGCCGGCCGGAGTTCGTCGATGCCATCGGCGAGGATCTCGCCTGGCTCGGCCTCGACTGGGACGGCGAGATCCGGCGCCAGTCGAGGCACATGGCCGACTACCTGGGCGGGCTCGACCGCCTTCGGGCGGCGGGCCTGCTCTATCCGTGCTTCTGCACGCGGGCCGAGATCAAGGCCGAGATCGAGCGGTCGGGCGCTGCGCCGCACGGTCCGGACGGCCCGCTCTATCCCGGCACCTGCCGTGCCCTCGGTGAGGAGGAGCGGATGAGCCGGATCGAGGCGGGCCGTCCCTATGCGCTCAGGCTCGACATGGCGAAGGCTCGTGCCGGTGCCGGCCCGCTCACCTGGCACGATCGCCGGCGCGGCGAGCAAAGGGCCGAGCCGGAGCGCTTCGGCGACGTGGTCCTCGGACGGAAGGAGACGCCGGCGAGCTACCACCTCGCCGTCACCCTCGACGACGCCCTTCAAGGCGTGACCCTGGTCACCCGCGGCGAGGATCTCTTGGCATCCACCGACGTCCACCGGCTGCTTCAGGCGCTGCTCGGCTTGCCGACGCCCGACTACGAGCACCACCCGCTGATCCTCGATGCGGCGGGCAGGCGGCTTGCCAAGCGCGACGGCGCGCCGACCCTGGCGGCATTGCGCGACCAGGGGCGGAGCCCGGCGGAGGTCCGGACGATGGCGGGATTTCCAGGCTAGGTCTTGCCGATCGGGCCGTCGACGATGGCGAGCAGCTCGGCGCGCCGGAACGGCTTCTGCAGGGCTTCGTCGACCAGCGTCGCCGTCATCGCCGGGTCCTTCACGACCGTCGAGTCGTCCTGCAGGACGTCGAGATTGCCGATGATGATGCTCAGGAGATCGCTGAAGTCATGGGCGATGCTGCCGGTGAGCTGGCCGATCACAGCGTCGGCTCATCGAACCACGCTGGCCTGTTATCATCAGCAAGGCCTGGTTCTTCAAAGCGACATCAATTTCTATTGATTTGTGTACTTCACCGCCGGAGGCCCCGGCAGATTTCCAGATAGTCAGGGTGATCCGGATCGATCAGGCCATGTCTGATCATGAAGTCGATGGCCACCAATGCGCAGTTGAACTTGAAGCTCCAGCCGCCCTCGATGATGGCGCCGACCTCCGCCGCCGGCAGCAGCCGGAACTCGGCGATCTCGCCGTCGACCGCCGTCGGCCGGAAATCACCCGGCAACTCCAGGTCGAAACAGTGAAGGACGTGACGGCTGAGGCCATTGCCGATGTCGGGCTCGTTCGCCATCACGTAGCTGATGATGCCGACGGGCACGGCCCGACGGGCGAGCTCCGGCGGCACGCCCGCCTCCTCTCCGCATTCCTTGACCAGATTCTCGATGACGGTGAGACCGTCGGGCTGGCCGCCGGCGACGAAGTTGTCGAGCAGGTTCGGGAAAGTGCGCTTGGTCGGCGAGCGTCGGGTGATCCAGAGATGGAGACCGTCGGGCCGGCGGACCACGCCGTTCACATGGCAGCCTGCACTCTCGATGCCGAAGACGTCGAGCGCGCCTCGCTCGATCGCGGCAATTCGCCGGCCCTTGATGGTGACGGGCGCGGTTTCGCCGGTGACGTGCCGGACGAGGCCGGCCCGGTGGAGCCGGTCGACCGTCTCCGCCAGCGCCGCCGTGCGCGCGGCGGCATCGGCGTGGCGCGGATCGAGGGCGAGCCCGCCGTCGTCGACGAACAGCCCGGCATATCCGGCCAGCACCGGCCGCAGCGTCCGGCGCACATACCCGGCGGTCTCGCCCGAGATCGACCACGGAACGAAGTCCTCCGGCGCATAGGCGTTGCAGCGCCGGATGTGGTCGACGAAGGCCATCAGGCGCAGCGATGCGCCCGCGACATCAGCACGCGCTCGACATGGACCAGCTGGGCCAGGCAGCGCTGGATGTGCTCGGCGGTCTCGAGGTCGAGCCCGTCGACCTGGAGGTCGATCTCAAGCTCGTCATGCCCGGCGCCGGAGACGACGCCGTGGCAGCGGCGGGGAAGGATGCCCCGCTTCACGAACAGCTCCAGCACGCGCGGCATCACCGACACCTCGGCGCGGGCGAGGACCGAATAGCAGTGGGGAAGCGCCTCGGAGGAGGCGGGAAGACGGTCATAGGCGACGGATATGGACACGGCACGGCTCCTGAAGACGGAAGACCACGGACGAACGACGACAACCCGATCCTCAGAGGATCGGGGTCGTAATTCGCAGGGTCTTCCGCAGGCCGTTTGCCACGGGGCGAAGGTAGCGGCCGGGACGGCGGGCCGTCAACCGCGGAGATGGCGGTCGACCGCCTCGGCGACGGCGTCGACCGGGATCGCCGCCATCTCGTCACCGCCGAAGGATTGCGCCTCGATCACCGTCAGCCGCTCGGCGAAGGGGGCGAATTTCGCGGCCGGCGTCGGGCCGAACAGCGAGACCAGCGGGCAGTCGCCGGCGGCCAGCAGGTGGCCCATGCCGGCGTCGTTGGCGACCGCCGCCTTCAGACGCCGGGCCACCGCCAGCGAGAGCGCGGGATCGGCGCCGAGCGCCGTCGCCTGGAACGGAAACAGCGCCTGCGGCAAGGCGCCGGCGAGCCCGGCGTGCCACTCGGTCTCGTCGGGGCCGAGGAGGACCACCGGGGATTCCAGGCGGCCGCCGAGGGCGGTGAAGCGCTCCAGCGGCCAGCATTTCCGCCTGTCGCCGGCGCCGGGCACGATCGCGACGTAGCGAGGTCCGCCGGGCAGCAGGGCCGCCGCCTGTCGTTCGATCGCGTCCGGCAGCTCGACCCGGGCGCGTCTCGGCTCGACCGGGTGGCCGCTCGCCGCCTCGATCAGGTCGAGCATCTGGCGGATCATCGCCGGCGGCTTTTCCCGCCGTGGCGGGCGGGCGTCGGAGAGAAGCCAGCCGGCGGTGCCGGAGACGAAGCGGCGATGGCGGATGCGCTTCAGCACCAGCGAGGTCATCGCGCGGCGCTGGGTGTCGAGGATGAGGTCGAAGCTCCGATCCGGCAGCGGCCGATGCAGCAGCTCGGTCGCGGCAAGCCCGATGCCGGCCTTCTCGATCACTTCGTCGATCAGACCCGCGACCAGATCGCGGAGCCGCCCCGCATAGACCGTCTCGCCCTTGCCGGCGAGCCAGGTGATGCGTGCCTCCGGCCAGGTGCTGCGAGCCGCGCGGGCGAAGGGCAGCTTCATCAGCCCGTCACCGAAGCGGTCGAGGCCGACATAGACGAGAATGCTGCCCGGCTGGTCGCTCATGCTGCGGCCTCTCTAGACGTCGGCCCGAGGGCTGGCAACTCGTATGTCACTCGTATATCAGTTGGGAAATCTGAAGGAGGGAACCCATGGGCATTTCCTGGACCGGCGTCTTCCCGGCGGCGACCACCCAGTTCGACCGCAATTTCAAGATCGACTACGACGCCACCCGCAAGGTGATGTCGGCGCTGATCGACGACGGCGTCAACGGGCTGATCGTCTGCGGCTCGGTCGGCGAGAACACGGCGCTTCGCGCCGAAGAGAAGCGCGAGATGCTGAAGCTCGCCAAAGATGTGTCCCGCGGCCGCGTGCCGGTGGTCTCCGGCGTCGCCGAGTACACGACCGAGCTCGCCTGCGAATATGCTCGCGACGCTCAGAAGATCGGCATCGACGGGCTGATGGCGATGCCGGCGATGGTCTATTCGGCGAAGCCGAACGAGATCGTGGCGCATTTCAGCGCCGTGGGCGCGGCCAGCGACCTTCCGATCATGCTCTACAACAACCCGCCGGCCTACGGGAACGACCTGGTCCCGGAAATCGTCGCCAGGCTCTCCGACGTGAAGACCATCGTCGCGATCAAGGAATCCTCGGGCGACACGCGGCGCTTCGTCGACCTCGTCAACCTGACCGGCGACCGCTTCACGCTGTTCTGCGGCCTCGACGACGTCGTGCTCGAGGCGATCATGCTCGGCGCCGTCGGTTGGGTCTCCGGCCTCTCCAACGTCTTCCCGAAGGAATCGAACGAGCTCTTCGCGCTCGCCCGCGCCGGGCGCTTCGACGAGGCGATGGCGATCTATCGCTGGTTCATGCCGCTGCTCCACCTGGATGCGCGCGCCGACCTCGTGCAGTGCATCAAGCTCTGCGAGGCGATGGCCGGCCGCGGCTCAGAGCGCACCCGTCCGCCGCGTCTCGCGCTCGAAGGCGCCGACCGGCGTCAGGTCGAGGACGCCATGCGGAAGGCTCTGGCCAGCCGCCCCAACCTGGCCAAGGCCGCCTGAGGGTCGCTAGCGGCTGATGGAGGTCGGCGTCACCGAAGGATTGCTGGTCGGTGCCGTCTTCCTGGTCGCGGTCGGCACGGCGACGCTGGGATCGACCGGCGGCCTCCTGCTGGCGATCCTGGCGACTGTCCTGCCGCCGCCGCTCGTCGTTCCCGTCCACGCCGTCGTCGAAGGCGCGCGCACCGGCTTCGGCTGGGCACGGCTTCGCCGCCGGGTCAGCACGCAGATCGTCGTCGCCGCCGGCGCCGGCGCCTTCCTCGGCATCGGCCTCGCCGCATCCTTCGTGCGTGTCCTGCCCGATCACGCCCACGCGGTCCTCATCGGCGCCTACCTCGTCTGGGCCTGCTGGTGGCCGGCGCCGGATCCGGGGCAACGCTTTCCCTACCGGCTGCCGCTGATGGGCGGCCTTACCGGCGTGTGCTCGGTGTTCGTCGGCGAGACCGGCCCGCTGATCCGGCCGTTCATCGCCGACGAGCCGGTCGATCCGGCGCAGGTCCCCGCGAGCGTCACCGCGGCGACCGCCGTCCAGCATGGGCTCAAGGTCGTCGCCTTCGTCCTCGTCGGCGTTGCCTATGTGCCCCTCGTGCCACTGCTGGCGGCGATGATCGCGGCGGGCCTGCTCGGCACCGTCCTCGGCGAGCGGCTCGGGCTCCGGCTGCCGACGCGTCTGGTCAGCCTCGGCATCCGCCTCATCGTCAGCGCCCTGGCGATCCGCCTCGTCATCCTCGCCGCGGGATCGTTCTGATGCTTCTGGATCGGATCGAGATCGCTGAAGGCGACATCACTCGGCTCGACGTCGACGCGATCGTCAATGCCGCCAACGAATCCCTGCTCGGCGGCGGCGGGGTCGACGGCGCCATCCACCGCGCCGCCGGGCCTGAGCTGCTGGCCGAATGCCGCATGCTCGGCGGCTGCCCGACCGGAGAGGCGAGGATCACCCGCGGCTATCGGCTGAAGGCCCGCTACGTCATCCACACCGTCGGTCCGGTCTGGCGCGGCGGCCGTTCCGGCGAGCCCGCGTTGTTGGCGAGCTGCTATCGCACCGCGGTGGGGCTCGCGAAGGAGGCTGGGTTGGCTTCGATTGCCTTCCCGGCGATCTCGACCGGGGTCTACGGCTATCCGCTGGAGCCGGCGACACGCATCGCGATCGACACGGTGACTGCGGCGCTGCCCGACAGCCCGGGCTGCACGCGCGTCATCTTCTGCTGCTTCGGCGCCGAGACGACGGCGACTTATCGTCGGGTCCTGGCAGCGCTCTCCTAGAGCGCCTCGCCGCGGGCGAGTCTGGGCAGGTCGCCGACCGTGCCCATGGCGTGCTGCATGAACAGGCGCTTTACCGCCGGCAGTCGGTCGATGGCGGCGAGCCCGAGGTCGCGGACGAGCCGGAGCGGGCCGATGTCATTGGAGAACAGGCGGTTGAGCCCGTCGGTCACCGCCAGCAGCGCCAGCGTGTCGAGACGCCGCCAGGAGGCGTAGCGGTCGAGCACGTCGGCGACGCCGATATCCAACCCTAAGCGATGCGCATCGACCACGACCTCGGCCAGCGCCGCCACGTCGCGGATTGCGAGGTTGAGGCCCTGGCCGGCGAGCGGATGGATGGCATGAGCGGCGTCGCCGACCAGGGCCAGGCGCGAGGCGGTCAGGCGCTCGGCGATGAGGAGGCCGAGGGGATAGGACCAGCGCCGGCCGACGACGCGAAGCGGCCCGAGCGCATCGCCGAAGCGCCGCGTCATCGCCTGGGAGAAGGCATCGTCGTCGAGCGCCATCATCGCCGGCGCCACCTCCTTGCGTTCGGTCCAGACCACCGAGGAGAAGTCGCCGGGCAAGGGCAGAAGCGCGAAGGGGCCGGCGGGAAGGAAACGCTCGTGGGCGATGCCGTCGTGGGGCCGGGCGAGCGCGACCGTGCAGACGATCGCGGTCTGCGCATAGTCCCATTCGAGGACGCCGATCCCCGCCGCCCGACGGATCGGGGAGGCGCGGCCGTCGGCGGCGACCGCCAGGCCGGCCTCGATGCGACGCCCGTCGCCGAGATGTGCCAAGACGCCGGTCTGGTGCCGATCCAGCCGGGTGACGGCCTCAGGTGCAATCAACCTGAGACGAGGCTGGTCGCCGAGGCGGCCGAGCAAGGCCCGCCTGACGAAGCGGGATTCGACGATGTGGCCTAGCGGCTCCTCGCCGACCTCGCGATGGTCGTAGTGCAGGAACAGGGTCGACGGCCCGTCGGTGACGCGGATGTCGAGGATCGGCGCGGCATGCGGCCCCATCTCCTGCCAGAGATCGAGGCCCTCGAGGATGCGGCGCGAGCCGTAGGAGATGGCGAAGGCGCGGCCGTCATAGGCATCGTTGGCGGCGACCGCCGGCGTCTCGCGGTCGACCACGGCGACCTCGATGCCGGCGGTGGCGAGCGCATGGCCGAGCGAGAGCCCGACCAGCCCGCCGCCGACCACCACCACATCCGCCCGAAGCTTATCCGTCATCGGTGCAGCCTATCGCCTTACGCCCGGGTCAGGAAGGCGATGGCGGCATTGAGCTGGGCCATGCGGACGGTGTCGCCGGTCGGGTTGTCCGGGTGATAGACGGTGGCGAGCGCGCGGAAGCGGCTGCGCAGCGCACGCTGATCCGGGGTCGCCCAGGGCGGATAGCCAAGGACATAGAGCGCCTCCGAGCGCGAGCGGATGTCCTCCGCCAGGGGCTCGAAGGCCAGCGCCTGCACCGAGACCTTGAGGCGCTCGACTTCTTCCTGATGAAGGGCGGCGGTATCGACGGAACCGGCCGCTTCCAGGCGGAGCGCGGTGCCGCCTTCGGCCAGGTCGAGGGCGAGCCTGAGGGCGCGGCGAAGGTCGGCGACCGCATGCTCCCCGGTCAGCCGCACCTGCAGCCGTGGCTTCCGCCGCATGCGGCGGTCCTTCGACGGACCGGTCTTGAGCCGGACGTCTTCGCGGTCGGAATCCGCCGGCTCGCCGGGATCGACCACTTTTGCCAGGAGGTCGGCCGGCACCAGCAGCTGCACCGCGCGGACGAGGTCGGCGACGCTCACGCCCTGGCGACGTGCGAGCGCCGTCACGCGGTCGCGGAACGCCGTGGGGCAGGGGATGGTGTAGGATCGGCCGAGAGCCATGGATCGGACGAAGCTACTGGTGCGCCGCCTCGCCATCAACCTGGCGGCGCTGGCCTTCTTCTGCCTCGCGGCTGCGCCGGCGCGGGCCGAGAGCCTGGAGGCGTTCGCGCGCGCGGTCGGGCTTCGCGACGTCCGGGGCTTCGTCGAAGCCGTCGGCTCGCTCGACCGCGACCGTCGCCTGCCGGAACGGTTCCTCACCAAGGACGCGGCCGAGAGCCTGGGCTGGCGCCCGGGGAGCGATCTCTGGAAGGTGGCACCGGGCAAGAGCATCGGCGGCGACCGATTCGGCAACCGCGAACGCCTGCTTCCGAGCGCGGCGGGGCGCCGCTTCTTCGAGGCCGATCTCGACTATGCCGGCGGGAGCCGCGGCGCCCGCCGGCTGGTGTGGAGCTCCGACGGCCTCAGATGGGTGACGCTCGACCACTACCGGAGCTTCCGCGAGGTGCCGAAATGACCCGCTGCACCCTCGCCGGGCCCTACGCCAGCACTGAGGCGGTCTATGTCGATCTTGCCCGTCAGCTCGGTCTCCCCGGTCACTTCGGCGCCAATCTGGACGCGCTCTGGGACGCGCTTACCCGCGACGTTCCCGGTCCGGTCGAGATCGTCTGGCCGGATTTCCCCGCTGCTCGCCGGACACTAGGCCCCGACGCCGATGGCATCCGGGCGACGCTGGAAGAGGCCGCGGCGGAGCGGCGGGATGTCGCGGTGGTGATCGGCGGCCTTAGTGACTAGATTCGCACCATGAATACGTTCTTCGTCGTCCTCATCGGCATCGCCATGTTCGCAACGCTCGGCGTGCTGCTCTTCGGCCTCGTCACCATGGCCCGGGGCGGCCCGGGCTCGGCCCAGCGATCGAACAAGTTCATGCGCTACCGGGTGATCCTGCAGGCCGTCGCGATCGGCCTCTTCGCTCTCCTGATGCTGCTGACCAGATAGATGGTCCGGCTTACCCGGATCTACACCAAGGGCGGCGACAAGGGCCGGACCTCGCTCGGCGGCGGCAAGCGCGTGCCCAAGCACGCGCTCCGGGTCGAAGCCTACGGCACCGTCGACGAGGCGAACGCGGCGATCGGCATCGCCCGGCTGCATGCGTCGGGGGCGGCGGATGCCATGCTCGTCCTTATCCAGAACGACCTCTTCGACCTCGGCGCCGATCTCTGCCGGCCGGGGACCGACGGGCTCCGGGTCGCCGACGCCCAGGTCGAGCGGCTGGAGCGCGAGATCGACGGCATGAACGCGAAGTTGAAGCCGCTCGACTCTTTCGTGCTTCCCGGCGGCACACCGGCGGCGGCCTATCTGCATCTCGCGCGCACCATCGTGCGCCGGGCGGAACGCGCGATGACGCGCCTCGCCGAGAAGGAGGAGGTCTCCGCCGCCGCCATCCGCTACGTCAACCGACTCTCCGACCACCTCTTCGTCCTGGCCCGCGCCGAGAACGACGGGGGCGCCAAGGACGTGCTCTGGGTTCCCGGCCAGAACCGGTAACTTCCGGGCCTAATCGTTAACTAAAAGGGCTGGCGCACCTCGCTTGACGCGGTGCAGCATGGCGTCTACACCAACCTCCCCTCCCTTAAAACAGTCCATGGGCACCAGATGAAAGTGCTGGTCGCGGTCAAGCGGGTCGTCGACTACAACGTCAAGGTCCGCGTCAAGGCCGACAAGACGGGTGTCGAGACGGCGAACGTCAAGATGTCCATGAACCCGTTCGACGAAATCGGCGTCGAGGAAGCGATCCGGCTCAAGGAAGCCGGCAAGGCGACCGAGGTGGTCGCGGTCTCGCTCGGCGTCGCCCAGACCCAGGAGACGATCCGGACCGCGCTCGCCATGGGCGCCGACCGCGGCATCCATGTCCTGACCGATGTCGAGCTGCAGCCTCTGGCGGTCGCCAAGCTGCTGAAGGCCGTGGTCGAGAAGGAGCAGCCGAAGCTGGTCATCCTCGGCAAGCAGGCGATCGACGACGACTGCAACCAGACCGGCCAGATGCTGGCGGCGCTGCTGGGCTGGTCGCAAGGCACCTTCGCCTCGAAGATCGTGCCGGACGGCGACAACCTCACCGTGACCCGCGAGGTCGACGGCGGCCTCGAGACGGTGGTGCTCAAGCTGCCGGCGATCGTCACCACCGATCTCCGCCTGAACGAGCCGCGCTACGCCTCGCTCCCCAACATCATGAAGGCGAAGAAGAAGCCGATCGACCAGCTGACGCCTGATGCGCTCGGCGTCGATGCCAGCCCGCGGCTGGTCACGGTCAAGGTCGACGAGCCGCCCAAGCGCAAGTCCGGCGTCAAGGTCGGCTCGGTCGCCGAGCTGATCGAGAAGCTGCGCACCGAAGCCAAGGTGATCCCATGAGCGTCCTCGTCCTAGCCGAGCACGACAACGCGTCGATCAAGCCGGCCACCCTCAATGCCGTCGCCGCCGCGAGCAAGGTCGGCGGGCCGGTCGAGGTGCTGGTTGCGGGCCAGGGCTGCGCCGCTGCCGCCGAGGCCGCCTCCAAGATCTCCGGCGTCGCCAAGGTGCTGGTCGCCGATGCCGCCGAGTACGCCCACGGCCTGCCGGAGAACCTGGCGTTGCTCCTGGTGGAGCTCGCCAGGTCGCGAACCCATGTGATGGCGGCCGCTACCAGCACCGGCAAAAACGTCATGCCGCGCGTCGCGGCCCTGCTCGACGTTGCGCAGGTCTCCGAGATCGTCGAGGTGGTGTCGGCCGATACCTTCATCCGCCCGATCTATGCCGGCAACGCGCTGGCGACCGTGCAGTCGAAGGACGCGATCAAGGTCATCACCGTCCGCGCCACCGGCTTCGATCCGGTGCCGGCGACCGGCGGCTCGGCGGCGATCGAGGCGGTCGCAGCCAAAGGCGATGCCGGCCTCTCGCAGTTCAAGGGACAGGAGCTGTCGAAGTCCGAGCGCCCGGAGCTGACCTCGGCCCGGATCGTCATCTCCGGCGGCCGCGGCATGCAGTCCGGCGACAATTTCAAGCTGCTCGAGTCCGTCGCCGACAAGCTCGGCGCCGCCGTCGGCGCCAGCCGGGCCGCGGTCGATGCGGGATTCGTCCCCAACGACTACCAGGTCGGACAGACCGGCAAGATCGTGGCGCCCGACCTCTACCTCGCGGTCGGCATCTCGGGCGCGATCCAGCATCTCGCCGGGATGAAGGACTCGAAAGTCATCGTCGCCATCAACAAGGACGAGGAAGCGCCGATCTTCCAGGTCGCGGATTACGGCCTCGTCGCCGACCTGTTCAAGGCGGTGCCGGAGCTGGACGCCGAACTGGCCAAGGGACGCTGATCCCGCTCGTCGAACGGCTGAAGGACGGACTTTCATGATCAAGACCATCGGCGTCATCGGCGCCGGCCAGATGGGCAGCGGCATCGCCCATGTCGCCGCGCTCGCCGGCTATGACGTGCGCCTCTCCGACATCAGCGAGGACGCGCTGAAGCGCGCCGTCGCCAACATCGGCAAGAACATCGATCGACAGGTCGGCAAGGGCAAGGCGACGCAGGCCGACAGGGATGCGGCGATGTCCCGCATCGTCACCGTCGTCGATCTCGCCGGGCTCCGAGGATGCGACATCGTCGTCGAGGCAGCGACCGAGAACGAGGACGTCAAGCGCGGCATCTTCAAGAAGCTGGTGCCGGAGCTGGGGCCAGAGACCATTATCGCCACCAACACCTCCTCGATCTCGATCACGCGCCTTGCCGCCTCGACCGACCGGCCGGCCAGGTTCATCGGCATGCACTTCATGAACCCGGTGCCGGTGATGGCGCTGGTCGAGCTGATCCGCGGCATCGCCACCGACGAGGAGACCTTCAAGTCGGTCAAGGACCTGGCGATCAAGCTCGGCAAGACGCCGGCGACCGCCGAGGACTTCCCCGCCTTCATCGTCAACCGCATCCTGCTGCCGATGATCAACGAGGCGGTCTACACGCTCTACGAGGGCGTCGGCTCGGTCGAGGCGATCGACGTCGCCATGCGTCTCGGCGCCAACCACCCGATGGGGCCGCTCGAGCTCGCCGATTTCATCGGCCTCGATACCTGTCTTGCGGTCATGCAGGTGCTGCACGAGGGCCTGTCGGACTCGAAGTACCGGCCCTGTCCGCTGCTGGTGAAATACGTCGAGGCCGGGTGGCTCGGCCGCAAGACCAAGCGCGGCTTCTACGACTACTCCGGCGAGAAGCCCGTCCCGACACGCTAGGCTTCAGCTAGCCGCCGGTCTTGACCACCAGCGGGTCGGCCTTCTCCGCCATGTAGTGGCGAATCAGTGCCTGGGCGTCGGCTGAGTCCCAGGCGGCATCGCCTTCCATGCGGCCCACCTCGCGGCCGGCGCGGTCGACGATGAGCGTGGTCGGCAGCCCGCGCACGCCGGAGCCGCGGGTGAACTTCATGTCCTGGTCGAGATAGATCGGCAGGCGCTTCAGCGCGGCCTTGGCGTAGAACGGCTCGACCACCCGGAGGCCGGCGCGGTCGGAGGCGATCGGCAGGACGGCGAAGTCCGTTCCACCGAGCGCCGCCTCCAGCCGGTCCAGCGACGGCATCTCGGCGACGCAGGGGCTGCACCAGGTCGCCCAGTAGTTGACCAGCAGCACCCGGCCGCGGAAGTCGGCGAGGGTTGTCGCCGCGCCGTCCCTGGTCTTGAACGGCGCCTCCGGCGCTGGCCGCGGGCTCGGATGCAAGGTAAACTTCTTCATCTGGCCCGCGAGCGGCGGCCGCCCGTCCGCGCGTGCGGTGCCGGCGGCCACGAGCGCGAAGCCTCCCGCCAGCAAGGCCCGCCGCGTCATCCCGAAGCGATCATTCCCAGGATTCATGGCCCGCAAGACCTCCAAGACCGCTCCCCGCTCATCCAAGGGCCGCTCCACCAAGGCGTCCTCCGCCAATGCGCTGTGGGGCGGACGCTTCTCCGGCGGCATGGCCGCCATCATGGAGCAGATCAACGCCTCGATCGATTTCGACCGCCGGCTCTACGCCGAGGACATCCAGGGCTCGATCGCGCACGCCGAGATGCTGGCCGCCCAGGACATTATCTCGAAACCCGATGCGAAGGCGATCGTCAAGGGCCTGAGGCAGGTCCGGGGCGAGATCGAGGCCGGCACCTTCAAGTTCTCGCGCGCGCTCGAAGACATCCACATGAACGTGGAGGCGCGGCTCTCGGAGATCATCGGCCGGCCTGCCGGGCGGCTGCACACCGCGCGCTCCCGCAACGACCAGGTCGCCCTCGACGTCCGGCTCTGGGTCCGCCGCGCCATCGACGAGGCCGATGTCGCTCTCGGCGACCTGCAGGCGGCCCTGATCGACAAGGCCGAGGCCCATGCCGGTACGATCATGCCGGGCTTCACCCATCTGCAGTCGGCGCAGCCGACCACCTTCGGCCACCACCTGATGGCCTATGTCGAGATGTTCGGGCGCGACCGCGGCCGCTTCCGCGACGCGCGCAAGAGGCTCAACGAATGTCCCCTCGGCGCCGCGGCGCTGGCCGGCACCTCGTTTCCGATCGACCGGCATCGGACGGCGAAGGCGCTGGGCTTCGACCGGCCGACGGCGAACTCACTGGACTCGGTCTCCGCCCGCGACTTCGTCATCGAGTACCTGGCGGCCGCCTCGATCTCGGCGATGCATCTCTCGCGCTTCGCCGAGGAGATCGTCATCTGGTGCTCGGCGCAGTTTCGCTTCGTCAAGCTGTCTGACGCCTTTACCACCGGCAGCTCGATCATGCCGCAGAAGCGCAACCCCGATGCCGCCGAGCTGGTCCGCGCCAAGGTCGGGCGCATCGTTGGGGCGCTGAACGCCCTCCTCATCGTCATGAAGGGCCTGCCGATGACCTACGGCAAGGATATGCAGGAGGACAAGGAGCCGACCTTCGACGCCGCCGACGCCTTCGCGCTGGCCGTCGCCGCGATGGCCGGCATGGTCCGCGACATGGAGCCGAACGCGCCGGTGCTGCGCGCCGCAGCGGCCCAGGGCTATGCGACGGCAACCGACCTCGCCGACTGGTGCGTGCAGAGGCTCGGCATCCCCTTCCGCGAGGCGCATCACATCGCCGGCCGCGCGGTCAGGCTTGCCGAGTCGAGGGGCGTGGACCTGGGCGAGCTGTCGCTGGCCGATCTGAGGGGCGTCGAGCCCCGCATCACCCGCGACGTCTTCAAGGTGCTGACGGTCGAGCGGTCGGCGGCGAGCCGCACCAGCTACGGCGGTACGGCGCCGGCGAATGTCCGCCGTCAGGCCAGGGCCGCGAGGAAGGCCTGGCTGTGAGAGCGCTGCTGATCCTGGTGATGCTGTCGGTGCCGCTGGCCGCCTGCGGCAAGAAGCCGGGGACGCTCCGACCCGACGAAGCCGACAAGACCGTAACCTTTCCCCGGACCTACCCCACAAAATGAGCGACTTCGCCTACAAGAACGGCCGGCTCCATGCCGAGGGCGTCGACCTCGCCCGCATCGCCGAGTCCGTCGGCACCCCCGTCTACGTCTATGCCAGCCATGGCATCGAGCGGCGCTACCGCGAATACGCCGATGGCGTGAAGGGCGTCGACGCGACCGTCTGCTATGCGATGAAGGCCAACGACAACCAGGCGATCCTGAGGTTGCTGTCCAAGCTCGGCGCCGGCGTCGACACGGTCTCCGAAGGCGAGGTTCGCCGCGCGCTGGCGGCCGGCTTCGATCCTGAGAAGATCGTCTTCTCCGGGATCGGCAAGTCGGCCGAGGAGATGAGCTTCGCGCTCTCGGCCGGCATCGGCGAGTTCAACGTCGAATCCGAACCCGAGGTGGACCTGCTGGCCGACGTCGCCCGCCAGATGGGCAAGCGCGCCAAGATCGCCGTCCGCGTCAACCCCGACGTCGACGCCAAGACCCACGCCAAGATCACCACCGGAAAGAAGGGCAACAAGTTCGGGATCGACATCGACCAGGCGCCCGCGGTCTTCAAGCGGGCGGCGGCGCACGCCTCGCTGGAGCCGGTCGGGGTGGCGAGCCATATCGGCTCGCAGCTGACCTCGCTGGATCCCTACCGGCAGGCGTTCGCGCGCATGGTCGAGCTGGTCAAGCAGCTCCGGTCCGAGGGCATCCCGATCAGCGTGCTGGACGTCGGCGGCGGCCTCGGCGTCGGCTACACCGGCGAGGCGCCGCCCTCGGTCGCCGAGTACACCGAGATCGCGCGCGCCGCTGCGATCGAGGCCGGCTGCCGGCTGGTGCTGGAGCCCGGACGCCGGCTGGTCGCCGAGGCGGGCGCGCTGCTCACCCGCGTCCTCTATGTCAAGGAAGGGTCGAGCAAGACCTTCGTCATCGTCGATGCGGCGATGAACGACCTGATCCGGCCGACCCTCTACGACGCCTACCACCCGATCCTGCCGGTGACCGAGCCCAAGGCGGGCGCCGCCAGCCGCCCGGTCGACGTGGTCGGCCCGATCTGCGAATCCAGCGATTTCTTCGCCAAGGAGCGGGCTCTGCCGCCGGTTTCCGCCGGTGACATTCTGGCGATCACGTATGCGGGAGCCTATGGCGCGGTGATGTCGTCAAGCTACAATGCGCGGCGACTGGTTCCGGAGGTGCTTGTCCGGGATCAGCAATTCGCGGTGGTGCGGCCGCGTCCGAGTTACGAGGATCTGATCGGCCGCGACCGCGTTCCCGATTGGCTCTAGGGCTCCCGCAAGGGCTCGCGAGCCGGCCGACCCGACGGCGGTTAAGGAGCCCGATGGAAGAGCGCACCCAGTCCAGCCTTCTCGATCCGGGAACCCAGCAGCGGGTGGCTCGCCAGGTGGCGATGGCGCGCGCCGCCCTGTTCTGGGAACGGCTGTGGCCGGCGCTCTGGCTTCCGGCGGCGGTGTTCGGCGGTTTCCTCGCGCTTTCGCTCCTCGACGTCCTCCCCCAGCTTCCGCCCTGGGCTCATGCGGCCGTCCTCGCCGTTTTCGCGGTCGCCCTCGCGGTCGCCGTCTGGCGGGCCTTGGCGTCGCTCGCCCTGCCGGGCGAGGCCGCCGGACGACGCCGGCTCGAGGTCGCGAGCGAACTTTCCCACCGGCCGCTCTCCGGCCTCGACGACCACCTGGCGCTCGGTGCCGCCGACCCGGTCAGCCGGGCGCTGTGGGAGGCGCATCGCCGGCGACTCGCCGCCCGGCTCGCGCGCCTTCGCGTCGGCTGGCCCGCCGCCGGCTGGGGCCGTGCCGACCCGCGCGGCATCCGCGCCGCCATCGGCCTCCTGCTGGTCATCGGTGTTGCCGCTTCCTGGGGGGAGGGCTTCGACCGGGTCGCCCGCGCCCTCGCTCCCGACGTCACCGCGACGGCTCCCGGGCCGGGCGTCACGCTGGATCTCTGGGTCAATCCGCCGGCCTACACCGGCAAGGCGCCGATCCTGCTCGATTCGCGCCTGCAACAGGCCGAAGGGCCGATCGAGATTCCGTTGCGATCGGTCGTGCTGGCGCAGGTGAACGGGCTCAAGACCTCGCCGAGCCTGATGATCGATGATCAGGCGACCGCGTTCGAGAGCCTGGGGCCGACCAGCCATCGTGCCAGCACCACCCTCGTAGATGGTGCCCGGATCGCCGTGGCGTCCGGGCAGAAAGAGCTGGGCGCCTGGCGGATCCAGGTGATCCCCGACCAGCCGCCGACGGTCGCTTTCCGCCAGCCGCCGACCCAGAGCGATCGCGGCGCGCTTCGCCTGGACTACGCGGCGGCCGACGACTACGGCGTCGAATCGGTCGTGGCCCGGGTCAAGCGGGCCGAGGAAGGGATCTCCGAGCTCGACGCCGAGGAGGTGATCGAACTCGCCATGGCGCTGCCGGGCCTGGGGCTGAAGGAGGCCGCCAATGCCAGCTACCACGACCTGACGGCCCATCCCTGGGCCGGGCTTACGGTTCTGGCGACGCTGGTTGCGACCGACGCGATCGGGCAGACGGGCGAGAGCGAGCCGCAGCGCCTGGTCCTGCCCGAGCGCAAGTTCCGCCATCCGGTCGCCCGCGCCATCATCGAGGAGCGGAAGAAGCTGGTGCAGGCGCCGGTCGCCAACCGTCAGGCGGTCATTCGGAGCCTTGCGGAGATCGCCTCGCGTCCGGGCGCCTATGGCGACGACATCGTCGTCTTCATGGCGCTCAAGTCGTCCATGGGCCGGTTGCGCCACGACGACTCGAAGGAAGGCCTGCAGTCGACGCTTCAGCTGCTCTGGGATACCGCGCTCCGGGTCGAGGACGGCGACGTCTCCATCGCCATGCGCGAGCTTCGCCAGGCGCAGCAGGCGCTCGAGGATGCGCTCGCCCGCAATGTCGAGGACCAGGAGCTGCAGCGGCTGATGGACGAGCTGCAACGGGCCATCGACCGCTATCTCGAGGCGATGGCCAGGCAGATGATGGAGGCGCAGCGCAACGGCGAGCAGCAGGAGATGCAGCAGCTTCCGCCGGGCGCCCAGATGGTGCAGCGCGAGGACTTGCAGCGGATGCTCGATCGGGCCCGCGAGCTCGCCCGCTCCGGCAATCGCGACGCCGCCAAACAGATGCTGTCCCAGCTCAAGGAGATGCTGGAGAACCTGCGGGGCGCCCAGCTCGGCCGCCCCAATGAGCAGATGCAGCAGCAGATGAAGATGCTGCAGAACCTGCAGGACCTCGCCAAGCGCCAGCGCCAGTTGCTGGATCAGAGCCATCAGCGTCAGCAGGGGCAGGACGGTCAGGAGGGCCAGCAGGGCCAGCAGGGTCAGCAAGGCCAACAGGGGCAGCGCGGTCAGCAGGGCCAGCAGGGCCAGCAGGGTCAACGAGCCCAGCAGGGCCAGCGAGGCCAGCAGCCGGGCCAGGGCCAGCAGGGCCAGCGCGGGCAGGGACAACGCGGCCAGCGCGGCCAGGGCCAGCAAGGCCAACCGGGCGAGGGCGACGAGCAGGCAGCATCCGGCGCCGCCGACACCCAGGACGCGCTCCGTCGCATGCTGGGCGACCTGATGCGCCAGATGGGCGAGGGCGGCGACATCCCGGACGCCTTCGGCCGGGCCGAGCGGTCGATGCGCCAAGCGACCGATGCGCTCCGCCGCCAGGGTTGGGGTGACGCGGTCGATCCGCAGTCCGATGCGCTGGAGCAGCTCCAGCAGGGGGCCCAGCAGATGGCCGAGGAGATGGCCCGGCGGATGGAAGGCCAGGACCCGGGCGAGGGCGACGGCATGGGCGATCCGGCACCCGGACAGCCGCGGCCGCAGGCCGACCGCCAGGGACGCGATCCTCTGGGGCGGCCGACCCGGAATTCGGGCGGCATGAACCGCGGACACGTCGGGATCCCGGAGGAGGCCGATATCCAGCGTTCGCGCGAGATCTTCGACGAGCTGCGCCGCCGTGCCGCGGAGCCGACCCGGCCGCAGATCGAGCGCGACTACATCGATCGCCTGCTCAGGCGCTTCTAGCGGGCCTTGGCGACCTCGCCGATTCGGGGTATTCCGGCCGGCATCGCCGCACCGACGCCTGGACGATAGAGGCGCGCCCTCGCATGGCCCTCGTGATCATCGACCCAGGTCTGCACATGATCGCGGGGCACCACTTCGAGCTGGATACGGCGCTGCTCGCCGCCGCGGCCGGCCTCGGCGTCCCCGGCCATATCTTCTGTCACCGCACCAACAATCCGCACCTCAACGACCACCAGGAGATAACGCCCTTCTTCGATGTCCTCGGGCAGACGACGACCGAGGATCCGATGCTGGTCGACCTCGACCGGTTCCAGCTGCAGAACGAGCGCCTCTACCGGGATCTCAACCGGCTGTCCGACGTGCTGGATATGGAAGTGTCCACCCTCCTGTATGCGACCGCGAGCCACAACTCGCTCGCCGGCCTCGGCCGCTGGGCCCGCGAATGGACTCTGCCGCCGCGCCATCTGTTCGTGATGCTGCCCGGCCACTTCGAGTTCGCGATCGAAGGCGGCGCCGGGACGCTGGACCAGCTGTTCTATCGCTACGGATTCTCGCAGTTCCCCGGCGACCGCGTCACCTTCCTCACCCTCTCGGATCGGCAGGCGCGCGAGTTCTCGACCATCGCCGGCCGGACGGTCGAGCGGGCCCCCTATCCCGTCGGCGAGCTCGCAGACGCGCCCGCCTCGCCCGAGGCCGGCGTCGGCTCATCCGGCCGCCGGCGCGTGCTCACCTGTGGCAGCAGCCGCAATTCGAAGGGCTTCGCGCTCCTGCCGGACGTGATCCGGCGCGTCCTCGCGCGTCGAACCGATGTCGAGTTCGTGGTGCAGTACTGCCCGACGGAGGACGTGTCGGCTGCGGAGATCGCGGCGAGCGGAGCGACCGTCATCGAGGGCTACCTCGACCGCCCGTCCTATCACGCGCTCATCCGATCGGCGGACGTGCTGCTGCTTCCCTATCTCGGGCCTGCCTACCGGATCGGAACCTCCGCGGTCTTCGCCGAGGCCCGCTGGTTCGGACGCCCCGTCATCGCCGCCAACGAAACCTCGATGGCGGCGGAGATCATGGCCGATGCTCGCATCGGGCTGGCCACCAGCCCCGACCCGGCCGCACTGGTCTTGGCGCTCGAGACGATGCTGGAGGGCCATTCCGCCTTCATTCGCGACGCAGAGGACGCGGCCGGCGCCTATCGGCGGAACAACGGCACCCGGCTCCTGGCGCAGCGCCTCGTCGGCGGGGCGTGAGGCCCGCCTGCCGGCTCACTCGTGAGTGAAGGTCAGCGTGAGGTCGACCGCTTCGGTCGAGGGATTGGCGAACTCGCTTCCGAACTTCACGAACTCGCCCGGAACGAGCTTGGCGGTGTCGGCTGCGAATACCCAGCTCTGGACCTCTCGCCGCCGCCCGTCGCGGAGGCTGACCCGCAGCTTCGGCACGTTCTTAACTTCCTGGGTCGGATTGGCGATGGTGCCGGTGACGACCAGGACGGGCACGCCCCCCTGGCTCATCCGCTCCGTCGCGACGTCATGGAGCACGAGGCCGGCGCCGGGCACCGGGACCGGTAGACCCACCAATTCGTAGAGCCGTGCCGACGGCGGCCAGGCGCTGACGATGATGCCACGGCCGAAGACGCCGCCCGCGACCACGGCGACGATGAAAAGCCCGAGCAGGATCCAGCCGACCGGCAGCCGCTTCTTTTCCGGCCGCCGGCGAAGCGCCGGGAGGTTCGACCCGGCGCGGAGAGGCGGCGGCTCGATGTCCTCGGGCGGCGGATCGATCACCGGCTCCTCGAAGGCCACCGCGGTGTCGGCGTCCTGCGCCGGGGGCTCCTGGAACCAGGTTTCTCCGCATGCTGCGCACCGGACCCGACGGCCGGGAGACCCGAGCGCGCTCGAAGGCACCAGATAGCGTTTGCCGCAGGCGGGACAGATGAGAATCAAGCCGGGTCGGGCTCCCCGTTGGCGGATGGCGCCGGGCGCCCTTCATCTATAGGGTGCGCCGCCGCCATTTTGCAAGGCGTGGCAGATGGTTGCGGGCTGATAGGGGCAGCTTTACGGGGCTTTGCCGCCCGTGTCATGGTGCGGCCGCCCCGCTCTCGACCAAGTCGGGCGGGCAAGATCGCGATCGGAAAGGGTCAGGCGCGGTTGGTACGCTTCGAGGACGTGGCGGCGCGGTACGGCCAGGGGCCCGATGTGCTCACCGGCCTCAGCTTCGAGCTTGCGCCGGGCTCGTTCCATTTCCTCACCGGACCGTCGGGTGCCGGCAAGTCCACCTTGTTGCGGCTGCTCTACCTGGCGCTGAAGCCGGTCGGCGGCACGATCCATCTCTTCGACCGCGACGTCGCCAGGATCACGCGGAGCGAGCTGCCGTCGATCCGCCGGCGGATCGGCGTCGTCTTCCAGGACTTTCGCCTGATCGGTCATCTCTCGGCCCTCGACAATGTGGCGCTGCCGCTTCGAGTCGCGGGCGCCCGGGAGGCCCAGGTCCATGACCATGTGGCCGAACTGCTCAGCTGGGTCGGGCTTGCCGACCACCTCGAAGACCTGCCGCCGACCCTCTCCGGCGGCCAGCAGCAGCGGATCGCCATCGCCCGCGCCGTTATCGGGCGGCCGAGCCTGCTGCTCGCCGACGAGCCCACCGGCAATGTCGACGACCGCATCGCGCTCCGGCTCATGTACCTGTTCGAGGAGCTCAACAAGGTGGGGACCACGGTGGTGATAGCCACCCATAACGATGCGCTGGTCGCCCGGTTCCCCCATCCGCAGCTTCACCTGGAGGACGGGCGGCTCTATCCCATCCCCGGGCGGCCGCGTGCGAAGAGGGTGCGGGCCGGTGAGTAGCTCGGGCCGCGACCTGCCGCTTGCAGGCGATGCCTCGGCCCGGTTCCTGCCCTGGGTTGCCGGCGCCATGGTGTTTCTCGCGGCGCTGGCCCTCGCCGGCGCCATGCTGGCGCAGACCGTGGCGGCCCGCTGGCAGCACGACCTGGCGGGCACGCTGACGGTCGAGGTGCCGACGCGGGCGGACGCCCCCGGCACGTCGCGCGAGGAATCGGCCCTTGCTCTCCTTAAGGCGACGGTGGGCGTCGCCGAGGCGAGCATGGTGCCGAGGGAACGTCTCGAGCGCCTGGTCGAGCCCTGGCTCGGCGTCGGCGCCCACCTGGCCGAACTGCCCCTGCCGGCGCTGATCGAGGTCCGACTCGCCGACGATGCGCGGCTGGACCTGGGCGAGCTGGCCGAGCGGCTGGCGGAGGAGGTTCCGGGAGCGAAGCTCGACGATCACGCGCTCTGGCTCGCCGGCGTCGGCGCGGTGGTCAGGGCGGTCGAGGCGGTCGCGCTCGCAGTGGTCGGGCTGATCGGCGTGCTTTCCGTCGCCGCGGTCGGATTTGCCGTCCGCACCGGCCTCGCCATCCACGGCGATGTCGTCGAGGTCCTGCACCTGATCGGTGCGCGCGACGGCTATATCGCGCGCCAGTTCGCCCGGCATGCGTTTAGGGCGACGCTGAAGGGCGGGTTGATCGGCCTGGCCGCCGCCGTCTCCCTGGTCGCGGTCCTGGCCGAGGGCCGGGGTGCCTTCGGCCCGCTGCCGTTGCCGGAGGTGAAGCTGTCGGCGCTTGCCTGGGCGGTGATCGCCTCGCTGCCCCTCGCCGCAGCGGTGGTCGCGCTGCTGGCAGCGCTCGCCACGGTCCACCGCCAGCTGAAGCGGATGCCGTGAGGCTGAGCTTCCGACAGCGCCGGAACGGGCAGCGACGCTGGTTGCAGCTTGCGCTGTTCGGCGTCGCGTTCGGTGCCTGGACGATGGGCCTCGCCTGGTTCGCAGGCGAGATGCCGACGGTGCCGCCGGCGGACGTCCCGCCGACCGATGCGGTGGTGGTGCTGACCGGCGGCAGCCGCCGCCTCTCGACCGGCCTCGATCTGCTGGCCCGCGGCGAGGTCAGGAAGCTGCTGGTCTCGGGCGTGCATCCCGACGTGGTCAAGGCCGAGATCGCCGGCGGCGACCCGCGGCTGCGGGCGCTCGCCGAGTGTTGCGTCTCGCTCGGCTACGAGGCGACGGACACGGTCGGCAACGCCGTCGAAACTGCCGGCTGGATGCGTCGCGAGAGATTCACCTCGCTGACGCTGGTGACGGCGACGTATCATATGCCGCGAAGCCTCACGGAATTCCACCGCGCGCTTCCAGGTGCGCGCATCGTGCCTTTTCCGGTCTTCCCGGAAACCTTCAAGCGGGACGGCTGGTGGCAATGGCCGGGGTCGGCCGCGTTGGTGATCATCGAGTATCATAAATACGTGCTGGCTCAGCTTCGCATCGGCCTCGCCGACATCCTGGGCGTGCGACCTCAACCGGAGTCTCCCTCGTGATCTGGATCAGGTCGGCCGTCTTCAATGTCCTGTTCTTCGCCTGGACCGGCGTCGTCGTTCTCGTCGCAGTGCCGCTGCTGGCGCTGCCCGAGCGCGTCATGATTGCCTATGCGCGCGGCTGGTCCTGGAGCCTGCTGTTCATGCTGAGGGTGATCTGCGGCCTCCGCTATCGCGTCATCGGCCGAGAGAAGGTTCCGGAGGGTGGCGCCATCGTCGCCTGCAAGCACCAGTCCACTTGGGAGACCATCGTCTACTTCGCCGTCTTCGACGCACCCGTCTATATCCTGAAGCGAGAGCTTCTGATGGTGCCTTTCTTCGGCTGGTGCCTGATCAAGTCGGGCATGATCCCGATCGACCGCAAGGGCGGGGCGGTCGCCATGCGGAAGGTGATCACGCACGCGACGGCGTCGCTCGCGCTCGGCCGCAAGATCGTCATCTTCCCGCAGGGGACGCGGGTGGCGCCCGGCGTCAAGGCGCCCTATCAGCCGGGCGCGGTCGGACTCTACACCCACCTCGCCACGTCGGTCGTCCCGGCCGCCCTCAATTCGGGCCGCTTCTGGCCGAGGCGAAGCTTCCTCAAGCATCCGGGGACGATCACGCTCGAGTTCCTCGACCCGATTCCGCCCGGCCTGCCTCGGGCCAAGGTCGCGCGCATGATCGAGGAGCGGGTCGAGGCGGCGTCCGATCGGTTGCTGGCAGAGGCAGATCAGCCGGCCGGTTGACGGCGCATGCCGACATGCTCGCCCGCCGGGCGTGGCGCGCCGGCCGGGAAGTCGACACTGCCCAGAACCCGATAGACCGAGTCGTGGATCAGCGCGCGGCCGCGCGCCAGCGGCCACACCTCGAAGCGGAGGAAGCGCTGGTCCTCGACGCGGGCGTTCATTCGGTGCGGGTTCGCCGCCTGCCAGCGCGCCGCCCGCTCCGGCAGATCGGGGAGGAGCCCTGCTTTGCCGCCCCAGAGACCGGCAAGCATCACCTCGCAATGCAGGACTTCATCCCGGATGATGTGGAAGTCGCGGCCGGAAGCGACCCAGGCCTCGACGGCCGCCGCCTCGCGCGGCGAGGGGCGCGAATCGGCGTCCCGGCACAGGAACCGGCGGACCGACGGATCGACGGCAACGCCGAAGCGCCAGAAGAGGCCGAGGCCGGTTTCGCGATGGGGGGGCATGGCCACCAGCTCCGCGCCTCTGGCGGCGAGTTCGCCGAGAATTCCCTTCGGCACTGAGTCGTCGTGATAGACGCGACAGGTCCAGCCCGGCAGCAGGCTCGGGATCGCGGCGGCGTTCTCGATGGCGCCGCGCGTGTAGAGCGGGACATCGCCCCACAGGCTGAACGCGACCACGTCGCGGTGGCGATCCGACCCGGCAGGCAGGTCGGGGGACGGGGCCGCCGACCCGCTCCAGGAACCGAGAGCCTCGGCATCCTTGAGGATCAGCGTCCGTGACCCGCTGGCAATGGCCTCGGTCTGGCGGCCGAGAAGGTGGAGCGGCTTGACCAGGGAGTTGTGATGCCGGGAATCGGCGGGGCTGTGACGGAGCGCCTGGCGGAAATGCCCGACCGCCTCCGCCGCCGCGCCGCGGTCGGTCAGCACGCTTCCGAGGTTGTGATGAGCCTGGCGCGTCTGCTTGAGGAGCAGCGAGCGGCGCAGATGCGCCTCGGCCAGATCAAGCCGTCCCTCCGCCATCGCCGCGGCACCTGCGTTGAACTCGTCGACAGCGGAGCGGCCGCTCTTCTTGGCGGCGGCACGCCGTTGCTGGCGGTTCGTCATCGGCGGATCGAAGGCGACATGACCGCAGAATAGCGCAGGCGAGGGGCCCTTTGTCCGCCGACCCGGCGTCAGAGTGCCGCGATCATGCCGCCGTCGATGGTCAGGACCTGGCCGTTGCAGAAGGACGACGCCTCCGAGGCGAAGTAGATCGCAGCGCCGCCGAGCTCCTTGGGATCGCCCCAGCGGCCGAGCGGAGAGCGGCCGCTGACCCAGTCGTAGAACTGCTTGTTGTTGCGGACGACGTCGTTGGCCTCGGTCGGATAGAAGCCGGGCCCGATGCAGTTGACGTTGACCCCCATCGGGCCGAGCTCGACGCCGAGCGCGCGCGTCAGGCCATGGAGGCCGGCCTTGGAGGCGACATAGGAGGCGATGGTGGGCCTGGCGATGGTGCCCATCACCGAGGAGATCATGATGATCCGCCCCCATTTGCGCCTGGTCATGCCGCGGGCGGCCTCGCGCGACAGGCGGAAACAGGCGGTGAGGTCGGAATCGATCACCGTCTGCCAGTCGGCGTCGGTGGTCTCCAGCGTCGGCTTCCGGATGACGATGCCGGCGTTGTTGACCAGGATGTCGAGATGGCCCTGGTCCGCCTCGATCCTGGCGACGCCGGCAGCGACCGCCGGCCCGTCGGTGACGTCGAAGATCGTGGAGGAGACGCCGCCCCAGCTACGCTTCTTCGCTTCTTCCAGCCGGGGCGCGAGACGGCCAGAGTCGCGGCCGTTCAGCACGACATGCGCGCCGGCGCCGCCGAGAGCGTCGGCGATCGCCCATCCCAGGCCCCTGGACGAGCCGGTGACCAGCGCGACCTTCCCCTTGAGCGAGAACTGCTCGAGCATCGTTCCTCCGATTTCCGATCGTGAACGCAGTCTAGCGCCTCGGTTCATCCGAGCCTAGGATGCGCCGCTTACAATTTCTGCGAGGAAACATGCGGCCCAATCCGGTGAAGGCGAAGCTGGCGCGCGGCGAGGCCGCCTTCGGCACGATGATCCTCGATCTGGCGGGGCCGGGCCTCGCCAAGATCTTCGAGAACGCAGGCGCCGACTTCATCATGTACGACATGGAGGCGGCCTGCTTCGACATCGGCAAGATCAAGGACCAGATGGCGATGTGCCGCGGCCTCAGGATCGTGCCGATGGTCAACGTCGCCTCGCAGGACCCGGTGATGATCCAGCTGCCGCTCGACTGCGGCGCCATGGGGCTGATGATCCCGGTGGTCGAGACCCGCGAGCAGGCGGAGAGGATCGCGGCGGTCACGCACTATCCGCCGAAGGGCAAGCGCGGCGTCGCCTTCGGCATCGCCCAGGACGACTACTCGCTGGGCGGACTCGACAAGCAGATCAAGGCCGCCGACAAGCGCAACATGATCATTCCGAAGATCGAGACGGCGAAGGGTGTCGAGAACATCGAGGAGATCATCTCGGTGCCGGGCATCGACGCCGCCTTCGTCGGCCATATGGACCTCTCGGTCTCGCTCGGCGTGCCCGGCAACTACACGCATCCGAGGTTCTCCGCCGCGGTCGACAAGGTGATCGCCGCCTGCAAGCGCCACAAGAAGCCGGGCGTCTGCCTGGTGGCCTCGCCCGAGGCGGCCAAGGCGTGGATGAAGAAGGGCTTCCGCATGGTCATTTACTCGACCGACACCATGCTGATCGCATCCGCCTATAAGGCCGGCCTGGACGCGATCAAGGGCAAGGGGAAATAGGCCGATGGCGAAGCGCGTCCTGGTCGGCGGCATCTGGCACGAGACCAACAGCTTCTCGCCGGTCCCGACCGACCTCGCCGCCTTCCGCCGCTATCTCTATCTCGAAGGCGAGGCGGTCATCACCGGCTCGCGCGGCACCAACACCGAGATCGGCGGCATGATCGCGGCGGCCCCGGCCGCGGGCCTCGAGCTCATCCCCTCGATCTACATCGGCGCGGCGCCGTCGGGCATGGTCAGCCGCGAGGTCATCGACCTCCTGATCGGTCGGCTCAAGGCCGACATCGAGGCCGCCGGGCCGCTCGACGGCGTGCTGCTGGCGCTCCACGGCGCGATGGTCGCAGACGGCATCGACCAGGCCGATGCCTTCGTCGTACAGGCCGTCCGCGACATCGTCGGCCCCGACCTGCCGCTGGTCTGCACCATCGATTTCCACGCCAATGTCGAGCAGGCGCTGGTCGATCCGGCCGATGTGCTGATCGCCTACAAGACCTTGCCGCATGTCGATATGGGCGCGCGGGGCGAAGACGCGGCACGGATCATCTCCGGGCTGATCGCCACCGGCACGAGGCCCCACAAGGTCTTCCGCAAGCTGCCGATCATCACCGTGCCGCAGCGCCAGCCGACACATGAGAGCCCGATGCGGGAGATCATGGGCGATCTCGCCACGGTCGAGCGGGATCCGGCGGTCGTCACGGCCTCGGTGCTCGGCGCCTTCGCCTATTGCGACGTGCCCCAACTCGGTATGGCCGTGCTGGTCTATGGCGAAGCCGGTGTCGCCGAGGCCGCTGCCGACCGGCTCGCGGATGCCGTCTGGTCGCGCCGCGCCGAGTTCAAGCCCGACCTGGTCGAGCCGGCCGAGGCGGTGCGACGCGCGGTCGCCGCCAATGCCGGGCCGATCTTCCTGGTCGAGCCGGCCGACAATATCGGCGGCGGCGCGCCCGGCGACGGCACGCATCTCTTGAAGGCGCTCCTCGACGGCCATGCCCGCGAGGCCGCCGTGGTGATGTGGGATCCGGATGCCGCGAAGGCCGCAGCCGAGATCGGCGTCGGCGGGCGTTTCCGTGGCAAGGTCGGCGGCAGGACCCTGGCGCTGCATGGCGAGCCGGTCGCGATCGACGGCACCGTGACCTTCGCCGCACCGGTCAGCTATAGGCGGGACTCGACCTGGATGACCGGGCAGCCGGCCGATCTCGGGCTGGTGGCGACGGTGGCGACCGCCGGCGTTCGGGTCATCCTGACCAGCGAGCGCGCGATTCCGTTCGACACGCTGCATCTGCGCATTCCCGGCGTCGAGCCGGAGACGGCGAAGATGGTCTCGGCCAAATGCGCCAGTGCCTGGAGCGGCATCTTCGGGAAGATGGCGGAGGGGCACATCTATGTCGACACACCGGGCGTCTGCTCGTCCAACGTCGAACGCATGCCCTATACGCGGCTCGAGCGCGCCTTCTACCCGCTTGATCTGGAGGTGACGTACCCTTGATTTCGTAACCTCCCTTCACGGGGAGGGCAAGGATTGGGGGAGTTGCCAGGCGGCGTTCGATGGGCGAGGTTTCGCTGCTACGATGACGGAGGGGAGATGTCCCCAATGGCAAGGCGGGTTCTGCTGGCGGCTGCGGCGGTGTCGCTCAGCCTGGCGTTCGCCCCGATGCAGGCAAGCGCGACGGACTGGGCCGTCGGCCTGCGGCAGATTGAATTCGTCGATCCGAAAGACCAGCGGCCGCTCTGGATGGCCGTGTTCTACCCGGCCGCGCCGCCCGCCGCGGGCACGCCGACATTTCCATTTCCCTATGTGACCAACGTCACGGTCTATCCTGCCGCGCCGGTCGCGCCGGATGCCGGGAAGCGGCCGCTGATCATGCTGTCGCATGGGCGCGGCAGCGATGCCTGGCAATATGCCTGGTTCGCCCAGGCGCTCGCCGCCAAGGGCTATGTCGTCGCCGCCATGAACCATTATCGCGCCAACACCTATGACCGAGACATCGGTTATCTCGCCAACAGGATCTGGCAGCGGCCCGTCGATCTCTCGATCGCCATCACCTTCCTGCTCGACGATCCGCTGTGGCGCGCGCATATCGACGCCGACCGGATCGGCGTCGCCGGTCATTCACAGGGCGGCTTCACCTCGCTGTGGATCGGCGGAGCGCGCGTCGACGCCGACAAGTTCCTCGCCTTCCAGCGGCTGTTCATCAACAATCCACGGATCCCCGAGCACATCCGTCGCGGCCTGCCGCTCGACGCGGCGCCGGCGCTGGAGGTCAGGGACGGGCGCGTGAAGGGCGTTTTCGCCATGGCGCCGGGCATCGTCCAGGCGTTCGGCATGAGCCCCGAGGGTCTGCGTCAGCTCGCCGTGCCGGCGTTCCTGACCGTCGGCGCCGGCGACACGCAGACACCGCCCAAGGAAAACGCCGTATTCGCGGCGGAGCACATTCCCGGCGCGAGGCTATGGGTCATCCCCGGGCCGGTGGGTCACGAGATCTTCACCAACGAATGCGACCAGGAAGGCAAGGACGAGTTTCCCGGCGGCTGCATCGACGAGGCCGGCGTCGATCGCCGCGCCCTGCATGGCGAGATCGCGGCCGCGGCGCTCCAGTTCTTCGGGACGGCGCTGGGAGTCCGATGACGGCGCCGTCAACGGGAGACGCCAAAGCAGATCGAGCGGGCTTTTGGCCCGCTCGATCCTTCGACTTAGGCGATAAGGCTGAGTCTCAGTTCTTCTCGATGTTCCAGTAGACCGCCCACGGCACCTGCATCACGCCCTTGAGGTTGGTGCGGTAGGCGACCGGCGAGAAGAACTGGCCGAGTGGCACGTAGTGCACGAACTCGACGGCGCGCTTCTGCAGGGCCTCGGCGATCGCCTTGCGCTTGGCGAGATCGCCTTCCTTGGCGAAGGAGTCGCGCAGCCGCTCGGTCTCCGGATCGCAGGGCCAGCCGAACCAGCTCTTCTGCTCGCAGGCGCCGGAGATATTGAAGTTGGCGTTCGGCGGCCCGAGCTCATAGCCGGTCGAGTAGGTGTGGTACATGCTCCAGCCGCCCTGGCCGATCGGCTCCTTCTTGCCGCGGCGTAGGATCAGCTGGCCCCAGTCGATCGACTCGATCTCGATGTTCATGCCGATCTCACGAAGCCGCTGGATCGTGACCTCGGTCAGGTCGCGGATCACCTTGAAGTCGGACGGCTGCAGGATCACGACCTTCTGGTTGGTGTAGCCGGCTTCCTTCAGCAGTGCCTTGGCCTTGTCGAGATTGGGCTTCCTGAAGTCCTCGGTGCCGGCCTCGCTCGCGTATTTCGTGCCGCAGACGAGCCAGGCGTTGCACTGCTTGTAGAGGGTGGGATCGCCGCCGATGGCCGACGCCATGTAGTCCGGCTGGTTCACCGCATAGAGCAGCGCCTGCCGCGCCTTCGGGTTGTCGAAGGGCGGATGCAGGAAGTTCGGCCGGAGATAGGCCATGAAGCCGGACGGATTGTGGACTGCGATGTTGATGTCCTTGTTGCGCTTCAGGATCGGGATCAGGTCGCCCGGCGGCGATTCCCAGAAGTCGACCTCGCCCTGGGTTAGCGCGGCGCTCGCGGTGGCCGTGTCGGGAATGATGATCCATTCGACGCGCTCGATCTTGGCAAGCTTGGCGCCGGCGTAGAAGTTCGGCGCGTCGCTGCGCGGCACGGCGGTCGGGCTCTTGGTGAACACGACCTTGCTGCCGGGCACCCACTCGTCCTTCTTGAACAGGTAGGGACCCGAGCCGATGATGTCGGTTACCGCGGTGTTGACGTCGACATTCGCCTCTTTCTCGCGCATGACGAAGGTCGGCATCGACACGGTCTTGGACAGCGTGTCGAGCGTGAGGCCGAATGGCTCCTTCAGCCTCAAGAGCATGGTCGAGTCGTCGGCGGCCTCGAAGGTCGCGCCGAGCTCGACCATTCGCTTGCCGGCGATGTCGCGGCCCGCCCAACGCTTGAGCGAGGCGGCGACATCGGCGGCACGCACCGGCGAGCCGTCCGAGAACTTCTGCCCCGGTCGGAGCTTGAAGGTATAGGTGAGGCCGTCGGCCGACATCTGGAAGCTCTCGGCCATCTGCGGCTGCGGGCGCTCGTCCTTGTCGACGGCGAGCAGCGTGTCATAGACCATGTAGGCGAACTCGGTGGTGATGCCCGAGTTGTTGACGAAGGGGTCGAGCACGCGGACATCCGCCTGCGGCACGACTTTCAGTACCTTCTGGGCCAATGCGGGTGGGGGGGCGACCAGCGCCGCCGCCGCTACCGCGCCCAGGAGATAGGCGACGAGTCTTCCTGACATTTGATCACTCCCCGATTAATTCTTTTCCCATCGGAAAGTCTGCGCCGACGCCCGGCGCGTGGCAATAGGATCTGGACTCAGCCGGTACTAATCCGCCGTCTGTGTGCGCCGGTTGCGGGCACCGTCATGGCCGCTGACCTCGGCGCCGGCATCGGGCGCCAGCGGCAGGAATAGGAAGACTGAAGTCAGCGAGATCAGGCCGACGCCGATGAAGGCCGGCAGGAAGTCCTGGGCCAAGAGCTGGGCGCCGTCGCGGAAGACGACGGAGAGGTGAAGGATGAGCGCGCCGATGGCGACGCCGAGGCTGAGCGAAAGTTGCTGCATCATCGCCGACAGGCTGGTGGCGCGGCTCATCCGCTTCGGCGGCACGTCGGCGAAGGTCAAGGTCGCGGTCGCGGTGAACTGCAGCGAGCGGAAGAAGCCGCCGGCGAGCAGGGCCAGGAAGATGACGAGATGCGAGGTCGTCGGCTCGAAGAAGCCGTAGGCGAACAGGAAGAGGCTGGAAAGGCCGACGTTCCAGAGCAGCACCCGGCGGAATCCCAGCGCCCGGATGATCGGCCCGGCGGTGAACTTCATCGTAAGCGCGCCGGCGGCGCTGGCGAAGGTGATCAAGCCGGAGGAGAGAGCAGAGAGCCCGAAGCCCACCTGCAGCAGCATCGGCAGCAGGAACGGCAGCCCGCCGATGCCGACCCGGAAGAGGAACCCGCCGACCACGGCCGCCCGGTATGTGGGAAGCGCGAAGAGGCCGAGATCGACAATCGGAGAGTCGACCCGGCGCGCATGCGCCAGATATGCGAGGACGGCCAGCGTTCCGGCGGCGAGAAGGGCGAAGGTGACCCAGTCCGGCACTGCGCCCCGTCCCACCGTTTCGAAGCCGAAAACCAGTCCAGCGAGGCCGAGCGCGGCCAGCACGAAACCGGGGAAGTCGAGCCGCCCCGGATGGGGCTCCCGCACCTCGGGGATGTAGAGCGTCACCAGCACGATGCCCAGAATCCCGATCGGCACGTTGATGAAGAAGATCCAGTGCCAGGAGAAGAAGGTGACGATGAGGCCGCCCAGCGGCGGCCCGATCACCGGGCCGATCAGCGCCGGGATGGTGAGGTAGGCCATGGCGCTGACCAGCTCGGACTTCGGCACGCTGCGGAGCAGGACAAGGCGTCCGACCGGCACCATCATCGCCCCGCCCATGCCCTGGACGATGCGGGCGATGACAAGCTCGCTCAGCGAGTTGGCGAAGCTGCAGCCGATCGATCCGACGATGAAGCCGAAGATGGCGAGGCTGAGCAGATAGGAGGTGATGGCGAGGTTGAGGCGGAGCGGATCCTCGCCCAGCGACTGGCCGATCGCCGGCAGCGCCGTCGCGATCACCGTCGAATCCAGGTTCTGCATGAAGTTGGCGCAGGCGACGATCATCGGCACGACGATGTTGGCCGGCCGGCGTGACCTCAAGCGGCGAATTCCCGCCGGATCGCATCGGTGTGCTGGCCGGCGGCCGGCACCGGGCCGAGCGCGAGCGTGTCGCCGGTGATCGCGACCGGTGGCGCGATCAGGTCGATGGCACCGGCCGGCGTCTCGACCGGAACCGTGCGGAGCTGCGGATGCCTGGCGAAGTCCGCGACGGTGTTGAGGCCGCCATAGGCGACCTGGGCCTGCTTCAGCCGACGCTCGACCTCGACCCGCGGCAGCCTTGTCAGGATCGCTTCCATCCTAAGCTTGAGCGCGTCGCGATTGGCGACGCGGATCAGGTTGTCGGCGAAGGCGGCTTCGGTGGCGAGGCCCGGCGCCTGCAGCACACCCTCGCAGAGGCTCCTCCATTCGCGCTCGTTCTGGATTGAGACCAGCACGGCGCCGTCGGCGCAGCGGTAGGGGCCGTAGGGGGCGATCGATGGATGGTCGAGGCCGCTCCGCTCCGGCGCTTTGCCGCCATAGACTAGGTGCAGATAGGGCACCGTCATCCAGTCGGCCATGCCGGCGAAGAGCGAGGTCTTGATGCCGCGGCCCTCGCCCGAGCGTTCCCGCGCATAGAGCGCTTGCAGGATCGCCGCATGCGCCGCCATTCCGGCGGCGATGTCGCAGACGCTCACCCCCACACGGGCGGGCGCTTCGGGGCCGCCATTGATCGAGCAGAGCCCGGTCTCGGCCTGGACCAGCAGGTCATAGGCCTTCATGTCGGCGTAGGGACCCTCCTCGCCGTAGCCGGAGATGTCGCAGGTGATCAGGCGCGGGTTGCGCTTCCGCCATTCCTCGGACCCGAAACCGGCACGCTCGGCCGCGCCCGGCGCCAAGTTCTGGATCAGCACGTCGGCCTTGGCGAGGATGCGGGCGAGCAGCGCCTTGTCGGCGTCGTCCTTGATGTCGAGGGTGAGCGACTCCTTTCCCCGGTTGAGCCAGACGAAATAGGCCGACTCGCCTTTCACCGCCTTGTCGTAGCGCCGGGCGAAGTCGCCCTCGGCGCGCTCGATCTTGATGACGCGGGCGCCGGCATCGGCGAGCCGGCCCGAGCAATAGGGCGCCGCCACCGCCTGTTCGAGGGTGACGATGAGAAGGCCGGAGAGGTCGTTCATCGAGGCTCCGAAGATGCCCCCCACCCCACCTCTCCCCGACGAAGGGGGGAGGGGGGCACGAGGAGCGGACGAGATCTTACTCCCTCCCCCTTGATAGGGAGGGTTAGGGTGGGGTGGCTCACGCGCTGGCGCGGGCAACTTCCAGGATTTTGTCGACGTCGGCCTCGTTGTTGTAGAGATGCAGGCCGAAGCGGACGAGGCCGCGGCGGACGGTGAACTTGACGTTCGCCTCCTTGAGCGCCGCCGAAAAGCGGTTGAGGCGTGCGTCGTCAGAGGTGTAGGCGTCGCCGGCGCCGAGCGTGCCGATGGTGACGATGTGGCTGCGGGCCCATTCCGCCGGCGGCCGGCAGACCGGGTATCCCAACTGCTCGAGCCCGCCGGCGAGCCGCTTGGCGAGGCCGACGGCGTGGCGCTCGATCTTCTCCGGGCCGATGCCGAGGATCAGGTCGAGGGAGGCGTCGAGGGCGGCGATGCCGATCCAGTTGTAGTTGCCGATCTCGAAGCGGCGCGCGTCGGGCTGGAGGCGCAGCACGCCGTCGCCGAGGTCGGACTCGTGCTTGCCGGTGACGACGCTGAAGCGCGCGACCCAGGCCGGCTTGAGGCGCTCGACCCAGCGGTCGCTGACATAGAGCATGCCGAGGCCCATGACGCCGAGCAGGCCCTTGCTGGTCGAGGTCGCGAGCGCATCGATGCCCATCGCCTCGACGTCGATCGAGAGCACGCCGGCTGACTGGACGGCATCGACCAGCATCAGCGCGCCGACCTTCTTCGTCGCCTTGGCTATGGCGGCGACATCGGTGCGGTAGCCCGGCGTGAAGGTGACGGTCGAGACCGAGACGATGCGCGTGCGCGCATCCACGGCCTCGGCGACGGTCGTCGCGTCGATCATGCCGTCCTTGGACTTGACGCCCCGAACCTCGACGCCGCGATCGGCGAGGTTCATCCAGAGATAGACGTTGTTCGGGTGCTCGAGCTCGGTGCAGATGACGACGTTGTCGCCCGGCTTCCAGTCCATCGCCGAGCCGATAGCATTCAGGCCTTCCGACACGTTCTTGGTGACGGCGACCTCGTGCGGCCTGGCGCCGATCAGCTTGGCGAAGCCGGAGCGTACGCGCGCGAGCGTATTCGCATACTCCTCCTTGATCTCCTCGCCCGTCATCTGGGCATCGGCGACCTCGTCGATCGCGGCCCGGCTCGCCTTCGAGATGATGCCCTTGGAAGCGACGTTGGCATAAACCCAGCGCTCCGCCCCCGGAAACTGGGCGCGGGCCTCGGCGATCGTCAACGGGCGGGCGGCTGCGTCGTCGGTCATTTCGGCCTCGCAGACATGGCAAGGGTGAATTCGTCGGTGCGCGGCGTCCAGGTGATCGGGCCGCGGGTCGCCCAGGCGTTGGCCTGGAAATAGAGCGGAATGATCGCGCCGTCCTCCATCGCCATGCGGGTCGCCTGCTGTAGCAGGGCTTCGCGCTTCTTGTCGTCGATGGTACGGAGCGCCTCGACGATCACCGCGTCGATCTTGGGGTTGGAGTAGCGCCCGCGGTTCGAGGCGCCGGCACCGGTGGCCTTGTCGCGGGTCTGGATCAGCGCCTTCAATGGCGAGGCGGCCTCGCCGGTGTCGGTGCCCCAGCCGAACAGCCCGACCGAGAAGCCGAACTCGTTGCCACGCGTGCCGAAGACGGCGCGCGGCAGCGTCTCGACCTTGGTGTCGATGCCGACGCGGACGAACATCTGCCCAATCGCCTGGGTGATCTTGGCATCGTTGAGGTAGCGGCCGTTGGAGCCGTGCAGTGTCAGCTGGAAACCCTTGGGATAGCCGGCGTCGGCCAGCAGTTTCTTCCCCGCATCCAGGTTCTGTGCCGGTGTCTTGAGGGACGGATCATGGCCGAACATGCCGGGCGGGACGAGTTGGCCCGTCGGCACCCCTTCGCCTTCCATGATCCGGTCGACCAGCGCCTCGCGGCTGATCGAGAGCGAGAGGGCCTGGCGGACCCGCGCATCCTTCAGCGGGTTGACCGTCATCGCCTTGCCGTCGTTGTCGCGGACATGCTCGGCGACGTCGCGGTGGCTGTCCAGGATCAGGTAGATGACGCGGTTGGAGAGCGACGGCCAGAGGCCGACGCCGGCGGTGGTCTTCAGCCGCGCGATGTCCTGGGTCGCCACCGTGTCGATGGCATCGACGTCGCCGGCCAGGAACGCCGCGGTCCGCGACGCCTGGTTGGCGATCAGCGAGAAGGTCACCTTGGCCCAGGGCTCTTTCGGGCCCCAATAGGCGTCGTTCCGCTGAAAGACGATCTTCTCGTTGGGCGAGTAGGAGACCAGCTTGTAGGGGCCGGTGCCGATGGCGGCCTTGCCGGAGTTGTAGTCCTCGGTCGCCGCGGTCGCGCCGTGCTTCTTCGAGATGATAGCGAAGGTGGAAATGTCCCAGGGCAGCAGCGGCGCGGCCTCGGCGGTCTTCAGGTGGACCAGGTGCGGTCCCTTGATGACCACTTCCCTGATCGTGTTGACGTAGAGCGAGAAGGGCGAGCCCGACTTCGGCACGTCGACCGCACGCTTGACGGTGAAGACGACGTCCTCGGCGGTGAAGGGCGAGCCGTCATGGAAGGTGACGCCCTCCCGCAGCTTCACTTCCCAGGTGGTCGCGTCGACCGCCTTCCACGAGGTGGCGAGGCCGGGGATCAGGCCCTGCTTTTCGTCCTGGAGCACCAGCTTGTCGTAGACGTGCAGCATGTTGGCGACGTCGGGACCCGAATTGTAGAAGTGCGGGTCCATCGAGCGGGCCATGGCGCCGAGCCCGATCTTCAGCTCCTGGGCCGAGGCGGGCGCGGCAATGAGTACGGCGGCGACTGCCAGCCAGTTTCTGAGCATGAGCTAGTCTCCGTTCAATCGAGATCGCAGAAGCGGTCGGTCGCCGCCACCAGTGCCGTCCGGATGCCGGGCTCCATCGCCGAGTGGCCGGCATCGGGCACCATGGTCAACGTAGCCTCCGGCCAGGCGCGGGCGAGCGCGATGGCGCCCTCGGCCGGGCAGATCACGTCATAGCGCCCGTGGATGATCGCGGCCGGGACATGACGGAACCGCGGTACCGCGTTCAGAAGCGCGCCTTCCGGCAGGAACACGTTGTTCCGCATGTAGTGGGCCTCGATCCGCGACATCGCCAGCGTGCGTGGGCTTTGCGGCTTTTCGCTGCCGGGCTTCGGGATCAGGGAGGCAATGCGGGATTCGTAGGTCTTCCAGTTGGCCGCCGCCGGCATGTGCACGGCGGGATCGGGATGAACCAGAAGCTTGAAGTAGTTTTCTAGGATGTCGCCGCGCTCGGCTTCCGGCAGGTAGTTGGCGAAGTCGTCCCAGAACTCGGTGAAGATGGTACGGACGCCGTAGAGCCACCATTGCAGGTCCGACTTCCGGCAGAGCCAGATACCGCGGAGCACGATCGCGGTGCAGGCCTCCGGATGGGCGGCGATGTAGGCGAGGCCCAAGGTCGAGCCCCAGGAGCCGCCGAAGACGACCCAGCGTTTAACCCCGATGTGGCGCCGGAGCGCCTCGATGTCGGCGATCAGGTGCTGGGTGGTGTTCGCCTCGATCGAGGCGGTCGGGGTCGAGCGGCCGCAGCCGCGCTGGTCGAACACCAGGATACGATAGCGCTTCGGATCGAAGAACCGCCGGTGGTCGGGTGAGCTGCCGCTGCCGGGGCCGCCATGGAGGAAGACGACCGGCTTCCCCTTCGGGTTGCCGCAGAGCTCGTAGTAGAGCTGGTGCCCGTCGCCGGCCGGGAACATCCCTGTCTGATAGGGTTCGATCGCCGGGTAGAGATCGGCGGGAAGGGCTTGATCGGGCACGCTCTGACCTTGGATTTCTTAAGGGAAAAGTCTCGGGCCGGGGTCGGAGCCTGTCAAGGCGAGGCTGGGGCTCAGTCGAGGCCGGCAAAGCGGTCGGTCGCCTCCAGGAGCGCCCGGCGGATGCCGGGGTCGGAAATGGAGTGGCTCTCGCCCTCGACCAGGGTGAATTTGGCCTCGGGCCAGGCACGGGCGAGCGCGAATGCCCCCTCGACCGGGGCGATCATGTCGTAGCGCCCATGGACGATCGCCGCCGGAACGTGGCGGAAGCGGCCGATGCCGCGCAGCAGCTCGCCGTCCTCGAGGAATGCCAGATGGCGGACGTAGTGGGCCTCGATCCGAGCCACCGCCAGCGTGCGGGGACCGGCGGGCGCCGGGTCATCCTCCCGCGGCAGGAGGGTGGAGGCACTCTGGTCGAATCTGCGCCAGGCGATGGCCGCCGGCATGTGGATCTTCGGATCGGGGTCGGCCAGGCGGCGGACGTAGCCCTCGACGAGATCGTCGCGCTCCCACGGAGGAAGATGGCCGGCGAACGCCTCCCAATGATCCGGGTAGATGCGGTTCAGGCCGTAGATCCACCAGTCGATGTCGCGCTTGCGCCCGAGCCAGATGCCGCGCACCACCAGGGCGACACAGGCTTCCGGATGCGCGCCGGCATAGGCCAGCGCCAGGGTCGAGCCCCAGGAGCCGCCGAACACCACCCAGCGGCCGACTCCGAGGTGGCGCCGGAGCGTCTCGATATCCTCGACCAGGTGGCGGGTGGTGTTGGCTTCGAGCGAGCCGGACGGCGTCGATTGCCCGGCGCCACGCTGGTCGAAAAGCACGATGCGGTAGCGCGCAGGGTCGAAGAAACGGCGTTGCAGGGGCTGCGTCCCGCCGCCCGGCCCGCCATGCAGGAAGACAACGGGCTTCCCCTTCTGGTTGCCCGAAAGCTCGTAGTAGAGCGTGTGTCCGTCGCCCACCGGCAGCATGCCGGTCTCGTAGGGTTCGATCGCCGGGTAGAGCTCGCGCGTGGGGCTTGGTTCGGTCATGCCCCAAAAGGATCGCGCCGTTTCGGGGGTGTCAAGGCGAGGCTTCCGGTATCGCGGCAATCGGGCTATGCGGAGCGTCATGACCCTCGTGCTCGACGACAGGCTCCGCGCCGACTTCCAGGCCGAAGGCGACTGGCCGATCCTGGTCCGCCACCAGGTGCGCTGGAGCGAGGTCGATGCCTATGCGCATGTGAACCACACCAGCTATCTCGAGTGGTACGAGGACGCCCGCATCCGGGCGTTGGACGAGGTCGGCATTGTGCTCAAGCCCGACGCCGTCGGGCCGGTGCTGGCCAAGATCGAGGTCGAGTACCACAAGCCGCTGCATTACCGGGACGAGGTGCTGATCGGCGCCCGCGTCGTCAGCTTCCGGACCAGCAGTCTGGTCATGCACTACGCCGCCTGGGCTCTGGGCAAGGGCCTGGTCAACAAGGCGACCGCGCTCTGTGTCATGTTCATCAACGCGACGGGCGAGAAGGCCGCGGTGCCGGAGACGGCCAAGCGGATCTGGCGCGACCGCCATGGGGCGAAGGGGGGCTGAGGATGTTCAGGATCGGGTTGATGGGGCTGGGTGCGATCGGCGAGCAGGTCTCGGCCGCCATCGCCGCCGGCGTGCTGCCGGATGTCGAGATCGCCGCCGCCTTGGTGCGGAAGTCCCGCGACGGCAAGTCGCCGTTCCTGGTGACCAACGACGCCGACAAGTTCTTCGCGGTGAAGGTCGATGCCGTGGTCGAGGGTGCCGGCCATCAGGCGGTGCGCGATCATGCCGAGCGGGCGCTGAAACGCTCGGACATGCTGGTGACCTCCGTCGGCGCGCTCACCGACGACGCGCTCCGCGAGCGGCTGATCGCGACGGCGAAGGTCAGCGGCCACCGGCTGATCCTGCCTTCGGCCGGCATCGGTGCGCTCGACACGCTGTCCGCCGCCGCCATCGGCGGCCTCGACGAGGTGGTGATGACGGTCCGCAAGCAGCCGTCGGCCTGGTTCGGCACCGAGGCCGAGACGATGGTCGATCTCAACACGCTGAAGGCGCCGTTCACTGTCTACGAAGGCCCGGTGCGGGACGGCGCGCGCCGCTATCCGCAGAACGTCAACATCTCCGCTGCCGTGGCGCTGGCCGGGGCCGGCCTCGACAAGACGCATCTGATCATCATCGCCGATCCGACGATCACCACGCATGTGATCGAGGTCCGGGCCTGCGGCGCCTTCGGCAGCTTCACCTTCGTCGAGGACATCCTGCCGACCGTGAGCAACCCCAAGACCGGCATGATCGTCGGCATGGCCATCGTCAAGGCCGTGCGACAGCTGTCCTCGCCGCTGGTGATAGGGCTTTAGGCGGCCTCCCGCAGCTTTCGCGCGCCCATGGCGCCCGGGCGGGTCAGGCAGCGATCGAGCCAGTCCTTGAGCTTCGGCGTCGCCGAGAAATCGTGCTTGTTGAACCAGGCGCCGTAGAGCACCGAGGCGACGCAGAGGTCGGCGACGGTAAAATTCTGCCCGAGAAGATACGGCCCTTTCGCGAGCTGGGCATCGACCGCGGCGAGCGGACGCTTCACCGCCTCGAAATTCTCCTTGGCGACCGACTCGTTTCGCTTCTCGGCCGGCAGCACGTAGGTATTGGCGACGAAGAGGCCCATCGAGCGCTCGAGCGAGGTTGCGGCGAAGAACGCCCACTGCCAGCACTTGGCCTCGCCTTGGAGGTCGGAGGGGTAGAGGCTCCCCTTGCCGTACTTCTTGGCGATGTAGAGGTTGAGCGCCATCGACTCCGACAGCGTGAAGCCGTCATCCTCGATCGCCGGGACCTGGCCCATCGGGTTGACCTTCAGGAACTCCGGCTGCTTCGAGTCCTCGCCGAAGGTGGTTTGGATATGATCGAACGCGACGCCGGCTTCTTCGGCAACCCAGAGTGTGCGGAACGCCCGCGACTTGGCGATGCCATAGATCTTCAGCTTGGCCATGAGGTCGTCTCCTTCAGGATATCGGCACGCCCAGGTGACGGGCGAGCAGCGGGAATTGCGAATCCAGCATGTGGCGGCCGAGATGGATGCGGCAGCCGCGCTCCCTGGCGAGCGTCAGCAGCCGGGTCATCTCCGGATTCATGATGATGTCGACGACGGTGGTCGCCTTCTTGAGCCCGGCGGTCTCCAGCGGCAGCGGATCGTCGGGCTTGAGGCCGGCCGAGGTCGTGTTGACGATCATCTCATGATCGCCGGCCTCGGCAGCGGCGACCTCGACCGCGAAGTTCGGAAAGAACTTGCGCGTCGTCTCGGCCAGGCTTTCGGCATTGACGCGTGTGCGGTTGGCGATGGCGAGGCGACGAACGCCGGCCTCGGCCAGCGCGAAGGCGATGGCGCGGGCGGCGCCGCCGGCGCCCAGCATCAGCACATTCATGCCCGTCGGCTCGATGCCGTCGTGGCGGAGCCCGTTGACGAAGCCGGCGCCGTCGTAGTTGCCGCCGATCAGGCGACCGTCCGCCTCGCGGCGGACGACATTGACCGCCTGCAGCCGCGTGCCCGAGGCATCGACCTGGTCGCAGAGATGGAACATCGAGAACTTATGCGGATTGGTGACCAGCCAGCCCTTCAGGCTCTCTATCGCGCGGAATCCGGCGACGGCACGCTGCAGCGAGGTGGCGCTGACATGGAACGGCACCATCGCCGCGTCCATGCCCAGCGTCTCGAACAGCGGGTTGAAGAGGGTCGGCCCACGGACATGGCCGATGGGATCGGCGATGATGCCGTAGACCGCCGTCTTGCCTGAGATCGGCATCAGAATCCGACCGTGTCCCCGCCCTTGAGATCCAGCATCTTGCGGGCCTCGTCCGGCGTCGCGATCTCCATCGACAGCTCCTCGATGATGCGGCGGATCTTGGCGACCTGTTCGGCGTTCGACTTGGCGAGCTGGCCCCGGCCGAGCCAGAGCGAGTCCTCGAGGCCGACGCGGACATTGGCGCCCATGGTCGCGGCGTGGGTGAGGAACGGCATCTGGAAGCGGCCGGCGGCCAGGATCGACCAGTAGTAGTCCTCGCCGAACAGCTTGTCGGCGATCCGCTTCATGTGGTCG